>CAYQTK010000006.1:0-46554 GCA_964420375.1 uncultured bacterium
CAACCATAGAGAAGCGGTAGTAAAGACATGCGCAGAGGAGAAACAGAAGAGACTTACGATCAAAATGACCGGCTTGAGAAATTACGTGATTCTGAAAGGAGAATTTTTGAGCCGCGGCGAGTTCAAAGTGTGCGACTGCTTGATATTCATCCAAGAGGGGGCCTCCATTAAACTCGCGCTGGTAGAGCGAAAAACCAGCCGGCCCCCAATAGGCTCTGATGAAGAAATGAAATTTCAGAATGCACATCGCTTATTGATTTATGCAGAAATAATGGTACGGGAGGAAGCGCAGAAGCGAATTTATGTCGCGACTAAAGTCGCACGCACGCATCAGATTACTTTTACAGAGCACGATAATAGAAGAAGCTCTTCCCCGTTACGGGATAGACAATATGCGGGACGTTACCGTCAAGTTTGTTCTGTATTATGAAAAGCAATTGACACAACCGGGACTGAAAACTTTCAGAAAAAAAATTGCCGGCAAGCCAATCGTGCGGAGAAAATACAATGACCACCTCAAAACGGTGTTTGACTTAAATAATGGAGGAGTAAATGAATCTCGGCAAAGTGGGCCAGTTGGGTATCGTGGTGAAGGACGTAGAGCGGGCCGTCGATTTTTTGTACCGGCAGTTTGGGATCGGTCCTTTCGGTATTGTCCCCCTGGACAATATTATGGCGGTTTACAAGGGCAGGGAGATCAGCTACCGCATCAAGGCCGGCATCTGCAAGCACGAGGACTTGATGTACGAGATCATCGAGGTTGTGGAGGGCGAGTCCATACTTACCGACCCGCTGTATCTTCCTCGCACCGGGCAGGGACTGCATCACGTGGGCTTTTTTGTTGACGACCTTGACAAGGCGGTCGAGGAGTGGACCGCGGACGGCGGCGAGGTCATCCAGCGGGGAAGTTTCCTGCCGGGCGCGGGCACCGCCTACCTGGACACGCCGGCCTCCTGCGGCATGCTGGTCGAGCTTATCAAGATGCCGGAGGGGAACAAATGAGCGAGGTGGTCCTTATAACCGGTGCCAGCAGGGGGCTCGGCAGGGCGCTGGCAGGCGAGCTCACCAAGCGCGGAAAGCGCGTCTACGGCGCCGCCCGCTCCGATTGCGAAGACGCTCCTTTTACCCCCTTGACTTTGGACGTGACTTCTGCGGAGTCCGCTTACGAAGTTGTCAGCGACGTGATCGAAAAAGAAGGAAGGCTTGACACGCTCATCAACAACGCGGGCAGCAGCTTTTCCGGCCCGGTCGAGGAGGTCTCCACGGACCTTGCCCGCAGCATCTTCGAGACCAACTACATGGGCGTGGTCAACATGGTGAAGGCAGTGCTGCCTCACATGCGCGGGCAAGGGAGCGGCGACATAGTAAACATCGGCTCCGCGGGCGGCAGGATAGGCCTGCCCTTCCAGTCGCACTACACCGCATCCAAGTTCGCGGTGGAGGGACTCTCCGAGTCGCTTTATTACGAGCTGCGGCCCTTCGGCATCCGCGTGCTTCTTTTCCAGCCCGGCGACGTGGGCACGGATATCTGGAGCACGAGCGAGCATCTCCGGGAGCAAGGATCGGCATACAAGGAGGCCCTGGAGCGGTTTCACAAGGTCAAGGCCAAGGAGATGGGCAAGGCAGCCGATCCCCCGGAGAACGTGGCCCGACAGATAGCGGACATCATTCTGTCCGACACCCGTAAGCTCCGGCACCCGGTGGCAAAGGGCGCCCGACTTATCCTCTCCGCACGCAAGGTCCTCCCCGACCGGCTCTTCCTGTCCCTGGTGGCCCGGAATTACCGTACCGGAAAAAAGCCGCCGGGACCTTAAGCAGGATTTTCTCTCCTACTCCAGCGCTTGCGTAACCCTTTCATACAGCTCGTCTGCGGTGAAAGGTTTCTGGAGGAGCAGGAATCGCTCATCCGGTGCGCCGTTTAAAGCCTCTGTCATATCCGGATAACCGGAGGTAAGGACTATCATGATGCCGGGGTACCCGGAAACCACCCGCTCGGCTAACTCCTTGCCGCTTATGCCCGGCATTACAACATCGGAGATGATTACGGCTACCCGGTCCTTGTACTCGTCCAGTCTTTCCAACCCTTCCTCGCCGGAGCCGGCTTCCAGGACATCGTAGCCGGCAACGGTCAACAGCCGCACCATGGTTTCCCGCACCATGTCGTCGTCCTCGATCACCAGGATGGTCTCCGACCTGTCCGGCAAGCGGGGCTGCGGAGCTTCGGCAGGAGCGGCTTCTTCCGCTTCTTCTTCCACGCGGGGAAGGTATATCCGAAAGGCGGTGCCTCGGCCGGGATCGCTGTAAACCCGGACGTGGCCGCCCGCGCGCTCCACAATGCCGTATACCGTGGAAAGTCCCAGGCCCGTTCCCCTGTCCTTTTCCTTGGTGGTGAAAAACGGCTCGAAGATATGCTCCAGCGTCTTTTTGTCCATGCCCCGGCCGGTATCGCTCATCACTATCATTACATAAGAGCCCGGCTTGACCAGGGCGTGCCTGTCAGCATAAGCCTGGTCAAGCTCTGCGTTCGCGGTTTCGATCAACAACCTTCCGCCCCGGGGCATGGCGTCTCTTGAGTTCACCGCCAGGTTCATGAGTACCTGCTCCAGGTGGCCCTGGTCGAGCCTGGTCTCGAAAAGCTCGGGGTCCAAGCTCACTTCAAGCTCGATGTCATCCCCCAAGACCTGGCCGAGTATCTTTTGGGCGTCTCTTACAACGTCGTTTACGTTCAGTATCTTCGGCTTTACAACCTCCTTGCGGCTGAAGGTCAGAAGCCGGCGGGTAAGGGACGCTGACCTTTCTGCTGCGCCCCGTATCATCTCTATGTCTTCTTTTAGTTCCCTGTTGGGTTCGAGCTTTCGGGCGAGCACGTCGGAGATGCTGATGATCACCGACAACTGGTTGTTGAAGTCATGCGCGACTCCGCCGGCAAGCCTTCCCAGCGATTCCATCTTCTGGGAATGGTAAAGCTGCTCCTCCAGGTCTTTGCGTTCGGTAACGTCAATACCGGCGCCTTTGATCTCGAGCAACTCCCCCTTCTCGCCCCACTTGTTAAACGAGTTCCAGACAATTGTCCGGATGGAGCCGTCTTTGGCCCGGAGAGCCATCTCGAACCCGTTGACATCGCCGTAACTGAACCTCTCATAAAGCTCGCTCACCCGGTCCTTCCCCTCCGCACTGTAAAACGTTTCCCACCAGTTTTGTCCTAAAAGCTCTTTTGGCTTATACCCGGTGATGTCTTCGATCCGGGAGTTTACGAACAGGGTCTTGCCGTCCCCGTCCAGCTCGCAGATAATTGCCGGCTGGTTCTCCACCAGCTTACGATAGCGAGTCTCGCTCTTTTTGAGCTCCTGTTCCGCCCGCTGCTGGCCGGTTACGTCGGTGGCAACGTGGATGATGTGGTCCAGCTCTCCTTCTTCGCTGGAGACCGGCGTGCAGGATACCAGGAACACCCGGTCGAGGGCTTCGATCTCCATCTCGGTCTTTTCAAACTTTCCCGACTTCATCATCTTCTGCTGCGGACAGCCCGGCGGCGGGCGATCGCTGTTATGGAAAAGCTCGTAACAATATTTTCCGAAAACTTCATGTTCGGTGATCCCCAGTAGCTCTAAAGCCGCCTTGTTTGCCGAGAAGATGTGATGGTCCTTGTCCAGGATCAGTGTGGGATGTCCGATGGCTTGAAAGATGTTCCGGGTCTGGGCGCGGGAACGGATGGCCATGATGCCGTTGGAGAAACTGTTGGCGAGCTCCATCAGAAGGTCGATCTCGAAAGAAGAGAAGTCGTCCGGCTCGCTGGAGTAGATGTTCAACGCGCCTATGGGGCGAGCTTGCTGAAACAGGGGCAATGCCGCACATGAACGGTGGCCGCGATGGAGGGCCGTTTCCCGCCAGGGGGAGTAGTGCTCCTCGCTGTCCAGTTGGCGGGCCACCATTGGTTTTCCTTCCCGGATGCAGCGACCGGTGGTGCCTCTGCCCCGCTCGGTGTCCGACCAGGTTATGTCCATAAGATCAGAGCAGCCCTCGTCGTGTCCCGCCTTGGCCGCCACCCGGACGCTCTTTTTATCGTCATGCTCCGCAAAGCCGACCCAAGCGAAAACATATCCGCCTTCATCTACAATGAGCTCGCAGAGAAGTCTGCAAAGTTCACTCGCAGTCTTTGTCTCCACCACCAGCCCATTGAAAGCTCCGAGAATCCGGAAGGAGCGAAGGGTCTTGTCTCGCGGTAAAGATGCTGCCCCGTCGTTTTCAGGCTTCTCGTCCAATTCTCCGAATCCTTTGCCGGCGTCTCGACCGGCATGTCGGACCGCTGTGCATTGTATTTCATACCCTGGCCTGGGCGGGAAAAGACTTCTCTTTGATCTTATATCTTTTGAATCTATGTCAAGAACAATATAACACCACTGTTCTCGTGTCAACCGGAATTTTAACAATAAGAGAGATATCTAACCGAACTGGAGTTGGTTAAAGCCCTTCAATATATACTTTCTCCATGATCTGCTTTGTCAGGGGACGGTCACGTTCGCCTGTCTCGACCTTGCCTATCTTTTTCACTACGTCCATGCCGTCTGTGACCTGGCCGAAGGCGGTGTATTTTCCATCCAGGAAGGGCTTGCGGGCAAGGCAGATGAAGAACTGGCTTCCCGCGGAATCGGGATGCGTGGACCGGGCCATGCTTACCGTTGCTTCCATGTGGGGCCTGTCGTTAAACTCGGCTTTTATTTTATAGCCCGGGCCGCCTCTGCCGGTCCCTTGGGGACACCCTCCCTGGATCATGAAGCCGTCGATCACGCGGTGGAAGATAAGCCCGTCGTAGAAGTGAGACATGGCCAGCCGGATGAAGTTGCGGCAATGGTTGGGTGCGTCATGGGGAAAGAACTTGAACTTGATTATGCCCTGGTTGGTCTCGATGACCGCTTTGAACTTTTCCATGTCTTCGGGTTTGAA
The DNA here is from genome assembly GCA_964420375.1 of uncultured bacterium. Lineage (GTDB taxonomy): Bacteria > RBG-13-61-14 > RBG-13-61-14 > RBG-13-61-14 > DATKZS01 > CAYQTK01. The sequence goes on from CAYQTK010000006.1 coordinate 4,942, forward strand.
CTTCTTGACCTCTTTGCCCCAGAGCTCGACCAGCTTGTCCTTGGCGGCGTCAGCGTGGTCACCGTCCGGATGCAAGGTTACGTAGGCGTCGTAAGCCTTGATGGTCCCCTCTTCCTCGGCCTTCTTCCAGAGCTCGGCCTCGGTGAGCTCGGAGTCGGCCTTGGCGTCGGGCTTTTTCTTCGACTCCTCCTGAGAGTCGTCTGCTTTATCGGCAGTGGCGGACTTTTCACACGAGACCAGGCCCAGAGCGAAAACAGCAACCAACAGGGCCATCGCGATCTTTACCAACTCGTTCATCTGTGATCCTCCTTGTTAATTTGATAATTAGTTCCCGTTGCAAAACTCCGTTTTTGGAGCGCGCCTGCCTGTGCCGGACACGCCTGCCTGTGCGGACACGCAGACAGGGCAGACAGGAAAGCTTGCTTCCCGGCGGAAAAAGCGGACAGCTTGCTGCCGCACTCCTAAACAGCACCGCAAAAGTAAATAAAACCTCCGTTTCGCAACAGGCACTAATTATTCTGCGTCTTCCTGATACAATAGCGCCATGTCCAGGGTTGATGCAAGCCGTAAAAAGTTATAAGCTGAAGTCCTTACTGCGGGCGGAGTACGGATTCGTAGAACAGTATCGTAAAGCTATGCTACATTATTTTTGCGAGGGTTTGAAATGAAAGAAGATCAGAGCAAGGGCGATAAGATTGAGCTGCCTCCTCCTCCATTGCCCATGGGATCATACGTTGCCGCGCAAAGGACGGGAGCGCTGGTCTACGTATCCGGCCAGCTTCCGCGTTGGGGAGACGAGATGCGGTACACCGGCAAGGTCGACTCGGAGCTGGGAGTGGAGGATGCCCGGAAAGCGGCCGAGCTTGCTGCATTGAACGCTCTCTCGGTGCTCCGGCACGAGACAGGCGACCTGGAGCGGGTCCTTATGATCGTCAAGATGACCGGCAGCGTGGCTTCCAGTCCCGGCTTTACGAACCAGCCGGAGGTCATCAATGCAGCGTCGGATGTCCTGGTGGCCGTTCTTGGCGAGAGGGGCAGACACGCCCGCATGGCGGCAGGGGTGGCCGAGCTTCCCGCGAACGCGCCGGTTGCAATCGAACTTATCGCCCAGGTCAAGGACTGAACGTGAAGTCATGGAAGAGCTTCCCCGTCCCCTTCTGCTCGGCCACCGGGGGGCCGGCGGCGAGGCCCCGGAGAACACCTGGCCCGCATTCTTGGCCGCCCGCCGGGCGGGCATGCACGGCTTCGAAATAGACACGCTGCTCACCTCCGACGGGGTGGCCGTGGTCGTTCACGACCTGACCCTGGAGAGGCTTACCCGTCATAAAAAAAGCATCCGGGAGTTGAGCTTTGCAGAGCTCTGCCGGGTGGACGTGGGATCGCACTTCCATCCCCGCTTTCAAGGCGAAAGAGTTCCCCGACTGGAAGACGTACTGGACCATTACCAGGACATGATCCTGGACGTGGAGATCAAGGGACTTAACCCTTTTTCCGAGCGGCTCAGCGAGATCGTGATCAAGCTGCTCAAAGAGCGCGACATGCTCGAGAGGGCAATTATCTCGAGCTTTAATCCGGTCATTATAAAGAAGGTGCAAAGCCTGGAGCCGGGTCTTCGAACCGGTTTCAACTATATCTCGGATTCACTTTTTCATCTTCGGCGGGCATGGTTCGGGGTGTTTGCAACCACTTTTTCCAAGCATCCTGAGCCCGGCCAGGTGACCGCCAAGTACCTGGAGCGCCAGCACCGGAAGGGCATTCAGGTCATTCCGTGGGGAGTGAACAGGCAAGGCGAGATGAGGCGTCTTCTTAATATGGGGGTGGACGGCATTATTTCCGACTTTCCCGGAACTCTCCAAAAGGTGATCCGTGAGCCGGGTGTCGAGGTTTGATTCAGAGCTGCTGTTTATCGGATTTTTCAGCTTGTGGGCCCGGGAGTCGGCTTTTTGAATTTTTATGGATTAACTGTCTTATTTAACTTGACATTCTTTTCTATTTTTCATATAATTGACACTAGTAAACCGATAGGCTGGTTGCATTTTTAGCGGTTATTGAAATTGTAGTGCACGCTGGTTATGCGGAATCGAAAGCGGAGGCTGAAAAATGGACACGAAAGCGCGGACTGCGGTATTGGCGGTTCTAATCCTATCCTTGCTGAGCCTTGGAGCATTCGACCCTTTCCAAGGTCCTTCCAAGAAGGAGCTTCTAAACCGACTGGAGAAACTTGAGAAGCAGAACGTAGACCTGGAGGAGCGGGTCTCCGACCTCGAGCGCCGTATTGATATCATTACGGAAAGAGTGAACACCGTGTATAAAGGCCAGGAAAGCGGCGAGTACGTTGCCGGCGGCAAAGCACACGCCGGTCACTCTCCAAGCGCGGTTCCTGACCTGGACGTTGTAAGAATTTCTCCACAGAACAATGATCAGTCGGCTTCGAAAAAGAGGAATTCCGGCTCCCAAGCAGGCAACTCGAGCAGGAGGGGAGGCAGAGTCCTTATAGAAAAGCGGGAGGGAGACACTGTTTCCCTGGTGGAGCACAAAACTCCTCTTCCCGGCACTCGATATACCCCTCCTCCTGACCCGGAGACAGAGCCGAGCAAAAAAGATCGGGACCGGAAAAAGAGGACCGCCCGTTCCACTCCTCCGGCCATGGCTTCGAGAAATCCTGATACATCGCAAAGCAGCAAGTCCCCCGCCCGAAAGGCCGAGCCCAAGCCGTCAGCTTCGGAGCAGAAGCTTTACAAAGAATTGAAATCATCTTGGGACGCCGGCAACGACGAGCAGGCCGTCTCCAAAATGAAGTCTTTTCTGGACCGGTATCCCAGCAGCTCTCACGCTTGTGAAGTGGCTTACCACCTGGGAGAGGCGTTATACAACAAAGGTGAGTACAACGATGCCATCCGTTACCTTAACCTGGTTACCGAAGATCATCCTACCAGCAGCTACGCTGCCCGGGCTCTTTACCTGGTTGGACTTTCCTACCTCGAGCTGGGCCGTACCGACAAGGCGGCGGATGTTCTCCGGGAGGTCAAGGTTTTATATCCGTTCAGCAAATCTGCCAAGAAGGCTGAGGAAAAGCTTTCATCCTGTTGTCCCTAGCCTGGTGGAGAGGGACGGACCGAAGCGCTAAACCAAGGAGGTCGTGAATAATGATGCGGGTAATTCTGAAGCGGTTTTTAACGGCGGCCCTTATGCTCGGGCTTGTATTCCTGGTAAGCCAGGGCCAGGCCCAGGAATCGGGGTCTGCTGATTCCATCGTCTCGACGGAGGCGGGGAGCACCACAGTCGAATCGGGTTCCGATGTTGTTTACATGGAGCCGGAACTGGAAAGCATGAACCTGATCTGGCTCCAAGAGGGGAACATCCTCCGGGTGGGCTATGTTGTTCAGACCGGCGACACCATGTGGGACATAGCAGCCAAGTATCTTAACAGTCCCTACTACTGGCCCAAGATCTGGGAGCGCAACTCTAAAATAGTGATAAACCCCCACCTTATCTATCCCGGCGACATTCTTTACCTGTATCCCGAGGTTGTAATACAGGAGGAACTGGCTCCTGTAGAAGGGGGCACAGTGTATACTGCTCCCCCCACGGAGAAAAGAGAGATCAAGTACCAGTACATGGGGTCCACCGGTTTCGTGTCCACTAATGAGTTGGAGGTTGCCGGCAAGATCATTGACAGCCTTCAGCATAAGAAGCTCCTCGCCGAGCGCGACAAGGTCTACGTTAACGTGGGCAAGACCGGTTTAAAGGAAGTTGGCGACCAGTTCACCGCTTTCCGTCATCTTCGCGATCCCAGCACCGGCGAGGTCATCAAGGTCCATCATCCGGTGACCGGAGAGCCGATCGGTTACCAGGTAGTCAACCTTGGGGTGGTGGAACTCACCAGCGTGGAGGCCGAGGTCTCCGAGGCTGTTATAACCAAGGCGTTTATCGAGATTATGGACGGGGACAGGCTGACCCCCTATGTCAAGCCGCTGGAGCAGGAGCTGGAGATACTTCCCACCAGCATCAAAAAACTGAGAGGATACGTCATCGCCTCGAAGAACCGCAAGACCATCATGGGCGAGAACGACGTTATATACCTTGACGTGGGCACGAACGATAACGTCAAGCGGGGCCACATGTTCTATATTTACGAGCCTTGCGAACTTGTCAAGGACCCGCTCAGCGACGACTACATCCGGATACCCAAGAAGATCATCGCCAAAGCCGTTATCCTTGATCCCCATCCCGACACCTCGGTGGCGCTCATAACAGAGGCCAAAAAGGAGGTCCACATCGGGGAGCGGGTTCTCATGAGCATGTATGAACGCTGGGAGATCGAGGGTGTGAGCTCATCCACCGACATCGAATCCTGTAGAGAAGACCCTCGTTGCGAACTCATCTCCGAGGAAGATTATGCAAACGGAAGGGTAAGCCCCTACTGCCAGGTGATCTCTCAGGAGGAGCTCGAAGCACGAGAGGAAGCGGAAAAGGGACCCCGCGAGAAGTACAGGTTCAAAGATTAAAAGAAACTCTTATTCCCCGCATCAAAGCGCGAGACGGCCGGAGGCTTGTTAAAAGCCTCCGGCCATTTTCTCGATCTAACACCGGAATAGTCAAGGCATCCACTTCTTGACCATCTCCGGGTTCTGTTTCACCCACTTTTGGGCGTTTTTGTAGGGATCGGCATCTTCTTTGCGGTTCCACATCATGAGCTCCTGCACGTCTTTTATCTCCCAGTAGAAGTTGTCGAGGAGTTCGTATGCTTTGGGCATGTCCTCTTTCAGCCCTTTTCGGACTATAGTGGAGACGTGCTCATCTTTGCGATAGGCGTTTTTGGGGTCCTTTAAATATTTCAAGTCCCAGCGCATAAACTTCCAGTGCGGCGTCCATCCGGTCACTACTATCCACTCTTTGTCTTCAATGGCCGATCCAAGCGAAGCTGCCATGGCCGGTCCGCTTCCCTGTATGAGCTGCATGTTTTCCAGTCTGTACTCTTTAATGGCTCTCTCGGTGGCTTTCATTATCCCTGCGCCGGGGTCAATACCTATGATCCTGTTGTCGAACTTATCGGCGTTTTCAGGGAGGTCACTGATCGAATCAATCGTCACGTACTTCGGCACAACCATGCCTATCCTGCATCCCTCCAGGTTGGGCCCCAGGTTCACGACATCGTCCTTGTATTTCTCGTGGTATGGCTTATGGGTGTTGGGAAGCCATGCCGCCACAAAGGCGTCGGCGCCGCCCGTGGCCACAGATTGCCACATGAAGGCCGCGGAAACCGATACTGTCTTGACCTCGTATCCCATGTCCTCCAACAGTACCTTCATTACATTAGTGCTGGCAACCGCGTCGGACCATACCACGTAATCCAGGGTTATTTTTTTCGCGGCTTCGTTTTTCCCTTTTTTCTTTCCTTTTCCGGATTCACAAGCTGCGCAGACAATCGCCGTTGCCACAAGGCATGCAACCAAGCTTATGATCATTTTCTTCATGGCCTTCCTCCTTTTATCATCCTGTTTCGGACTTCATCCCGATCCTTTGCGAAATACGGTCAAGGACCATGGCAAGTATTACCACCGCCACTCCACTCTCGAACCCTTTAGGGATATTAACATTCTGAATCGACCACCACACTCTTTCTCCCAAGCCCCCAAACCCGACCATTGCACCGATGACCACCATTGATAAACCCAGCATGATAGTCTGGTTGATTCCCGCCATTATCGTGGTTTTAGCCATGGGAAGCTGGAGCTTTATCAGCTTTTGCATTCGCGTCGAACCGAAAGAATCCACCGCCTCTATCAAATCGGCGGGCACCTCCAGGATGCCCAGCATGGTAAGCCGGACGGTGGGCGGCATGGAAAATATCACCGTAGCGAACATGGCGGGGACCACGCCTTGCTTGAACAGAAATATGGCCGGGATAAGATATACAAAGGCAGGCATGGTCTGCATGAAATCCAGGACAGGCGTGATGATCCGGTAGAATATCCTGGAGAGAGATCCCGCCACCCCCAGCGGCAGGCCTATGGCAACAGTAAAAACAGTGGTAATGATGAGCAGTGCCAGGGTCTCAATAGTGGGGTCCCACAACTTGAGGTTGAGACAAAAAGCGAGACCGATCTCGATGAAAAGGCCCAGTTTAATGCCTCCCAGGTAAATGGCTATACCGGTGAGGATGCCTATCAGCACCCACGGCGGCAGAGCCGTGAAAAGGTTGACCAGTCCCTCGTAGCCGAACTTGGTGACGATGCTTATGGAATCCGTCAAAAACTCGAAGTTGTTTTTAATAAAGTCAATGGCGGCCTCTACATATTTTCCCAGTGGAAACTTGGGTATCTCATAGTACATCAGCGGCCCCCTCCTTCAGCAAGACCGCCCAGCAGGCTGCCCTTAACGACAACGCCCTTCAGGCAGTTCTTCCCGTCCACCACCGGCACCGGCCGGCTGGTCTCGGCCAGTACTGGTATCAGGTTGTTGAGGGGCTCTTCCAGACCCACCGAGTAATCCACCTGTTGGCAGATGTCTTTCAAGGTCTTTCCCTGTCCTGCATGGCGGTCCGCCTCCTCCGCGGAGATCATTCCCACCAGAGTATAGTCCCTTCGCACTACAAACAGAGAGGAAATGCCGGCCTCCTTCATGCGGTGGAGCGCAGTGCGGGGACCGTCATTTACAAACCCTACGGCCCGCGGCCGGCGCATGACGGCCTGGGCGGTAAGAACCCGCGAGCGGTCAACACCCTCCACGAACCTTTTCACGTAGTCGTCGGCGGGAGAAGTGAGAATCTCTTCCCCAGTGCCGATCTGGACCACCATGCCCTCGTTCATGAGCACGATCCGGTCGCCGATCTTCAAAGCCTCGTCCAGGTCGTGGGTGATAAAAAGCACGGTTTTTTTGACCCTTTCCTGTAGCTTGATGAGCTCGTCCTGCATGTCCTGGCGGATAAGCGGGTCCAGGGCGCTGAAGGCCTCGTCCATGAGGAGGATGTCGGGGTCCACCGCCAGGGCCCGGGCAAGTCCCACCCGCTGCTGCATTCCTCCGCTCAACTGGGCGGGCATCTGGTTCTCCCATCCCTCAAGACCCACCAGACCCAGGGTCTTCCTGGCAGTCTGCTCTCTCTCTTTCTTGGGAACGCCCTGGACTTCAAGGCCGTACTCGGCGTTACGAAGCACGCTCCGGTGAGGTAAGAGCGCGAAATGCTGAAACACCATTCCGAACTTCTTTCGCCGGAGTTCCCGGAGCTGGTGGTGATCATAATCCATAATATTTTCACCTTCTACGATCACTTCCCCCCGGGTGGGGTCGATAAGCCGGTTTATACATCTTATCAGCGTGGACTTGCCGCTGCCGGAAAGTCCCATGACCACCACTGTCTCGCCTTCCTCGATCTCGAAAGACACGTCGTAGATGCCCACGGTGTGACCGGTCTTTTCCATGACCTCGGTCTTGCCGGCCCCCTGCTCGATCATGTCCAGGGCCTCGTCGGGATGAGGACCGAAGATCTTGATCAGGTTCCGGGCTTCTATAGTCTTCTGCTTTGATTCTATCTTCATGTGGGCTTATCAAATTAACCGATACACGACGGAAGTTGAACTGCTCCCGTCCGTTTAGTGCTCTGTCAAGCGTTTTTTGTCGCTTACAAGATAGACATTTTTCGTCCAAGCGACCGATATCGCGACTAAAGTCGCTCGCACATTATGCGTCAGTGTAAGCTTGACAAGACACTAGTGCTCTGTCAAGCGTTTTCCGTCGCCTCCAAGAAGGATGATTTTAGTGCGAGCGATGTTAGTCGCGAAGAAAGCCGCTCGCACAAGAACTGTTTTTTGTAGGTGACAAAAACAATTGTGAACAAACACTAGCGCCTTGTCAAAAGCTTTTTGAGGAATAGAAAATAATCGTGCGAGCGGCTTTAGCCGCGATCTGCATTGCACTCGTTCCCCTTTTTTTGAGTGACAAAGCACTAGATACTTTACGCCTTGGACCACCGTCTTTCCTTCGTGAGCCAAGGCGTTGTGAATCTGCTCCGTTTCAAGTGCTACTCTTTGCGGAAATGGAATATCCCCCAGCAGAGGTATCCCTTTTTGCCCCCGTCCACCCAGTTGGCCAGCCCTTTTTTCATTCGCTGGATGTATTCATCGGAGCAGACCTCCCGGAGCCTCTCTTCGTTGTTTTCGGTCTCCTGCAGCACGCGGCCATAGTGCCGGGTGAGATGGGGGGTCAGCTCCTCGAAGTCTATTTCCTTCAGCCCGGCTTTTTTTGCCGCTTCGCGATAGACCGCGGGAGAGCCAAGCGAAGTCAAATGTATCCTTTCGTAGATCGCGTCCAGCACTCCCTCCGGGCAGTCGTCTGCCTGCATGGGGTCGGTAAAGATCAGGTCTCCTCCGGGCTTCAATACCCTGGCGGCTTCTTTTATGACCTGCTCGCGCTTTCCGCTGTGGAGTATGGAGTCCTGGGACCAGACAATATCATAGGACTCGTCTTTAAAATGCAGCTCTTCAAAGTTGCCGTCCACCACGTCCACCAGGTGGTCCAATCCCTGCTCCTGGTTCATCTTCCGGTCGCGTTCGTTCTCGACTTCGGAGAGGTTCTGGGCGGTGACCTTGCAGCCGAACTTGCCGGCCAGGTAACGCGCCGTTCCGCCGAACCCGGCGCCGATGTCCAGGATATGGGTCTTTGGGGATATCCGCTCATGGGCCTTGGCAGCCATCCGGTCAATGGTGCGGCGGCTGGCGTCGAATATGGGCTCTTCCGGATAATCGTAGATGCCCAGGTGGAGGTCTTCGCCTCCCCAGATGGTGAAGTAGAAGTTGTCCGCGTCCGAGGAATTGTAATATTCACGGGTAATCTCAACCGATTTTGTGTCTTTGTCCGTCATTTTTTTCCTTCTCCTTTCTCCGTATTTTTATAACAGCAAGCCCTGTCTTTTAATCCAGAAAAGGCCTCTGGGTTATCACTTCGCCCGGCCCGACGTGGATAAAGTCCTCTTCGTTGTAAGGACCGAAAAGTATCTTCTTGAAGTAGTCGTTCGTTCCGCGGACCTCGTCGTACTCCTTCTCCAGGAAACGGGCGTTCTCCAGCGCGCGTTCCCGAAGCGGGTTCACGTCTTTGACCCCCGTGTCTATAAGTGCGATGCGGGTGTAATGCTTGAGCTCCTCGTGCAACGCCCATTCCGCGGTCTCCCGCCCGACACGGGGAACGTAGTCGCTTTCCAGGTACCCCAGGGGGTCCTTCTTTTCCGCCACCCAGCCGGGAGAGAGGTAATAAGTGCCGCAGTTGTCGCTGAAGGCTTTCTGATACTTTTCCCGCGACCCCAGGAACAACGCGATGCAGTCGTGCACCCGCGGCACAATAAGTCCCTGGTCAGGCGCCTTCACTCCTGCTATGCCGTTCGAGCAGAGGCCATACCCCAACACTATCATCGAAGCCTCCGCCTTGACCGCGTCCACCGCTTCCTGGATGATCTCCGGCATCAGGTCGGGAGTCCGGTGCAGGTTCTGGTCCAGAAACTTTACCATGATGCCGTTCTGTTCCGGGCGAAGCGCCATTATTTCCGGCTCCATGGACCCGCAGGCTATAATCCATTTCGGTCCCTCCGGAGCGTTGTTCTCTGCTTTTCTCACCGCAGGCTTCTCTTCCGGAAACTCGCTCATAGTATCTTGCCCCCGGGGGCGTCGCCTATAGAGTGTCCTCCGCCATCTGGTTCCCGGTCATTTCCGGGTTGCCGACGGCATATGCGCTTACTCTTTTTAAAGACCCTTCTATCCTGATATTGGTTGTCACCACCGGCTCGATGGCCCCGGCTTCCAGCGCGGCTTCCCTGGCGAGGTCCATGGCCTTTCCGAGAGCCCATTCCTGGGCTTCCTCCGCTTCCTTGAAATCCGCCATCATCTCTTCTATACGGGCCTGGTAGTTATAAGTGTCTTCGGTCTCCTGGAGATATACCAGGGCCTCCCTTTCCACCATGATTGAGCCGGCCACCGCTCCCGCGGCATTGGCCACCGCGGCGTGGTCAGGAAGCACAAAGCGGGTGTGGAGCTTTTCCGCCACGTGCTGGAGAAAGGCTGCCGCAGGCGCTCCAATGCCGATAAGGGGCAGCCTGCTCTTAACGGCTACGTCCAAAAGCGGATCACCGTTGTCCTGCGACCTGTCAAAGAGCCACGCCCCCCAATCGTCCGTGATCTCGTCAGGTAAAGAGTTCAGACCGCTCTGGCCCGCCAGGAAAATCACAGCCTCGTGGCAAATCCTGGAGACGATATGGTCCGTGACCTCGGCTGCAAAGGTGTCCGGGTCCCGGTTGTTCAGATATGCAAAGCATCGCATGGCCTGCTTGGCCGCGGGTCTGCTCCAAAGCTGGATCTCCCGGTTTACGTGAAGCAGGTCGGTGGGGGTGAGAGCGGCCTGTTCGATGATCCTCTTCTTGAGTAGAGGTTCCATGGACAACTGGACGGAATGGTGAACATGGGCCTTTCGCAACAGCTTGGAGAGGCTGGCCGGTCCTTCCTGGAGTATCTCCACCACTTTGCGCTGCATGACCTGTTCTTTGGGCAGCTTATCGGGGTCGATATGCCTTGCCAGGAATAAGTAATGCAGGTCATTGGCTTTCCAGGCGATCTTTCGTTTTTTCTTCAAAGAGGTCAGCTTATGCTCGACGTCGGGGTACTCGTATGCTAGCCGCGATAAGGGCATCACCCGGTCCGGCCCTATGTTGAGCTTTCCTGCCTGATCAAACCATATCCGGGAGTCGCATCCCAGGCAGGTGGTCCGGATGGATGCGGACTTTACCGCGGTATCCACGTTGCCGATGCTGGCCCCCTCTTCGGTGACGTTCATCCTGCCGTCTTTTATCAATGCCAGGTCGGTGGTTGTTCCTCCCACGTCGATCACCAGCGCGGAATCTATTCCGGTGAGAAAATGGCCTCCGATGGCGCTGGCCGACGGACCGGAGAGAATGGTCTCCACCGGCTTCTGGGCGGCGTCGCGGTAGGGCATCAGGGACCCGTCGCCTTTGACGATCATCAGGGGGGCCCTGATGTGCTTCTGGCGGAGGGCCTTCCTGACCGCTTCCACGAACTCACTCATCACTGCCACCAGCGCCGCGTTCACCGATGCTGTGGTCGCCCTTTTAATCGAGTCGATCTTGGTGGACATCTGGCTGCCGAGCACCACGGGAAGATCGCATATCTCCTTGATGGCCTCCCGGGTGCGCTCCTCGTGGGAGGGGTTCAAGGGACTGAAGTAGCTGGAGACCGCAAATGCGTCCACCTTTTTGCGGTTCTTTTTGACCCAGGTCCTGATGCTCTCCAGGTCGAGGGGCTTCTTTTCTTCGCCTTGATGGAGATGTCCGCCCCTGAAGTACTGAAAATGATTGGTGCAGAACTTGGACTCGAGATCATAGGTTATGACCAGGTCCTTGTCATAGCCGATGAGGATCAGTCCGATCTCCCGTGCCTTGTCCTCTGCTATCGAGTTGGTGGCCAGGGTGGACGAGATGCCTACCAGGGAGATCCGTTCCGGGTCTCTTATCTTGAGTGAGTCAATAACTTTCCTGATGCCCTTGGTCAGGTCCTTCCTGGTGGTCAGGGACTTGGCCGAACTGATAATTGTGCGGGACTGATAGTCCATGAGCACCCCATCGGTATAGGTCCCGCCGGTATCAATGCCCAGGACTATCTTCCCGTTCCCGCCTGCTGATTTCTTCATTTTTCGAATCTGCTGTAGAGTACTTTCTTTTTCCAGCATGACATGATCCTCCCCTCGCGGGCCGAGGAATCAGAAAGCTTAAGGCTTTACCGCGTTGTTGCTTCTCACCCGTTCCTCCGCCTCGTCAAGCACCTTCTGGATGTCCTTTTTCACGTCGTCCGGCACGCGCGCAGAGGGGCCTTCAAAGTTCTCGATCAGGTCACGCGTCTTTTCCAGGACTCGATCTTTCATTGTGGAACGGCCCGTTACATCCCAGTCCTCGTAGCTGTTGCGGTCCATCAGGGTGGGCCGCCAGTGCTTCCGGAACCACTTCATGGTGTGTTCTTCTTCCAAATAGTGGCCCGAGGGCGCAACTTTGTTAATCACGTCGGTGGCCATTGTCTCGCGGTTTACTTCAATGCCTCCCTCCACTACCCGGGCCATGCCGATAAGCTCGTCGTCGAGCACGGTCTGGTAGACGTCCCCGCAAAGCCCGGACTCGGTGTAGCCGTTGTCGTGCACGAAGTTGGGGCCGCTCATCATGGCTGCATTAATGGATATGGCCGCTTCAATGCCGGACTGGAGCTCGAGCATCTTGGTGTCGGTGCACCCGGAGGTCGAGTACATGGGCAGTCCGAGGAACTTGCACATCTCGGTGCATGCCGCGCTCAGGATGGACAGCTCGGGCGCGCCGTAGGAGTATATGGAGCGGCGCATGTCCAGGATGGACTGGACCCCTCCGATGATGATGCAGGTACCGGGGTTGATGAGCTGCGATGCCACCACCCCCACGATGGACTCGGCCATGGCCACCACTATCTGCCCGGCGTGACTTGCGGGTACGGTTCCTCCGCCGATGGAACATGGGCTGTACACCTGGGGTATGCGGTGCTCGGCGCAGTATATGCATTTGTCGATGGCGTGAAAATCGCTGACCAGCGGAGAGATGGGCTCACCGTAGAAGATGTAGTTGGGTTTCTTTTTAAAGGCGTCTTCGCCGCCGGCCATGATGATGCCTACCCGGTGCTCGTCCCGGCAGCCGTCCCTGGTGAACGACCAGCTCATTACCGGCTTCAAGGTGTTCTGGATCATGTCCGCGAACTCGTAAATGTCGCTCAGCCCGTTGGTCACGTCGCTTATGGAACCCAGTGACTGTACGTAGCCGATGTTGGGCAGGGCCTCGCACACCCGGGCCACCATGGCCGCGTCCTTGCGAAGGTACGGCCGCCGCTCCAGGGTCTCGGTGTCTATAAAGTTGGGAGGCGTGGGACCCGGCCCGAAGTAGCTCCGGTTCTTTTCCACGAAGCACTTGGGCTCGTTTCCCCACGACCAGATGGTGGTGGTCTTGGGAAGTGTGGACAAAGCCTCCTGCACCAGGTACTGCGGAATGCGGACCCGCAGGCCGTCCACTTTGCAGCCCGCCTTTTTAAAGAGGTCCCGGGCGCCTTCGTGGTGTACGTCCGCGCCGGTGTCGTTCAGCGTCCGCAGTATCCCCATATAGATTTCTTCTCTTTGATTGTCGCTCAAAAACCTGAACCTGGGGGTCAGGTTAACCTCGTAGTTTACCCGGTCCATATCCGAATCTCCTTGTAAGGTCTCTCCGTCATTTTTCTTTCCATTAGGAATGCCTCTTGTCCGCGGCGTAAATCAGGTCCCACAGCTCCTTCTCCATCTTCTCGTCCAGAGGCTCGGGCTCGTGGGTTTCCAGGATGCGGTCGGTCTCCTCCACCACCCGGTCGAGCATGGTCTTCTTGCCCTCCATGTTCCAGGTGTCCCAGTCGGCCCGGTCCTGGAGCTTGGGGAGGAACCATTCCCGCCAGTGCTGGTAAGTATGGTCATGGGTCACGTACTCGCCGCCGGGGCCCACTTCCGCTATCACGTCCAGGGCCAGGTGGTCCTCGTCGGTGTTGACACCCGTGCCGAACTGCCGGACCATGCCGATGATCTCGTTGTTCATCACCAGGCTCTCCAGCGATGCCATGGTCCCCGAGCAGATGTAGCCCACGTCGTGGATAAGGCTTGCGCCGGAGAGGTAAGCGTAGAACAGGCTCATGGCGCATTCTCCCGCGGTCTGCTCGTCCACTGTCTTCGAGTCCGAGCAGCCTCCGGTGGAGAACATGGGAAGGCCGATCCACTTGGAGATGTCAGTATTGGCGGCACATGCCAGCGACAGCTCGGGCGCGCCGTAGGAGTAGGTGGTGGTCATCATGTCCATGACCGTGGTCACTCCTCCCATGATGAGCGGCATTCCCGGCTTCTTGAGCCAGCACAGGACCACTGCAAGCAGCGTCTCCGCCAGGGACTGCACCAGCATTCCCGCCAGGGTCGCCGGAGCGGTGGCCCCGGACGACGGGCAGGGTGTATACATGGCGGGGATGCCCTTTTCCGCGCAGAAGAGCAGCTTCTCCACTGCGGTGCGGTCGTTTTTCAAAGGAGAGATAGGCTCGATGTAAGCCACGAACATGGGGGCCAGCTTGAACTCCTCTTCACCCCCCCGCACCATGCAGGCCATCTTCCAGAGGTCTTCGATCCCCTCGCCGTCCACGCTGGTGAGCACGAACGGCTTGGTGCACTTCTGGAGCATGGCCATGAACTGGCGCCGGTCATAGGTCTGGGTGTTGGGCGCGTCATACACGATGCCGTGGGACATGTGGAAGTTGTAATTATCCAGGTAGTCCACCAGGAGCGCGCCTTTGTTCACGTCGTCGTAAGTGGTCCGCCGGCGGTCGCCGGTTTTCCTGTCGGTGGTGAAGGGAAGATCGGAGCCGGTTCCAAAGCCGGCGTTGTTCTTCTGGAGCTCGATGTGGTTTTTGGGGTTTCTTCCTTTGAGACTGATCTTGCGGGGATTTGACCCCAGGGCCATCTCCACCATTGAATTGGGGATAAAAACCTGGTTTCCGCGCACCATCGCCCCGCCCTGCCGGAAGAGCTCCAGCGCCTCATCGTGAAATATCAGTCCTCCGCTGTTCTGGAGAACGTTCAGTGCCGAGAAATAAATCTCTTCGATCTGATCGTCCGTAAGCACCCGGAACTGTGGTGCTTTAAAAATGGTCTGGTTCATCCGCATGAGTTAAACTCCCTTTTTAACGGCACTGGGCTTACTAGCCCAGCAACGATCTGCCTGCATCCACTGCCATGGCGGCGTTGGCCCCGTAGGCGTCCGCACCGATCTGCTCCGCGTAATCCGACGTTACCGGCGCTCCTCCCACGATGATCTTCACCTGGTCGCGGATGCCCGCTTCCTTCAGGGCGTTGATGACCTCGCCCATCCGCGGCATGGTCGTGGTCAGAAGAGCGGACATGCCCAGGATGTCAGGTTTTTCCTCCTTTACAGCGTTCACGAACACCTCGGTGTCCAGGTCAACGCCCAGGTTCACCGTGCGGAAACCGGCGCCTTCATACATCATCAGGACCAGGTTCTTGCCGATGTCGTGAAGATCCCCTTTTACCGTGCCGATTACAAAGGTGCCCGCAGTGGGTATATCGCTCTCGATCAACTTGGGCCGGAGGATATCCATGGCCCCCCTCATTGCCTTGGCGCAACGCATGACTTCCGGAATGAACATGTCGCCCACTTTGAAGCGCTGTCCGACAACCTCCATGCCCGCCAACAGGCCCTTCTGAAGAACCTCGTCAGGACCGGCCTCATCAAGGCACTCATTGGTGAGCTTGATGACTTCGTCCACATTTCCGGCGATAAGAGACTCTGCTATGAGACCAAACTTATCCGACATCTTTTTTTCCTCCTCTTTACTTGATATTTATTCCAACCTAACATACAGGGCATCAAAAGTCCCTGACCAAGAAAGTTTAATCGCTTTATTTACGGGAACCGCTATCTTATACTCCCAAGCTGATTTGCGAAGCCTTTCCCTTCCGGGCAGGATGCCCCCCTTGGGTCCATCCCCTCACAAGTCAGGGCTGCACATAACAGTGGACGATCGCAAACAGGCAGATAACAGGACGCGCTTCTTGCGGAATTCGGTTAAAGAAAGCCCAGGCGCCAGTAAAAGTACCGGTGCCGGCGTGAGATGAGGGGGCCGACTCGCTTCCACCTGGAGCGCTGGCCCGATTGGAAATGCCCCGCTTTGATATTCTTATTTGTATTGCAACTCTTAATCAGCATGATAAAGTTCGACTATATTAAGGCCGGAAGCTTATCCAGCCCGCCGGTACTTTACGTTATACCAGGATGTGGTCAACGAGGAAGGGGTAAGACCCGATATCTCCCCTTCTCAAAATATTGTGGCGGACCCTCTGAGGCGGTGACCGAAACGTGAATACCGACTATCGGAAATCTTCTAAGGAGCACAATCCCCTACTCCTGATGCTCCAGCGTGTCAATAGTATTGCTCGTGCATGAATCGCCCTTCATGCCGTAATCTTTACAAGTGTACTGATAATAACCCTGGAAACAGGGTTTGTCAAATTGCAGCAGCCGTTCTCATACCGGCCGGAATGGAGACGGCCCAACATCATCTTTCCCCACGGCAATGATGAGGCTTCTTGCTTGTCCTCAATCGCCTTTCTCGTTTGTTTATCTTTACCTCCAAGGCGCAAACACAGATGACGTGATGTTGCACGGAAACGATCTCGGGAAAGCGCTTTTTCAAGTGCGCGCTAAAAGCGATGTCCCGGAGGGAGCAGTCCGGATCGGTCAGTAACCACCCTTTTATTGAGCTTCGAGCATCTCCAGAAGCGCATCCTCCATCCGGACCGAAAGCTCCGGCGAGATGCAGAGCGAGGTCTCGTAGCTGTAGAGCTCGCTGCCGAAATCGTCGGGATAAAGGATATAGCCGAGCTCGTCGTCGGCAAGCCCTATCTGGAAGGAGTTTTGTCTCTGGTGCTTCCTGATGTTCAGGCCCTGCTTGGGGTATGCTTCACCCGGAAAAGTCACGAACTGGGCGGAACCGATATCGATTAGGTTGACCTCGGTGAGGATGGTCTCCCCGGGATAGACTTTCCGCTCGATCATGCCGAACTCGCCGAGGATCATGTAAAGCTCGGTGTCTATGGGGACCCGCACCAGGCTCATGCGGTGCCGGAAGGAAAGGTCCTCCTCCTTGTCCAAAAGCTCCATGCCCTTTTCCACCTCGGCGAACACGTCCCTGCCGTAACTCTCCAGGTCTTCCCAGGTGTTGTCCGCTTCAGGTTTGTCCAGGTCCGGAGCTATGAGAGCGCCTAAGGCCCCCGCAAAGAATATGGCCCCGCCCCCGTACTTGTCCTCCACCAGCCGGTAGAGTACTCCCGGGTAGTCCGCGGAAAGCTTGCGCTTGTTCTTCCAGATGACCTCGGGGTGGCAGGCAATGTTTATAAGCGTGGCCACCGCCGCCCCTCCCCGGTCACGGAAAACCATGAGCCCCATGGTGTCGTCCTTGGGCTCGCCGTCTCTCCGGTTCAAGGTCAGGGACGGGTCCATTTCGTAAACCGCGGTAAAGGCATCCACCGGCCTCGAACGGGCCTCCGCCTTCTCGATGGCACGTGCCGTCAGCCACGCCAGCCGCTCCATGTAGTCCTCGTCCTTGCCGGAGAAGAGCGGCGGAAGGCCGTAGATGCCCATGGTGTCCGGGCCCGAGTGGGTATGGGTACAGGCGAGGATGATCTCTTCCCGTCGGAACCCCTCGACCGCGTCCTTGATCTTCAGAACGTCGCTTCTCTGTATGCCCACCAGGTCATAGGACACCAGCGCCAGCTTTTCGCCCCCCTGCCGGATTACCAGCGCCCGCACGAAAAGGTCGTCATGCACCCCGGTGGAAAGCCGGAAGAAATCGAAGCCGGCCATCCATACCGGGCCCTCGGGCGTTATGACCTCTTTGCCGAAACCCGCGTAAAAGGTCTTTGCGGGATCAGCGGCAACGTCCTCCACCGGGTTCGAGTATTCAGGCGTCCGGCTGATCTCGACCTTGCGCCAGCAGCCCGACACCAGAGCCGCAGCCGTTACCATAACCGCAATAAGCTTTATCGCCTCTTTTGTTCTCACTCTCTTCCTCCTTCCATCTCTACAAAGCCCAAGAGAGACCTTATGCCCGGGTTATGCCCTGCGCCCGCTCCCTGGCACTTTTCGCTTCTTCCTTTCTGCCCGTCTTTTCATATAGCTCGGCAAGGTTCATGAGCACCGCGGCAACACTGGGATGGTCATTACCGAAAGCCCCTTCAGAGATGGACAACGCCTGTTCCAGGTGGTCCTCTGCTTTGTCGTACTCGCTGGTGCGGATGTAGAGCCTGCCCAGGTTATTATGCACCGCTCCCATGTTGGGGTGGTCGTGGGGGAACGCCTCTTGTGCCTTCTCCAGGGCCTCGGACAGGAAAGGGCCGGCCTTGTCGGGATGGCCTTGTTCCAGGTGCAGCCGTCCCAGGTTGATAAGCACCTGGGCCATGACCGAAGGGTCCTGGCGGGCAAGACCCCTGTGGATAGACAAGGCTCTCTCCAGGCTTGATCGCGATTTGTCAAGCTCGCCCAGTTCACTCTCGAACTCGGCCTTGTTGATAAGCACCGCGGCAACATTGGGATGGTCCGCGCCAAACGCCTTCTCCGCGATCTCCTCTGCCCGGTCGAAGCTCATCCTGGCCATGCCCGCATTTCCCTGCATGCTGTAACACAGGGCAAGGTCGTTCATGACCTCGCCGATTACCCCGTGCTCGGACCCGACCTCCAACTCCCACGTCCGGAGCGCCTTCTTGTACATGTCCTCGGCGCGGCCGAGCCGGCCGGTGCGCTGGTATGCAGTTGCCAGACTTCCGAAGGCCATGGCCAGGTCCGACCGGTCCTGGTCCGGCCTGGCCTGCTTCTTCTGTAACAGGCTCTCCATGAGGGGAATGGCCCGCTCATGATCTCCGAGCGCAGAGTAAAGCGTGGACAGTACCGACATGCACGAGGTGACCTCGCTGTGGTCGCTGCCGTAAACGCCGCCCAGAAGCTCGAGACGGCGCTCCTCTGCGCGTACCGCCTTCTCCAGCTCTCCAGCCCGCTTGCAGATAGAAGAAAGGTTGGAAAGGGCAATGGCGAGCTCGCTCTCCGCAATGTTTTCCGAAGCTGACAGAATGTCCACCGCCTGCTCCGCAAGAGGCATGGCCTCCTCGATTTGTCCCACAGAGCTCAAACAGCAAGCCAGGTTGTCCAGGTTTACGCCCGCGCCTTCGGACCGCTCGCCGAACAGATCACGGTTTAAGTCCACCAGTCTCCTGAAGACCGGCGCGGCCTGTTCGTAATCCGCCTGGTGGAAGTAGGCAAGGGCCAGCAGGCTGAGCGAAGCGACCAGGTTGGGGTGCTTGTCGCCGAACTCCTCCTCGGCAAGCTCGACAGCACGCCGGGCCGGGCCCTGGGCCTCCCCGTACTTCTTCTTGTTTAAAAGCTGCATCGCATTGTTATAGACCTTTTCCCACATGAGAACTCCTTGTATTCAAGCACTGCTATAAAATGATATTATGAAATAATCGGGCGAAAGCTACAACAGCGGCACCCGATTGGATACGCCATGAATGTAATGCTATGGTAATTAACAGGCATGAAGGTAAAGAAGTCGACATCCATGTTCGCGGGCACCGGCTTCCTGTTCTTGCTCGCTCTTGTCTTTAGCGCATTTGCGGTGTCGCCCGCCACGGCTTCGGAGCGGCGGTTGACCCTTGCCGATCTGACGGAGCAGTCCGATATTGTCGTCAGGGCCACTATAAAGAAAAGCGCCGCCGGCTATAGAAACACCGACCACGGCAAGCTCCCTTTTCTGATATATAATGCACAGACCCGCTCCGTACTCTCCGGCCGGGCCCCTCGATCGTTCACCCTGCGCGTGCCTGCGGCCGCGGGCAAGTCCGGCATCAACCCCCTTCCCGGCGGACCGGCTTTTTCCATTGACCGCGAGTACGTCCTTTTTCTGAAGCGCGCCGAGAGCGATAACAATGACGTTTTCGAGCTGGTCTCCATTTTCCAGGGGTCCCTGCCGGTGATTTTTCTAAAAGAACGGGGAGAGGTTGTGCCTGTGCCTTTAGCCAAGCCGGTCACGAAACGAAGCTTCATCTACATCCGATTTATGCAGCTCGACACCCACGTCAAGGCTGTCCAAAAGAACCTGGAGAGGGAGAAGTGAGCATGCCGCGCAGCCTCTTACTCTTTCTCCTGGCGTGTCTGGTTTTTCCCGGCTCCGGCAATGCATACTTTATCCAGCTTTCCAACAACTCAATTGATCCCCATGTCTCGCCCGAGCAGTTCCGGCCCGCTGCGGACGGCTCGCATCCGCGGCCGGGAACTCCCCCCCTGCCGGTGGAGATCGAGGTCCTGCCCCTGCCGCCGGCCATGCCGGCGGGAAAGAGAGAAGCCATCAGGCAGGCAGTCAAAACCTGGGACAGCGTTCCCGGCTCGGCCATGGACGTATCAGTACGCTTCCGGGAGGGCGAGTATGACCACGCTTTCCCGGACCGCCACCGGGAGGCTGACGGCAGTAACACCCTCGAGTTCATCCCCTCGGACTGGCCGGACTTCTGGGGCTCGAACGTTATCTGCATGACCGTTCCCAAGCTTGACGACCAGGGCAGGATCATGGAAGCGGACATGTTCTGCAACGACGAGCACTACCGGTGGACGGTGTTTCCCGGGCACGGCTCCTTTCCCGAGCTGGTCCCCCAGAAGCGGGTCGACGTGCAGGCGCTGGTGACTCACGAGCTGGGTCACGTGCTGGGAATCGGGCACAGCCAGTACTCGTGGGCCTCCATGTTCTGGCTGCCGGGGATAGCGGACACCAGGTGCCGCCGCCTGTCCGAAGACGACAAGCAGGCTCTCCGGAACCTGTATCCGAAAACACAAGCGGACCTTGCTCCGCCCAGCGTCTGGGGAGTGCACCGCGACAACTTCAGCGGCGACAGGTGCGGCCTGGACAGCTATATCACCACCCGCATCTCCGCGGTCCACTATTACCGCGAAGCAAACAACGCGCGGCTCGAGCTTTCCAGTCCGCCGGCAGCCGGCGACGAGGTTGTCAAGTACTGCATGTTCGGCTCCGGCTTCACCGGCGGCGCGCTCACCGACATGGACGTGCTGGACGACGGCGTTGCCCTGGACGCGGCCACTGCCGCCGAGTACGTGTCTCCAACCTTTGTAAAGGCCCGGATCATGAACGGCGCCGGCGGATACCCCGAGCTCGCGGCTGGAGCGTATGACCTCTCCGCGTCCAATCCCGGCGGCACCGGCGCTCTTTTCCAGGGACTTTTAGTAAACCCCTCGGGCAACGAGCTTCCCCGGGCGGTGATACTGCCGGGATGCACGTTCACCGAGCCGGGCAGATCGGTGCTTCTTTCCGGTCTCAACTCCTTTGATCCGGAAGGAGCCGACCTGGGCTATAACTGGTCAGTGGCTGCTGCTCCCCAAGGTGCAGCCGGAGTGCTCTCCTCGGCGACATCTTCGGAAGTCCATGCTTACTTGCCGCGTGCCGGCCTTTACGTGATCCGGCTCATAACCAGCGACGGAATTGCCGACTCCATAGCCGACCAAGTGGTCATAAGGGCGGAGTACAGTGCCGGGGCTTCGGATGAAGATGACGATTACAGCCCTTTCGGATGCGCTTGCCGCGAATCCCGCGGACCCGCATCAGCCGGGCTTTACCTCTTCCTTCTCGTGTTTCCTCTATTCATCACTTTCATTGTTGTCAGGCGTTTGCAAGGGGGAGCCCGCGGAAGGGATTGCCTCTGAATCCGCGAGCTCCCATATCTTTGTCGCGTGCTTGGCAGGCTCTGCTTTTCCCGGACAGGCGTTGTCCGCATCGTCGGCTCCTTTACCTTCAAGGGACACGGCAATGACTTCAGAAGTATCAGCGGACTTCACAACCGCGGCTACCGGCTGATAGGCCTTGTTAAACCACTCCGCTTTTACCAGCGGTCCCTCGACTTCTTTCCACCATTTTGTGGAGCAGTGAAGGACCAGGAGCTCGGGCTTGTAGTTCTTTACCCACCAGGTCACGTTGCCGGCGGCGAGGGCCTTTGCAGCATCCGGCGTAGGTATGCCGCACTGGTCCACAATGGTCTTGTCTTCCAGGAAGTAACCGAGGACCCCGATCTCGTGGGCGCCCACCGTTTGCGCATGCGGCCGCTCATGGTTTATCCACCTTGCAGCTTCGCGGTAATACACGTACTGGCTGCCGGGTCCATGGGTCATTTGCAGGTACCCGTTCAAGTGATGCGGAAAGAAAGCGGCAAGAGCAAGCAGAAAGGCCACATTTCTCCTCGAGTAACCTTTGGCCCGAAAGTAGTCGAACACGAAGACCAGCCCTCCGATGACCAGGGCCAGGTATCCCAGGGCATGTCCCAGGTGAACGGGATTGAACCCTCTCTCCAGGGGGTCGAAGCCGGGTATGGCCTTGCCGATGATCCACAACACGATGAACAGGAGAGCAGCGGTAAGCAGTATGTTGCCGCCAAAGCGATACTCGGCCAGCCGGACCGCCAGTGCTCCGGCTCCCAGGCCGAGCAGCATGGCGAGTGTCAGGTAGACGGGCGCAAAGTACCAGGTGTAAGGAGGCACGCGCAGTACCGCGCCATAGGCCAGCGCATGAAGTAGGGCCCACCCCAGAATGATGCGCGGAGCGGGCGATTTGCTTTTAAACACGTGAACAAGGCCGGCCCCCAAACATGCCCACACCAGCAGACCGGTAACGTCGGGCTTTCCCGCAAAAGGAGCCAGAACCTTTTCGAAAAGTACGCGAGCGAACATCCACTGGCCTCCCCAGTGGGCGCCGGAGCGGGACTGGGCCAGCTTGACCTCCAACGTCCGAGGCAGGAGCTCGCCGAAGTAAAAAGCGGAAAAAACGAACCAGGGGACCAGCACCGCCAGGAAAGCAGCCACTGCCCAACCGGGCGGCAGCCGCCGCTCCTTCCACAAGTAATGGATGAAAACAAGTCCGGCAAAGATAGTGGCATCGAACCGGACGAGAAGCGAAAGCGCAAGAAGCGCGGACGCTGCCGCGAGCTGCTTCTTTTGGTAGAAAAAGAGCGCGACCAGGCACACGGCAATAAGCAGGCCGGTTTCCATTCCCATGGTCTGGATAAAATAGGGATAGATGACGATGACCAGCCCGGCGAGATATGCTCCCGCTGGGTTCCTGTCGCGGTCGCACAGGAAGGGAAAAACAAACCCTGCCGCAGCAAGCCCGGCCATGGTAACCACCGCTCCCAGCAGGGGAAGCTCCATGGAGGAGAGGCGGTACAGGCAAGCGAGGACCAGGGTATGGACAACCGAGGTTACCGCGTTGATCCTTTCCGGCGGGTTATAGGTCCATCCTCTGCCTTCCGCAATGTTGCGGGCCACCCGAAAGGTGATGAAAGGATCATCAAAAGTAAACCCGTAAAAGCACAGCCCGAAAAGCGTTGCAACTCCCAGTATAACCAGAAGCCAGACCGACCTCTTAAACCAGGTTGAAGGTTCCTGTAGCCCTTTCCACATTGCAGGACATCTTAACACAAACAGCCAAGTGTTTTCAGCAGCGCAGTATTAATACCAGCCTTACATGTCCTCGTTTTCTTACCGCTTTGCACGCTGCCGGTCTTTCTGGTTAAAATCTGAGGCGGCGCGAGGCTTTAGCGTCCCTCCCACTTTTAACAAAAGAGCCGGCACAGCCCCGGCGAAAAGGATGACATGGACGAGCTGTTACCAGCCAGGCACCGGGCGGTCCGCCGCTCGGTCCACTCTTTTTGCGAGCGGGAGATAGTCCCCATTGCCGCCGAGCTTGACCAGGAGAGGCGCTTCCCGTGGGAAGTGGTGGAGAAGATGGGCAGGCTGGGCCACTTCGGTCTTCAGGCCCCCCTCGAGCTGTCCGGTGCAGACCTCGACTCCTTGAGCGCCGCTATCGTGATCGAAGAGATATCGCGGGCGTGCGCGGGTCTCGGTCTTTGCGTGTCGGTGCACAACAGCGTGGCCTTGTATCCGCTGCTGGCCTATGGCACAGAAGAACAGAAAAACAAGTGGGTGCCCGCCCTGGCAAGAGGCGAAAAGATGGGGGCCTTCTGTCTGACCGAACCCAATGCGGGCTCGGACGCGTCAGCAATTGAAGCCACCGCAATTTGCGAACACGGCCATTACCGGATGAACGCCAACAAGGTCTATGTAACCAACGGCGGAGTGGCGGACGTGTGCCTGGTGTTTGCGCGGACCGACCCTTCTGCGGGCAGAAAGGGCATCAGCGTCATTGTCGTCGAGCGCGGCACTCCCGGCTTCCAGGTCGGCGAGCTGGAGGACATGTGCGGGATGCGGACCAACATGGTCAGCTCGATACGCCTTTCCGACTGCAAGGTCCCCTTAAAGAACCTTTTGGGAAAGCAGGGACAAGGGCTGGCCATCGGCATGGCGGCCCTGGACACCGGCAGGATCGGCATTGCCGCTTAGGCAGTGGGCATAGCCCAGGCAGCCCTGGACGCGGCAATCAAATACTCCAGGCAGAGACACCAGTTCGGGGTGCCCATTGCAAAGCACCAGGGCATCGGGATCATGATCTCGGACATGGCCACTGAGACGGATGCGGCGCGGCTCCTGGTCTATCGCGCTGCATCACTTCGCGACCGCAAGGAGATCTTTTCCGCGGCAGCAGCCATGGCCAAGCTCTACGCTTCCGAAGCATCCAGCCGGGTCACTGACAAGGCCATTCAAATCCACGGCGGTTACGGCTACTCCAGGTCCTACCACGTGGAGAGATATTACCGGGACGCACGGGTGACGAGAATCTACGAGGGCACGGCGGAGATACACCGGATGGTGATCGCGAGGTCCCTGTTGACTTGATGATGCGAGCAAGTGATTTGAACATAGCAGTTTGCGTGAAATCGGTTGTGCTGGAGTCTCCAAAGGACGCGGACGCAAAGATTTTGCGCACGCCGGAGAACTCGGGGCTTAACCCCTTTGACCGACCCGCGCTGGAGACTGCGCTCCGCCTCCGGGAGGAGCACGGCGGCTCGGTATCGGTCCTGTCCATGGGCCCCGAGGTTGCGCAAGAAGCGCTTTACGAGTGCCTGGCCATGGGCGCGGACCGGGCAACACTGCTTTGCGATCCCGCCCTGGCCGGCTCCGACACCCTGGCCACGTCCAACGCCCTGGCAGCGGCCCTGAAAACGCTCGGCCACTTGGACCTGGTGCTCTTCGGCGCGCGCACCGCGGACAGCGACACCGGGCAGGTGGGTCCGCAGACCGCGCCGCTTCTGGGCATGCCCGTTTTGACCTCTACGTGGTCGTTAACCGCGGAAGACGGCGCATGGAAGGCGGAACGCCGTGCGGACGGCTTTCGCGAGGTCTATGGAATTTCTCTGCCCGCGGCGCTCATAATACATCCGGCTTCCCTAACCCCCCGCGACGTGTCGCTGCCGGGTCTCTCCCGGGCTTTCCAAGAGGGCGAAGTGGAACTCTGGAGCCTGGCGGACGTGGGCCTTGCCGCGGCTCGAACCGGAGAGCAGGGATCAGCCACCGTGGTGGTGAACATGCGCCGGGTGGAGAGGAAGAGGGAATGCGAGCATATCCGGGGACCGGTTGAGAAGCAGGCAGAGGAGTTGGTGGCCAAGCTCAGCCGGGAGGGTCTTCTCGAATGATTTTTTCTGAAATCGTGATTCGCAGTAAGTGAAAGCGGGATACTTGATGTCTTCGGCTGGCAAAGAGATATGGGTCTACATTGATCGGAGGCGGCAGAGTCTTTTCGAGCAGAGCTTGAAGGTCCTGGGCAAGGCGGGCGAGCTTTCCAGGAGTGCAGGTGGCCGCGCGGTTGCTTTATTGTTTTCCTCGGAAGGCGGCAGCTATCCGTCGTGCCTGCCAATGGATGAGGCTTGCGGGCAATGTTTTTCATGCGGCGCCGACCTCGTAATGGTGATTGACGACCACGGCCGGGACATTGCCGCGGCCCACGCCCGGTATCTTGTCGGTCTTGCAAGAGAGAGAAGTCCGCTGCTGATCGCTTTTGCGCTTACCGAGCACGGCCGGAGCATCGCTTCCCGGTGCGCGCGGCACCTGGAAACCGGTCTTATCGCGGACTGCATTGACATGGAGTACTCACAGGGGAGGATCATAGGCCACTGTTCTGCCTGGGGAGGCGAGGTCCTGGCCGAGATAAGCTTTAAAAAGGGCGTGACCACCGGCTTGGCAACCGTCCGCACCCATGGCCTGTCGCTTTTGGAAACCGGTTGCAACGACGGCGGGATCGAACACGTAACTCCTGATGCGGTGCCGGAGCCGGGCCTTGTGCCGGAGTCGGTGGAGCGGGATTCTCAGGAGCGAGACAGCCTCGAACAGGCGGACACGGTTGTTGCCGGCGGCGCGGGCATGGGAGACATCGAGGGCTTCGGCCTGGTGCGGGAGCTTGCCTCTGCTCTGGGGGCGCAGGTGGGGGCCACCCGGCCCGCGGTGCTTGCGCACTGGGTCTCCGAAGACCGGCTTATCGGACAGACCGGCAAGACCATACGGCCGTCCCTTCTGATTACAGTGGGCACGTCGGGAGCGGTGCAGTACACCGCGGGCATAATGGACTCGAAAAAGATAGTGGCCATAAACCGCGACCCGGAAGCGCCGGTGTTTGCTGTTGCCGACATAGGAGTTGTGGCGGACGCCCGCAACATCCTTCCCTTGATCACGGAGAAGGTAAGGCAGGCCACCATGCGCAAGCTTGCGGACCTGTTGGAAGAGGGCTGCGAGGGGGAATCCGGCGAAGGGTTCGGCGCCAAGGTAAAGGACCTCCGGGAGGGGCAAGGCTGGTCAGTGGAGCACCTTGCCGAGTCCACCGGCCAGTCGCCGGAGTTCATCTTGCAGGTGGAGAAAAACGAGGTCACCCCCTCGGTGGCTTTCCTGCTCCGGCTTTCCGGAGCACTGCACGTGGACCCCGCCACCTTCCTTACTGAAGACGAGAAAGAAGACCTTCGCGACCGCAGGGCCCGCGACTTTTATAAGCGGACCCGCAACTACTCGTATCAAACCCTGACGCCGGGCGCGGAAAACATGCACCTTCACGGCTTCATGATAACCATAGAGCCGAGGCAGGCCCACAAGCCGGTGGCCTACAAGCACGAGGGGGAGGAGTTCATCTATGTTATGGAGGGAGAGCTCGAGCTTACCCTGGGAGGAAGCCCGCAGATTCTGAAGCCGGGGGAAGCGGTGAGCTTTGATTCGGAGACTCCGCACAAACTGGTCAACGCCTCCGACCGGATGACCAGGTGCCTGGTTATTCTGTATACGCCCTGAGCACAGGTTTACGGGTTCCAGGTGTCGACCAGCTTCCAGTGGCCTTCCTTCTTGGTCAGCTTGGCTCCTTTCTTATAGATGTTAAAGGCATCGTTTTCATAGTAGGCCCGGATGGTAAAGGTCACGCTGGCTTCCTTGGTTTCCAGGTCGGTGATCTTCAGGGTCTCGCGGAGCACCAGTATCTGCTCGAAGTCTTTCATGGCCTGTTTTATGTTGGCGCGGGTGTTGGCGGTATCTTCGTGCCAGCAGTTTATGCTTGCCTCCAAATCGTCCCTGGAAAGTGCGGAGTAATAGTCGTATATCCTTCTTTTCACGCTTTCCCGGTCCCTCTCCACCCGGGTCATCCGGGGTGTCGAAGTGTCCGCGTCATGTGTGCCCGTGTCATCAACGGGCTCGTCTATGCCGGGCCGGTCCGCGGACGCGGTATCTCCGGCAACAGTTCCTGTTGCCGTGTCCGAGGGCTGGACATAGCCGGCAGTGTCTCCGGAGATGTTTCCCGTATCGTTGACGCCCGTGGGGGGCGGAGAGGGTCGGCTGCGGTCCGCGGCCACAGTATCGCCTCCCTGTTGGCTGGCCACCACTGGCTCTTGTTCCTGCGGAGGCCCTAACACTTTGCTCAGAAGAAGACCCGCTGCCGCGCCGATAATAAACCATACCAGCGCCCATGCAATTCTTCCGCCTATGGAATTCTTCCGTTTCTGTGCACTCATTGCCGCTCCTCCGTTTCAAGCTCGTCGACCGGTTATCCGGCCGCGGTTTTCCACTCTAGCGCTTTGTCACACGAAAAAAGGGGAACAGGGTCTACGATAATCGCGGCTAAAGCCGCTCGCACGGTTTTCTTCTATTTCCCGAGAAGCATTTGACAGAGCACCAGTGTTTTGTCAAGCGTTTTTTATGGAATAAGAGAAAGTCGTGCGAGCGGCTTTAGCCGCGATTATCGCAGTTATTCTTATCCTCCTTTCTCGAGTGACAAAGCACCAGCTTCCACTTCCACCTTCACTCGTCAGCCTATAACGCAAGATCATTCACGGAATAATTCTTTAGATACCAGTATACTAGATCATGGCCTCGCAATCCAGCGCAAACGATCCTGCGGCCCGGAACTTGACGGGCTAACCAAAATACAATAAATTAATAATGAAATAAGGGGATTTTAATCTCCACTCAATTTCGATTTCTTAAGCCGGGGTGTGGATATGAGTGACAAGACAATGATACGCAGCGAGTTTTCCGAGGAGGGGCCTCTCCCGCCGGGACTGCTTGTCCAGGTAACCTTTCTTTCCGGTCCTTTGGAAGGAAAGTCCATGAAGCTCCATAAAAGGAAAAACATAGTGGGCCGCAGCAAGGGCGACATAGCCCTCCAAGACAATGCAGTCTCCGGCGAGCATGCGGAGATCGGCTTCGAGGACGGCCGGCTTTACATCCAGGACTTGAACAGCACCAACGGGACCCTTTTAAACGGCGGCCAGGTGTGGGAGGCCTTTATAAACAGCGGCGACGAGATAACCTGCGGCGGAAGCGTGTTCCGGGTGGACATCAAGCAGAGCGCCCAGAGCGCGAGCTGGGCGAGCCTCGGCTCAGAAGCAGAGGAGGAAGCTCCGCAGATAGACGAGAGCGAGGTCACCCAGTTAATGGAGGAGCGCGACGGCAAGGACCCACTGGAAGGCCAGCTACCTGCGGGAGCCAAGGCCGGTCTCCAGGTGATCTCCGGCCCGGACTCCGGCCAGAAATATATCCTCAAAAAAAGAGGCGTGGTACTGGGAAGGAGCGGAGACCTGAAACTTTCCGACCCCAACGTCTCCAGGAAACACGCCTCCATCGAGTTCATGAGCGCGACCCGCGTGATCATAAAAGACCTGCGCTCCCGCAACGGGACCTTCCTGAACGAAAAGTGGACCTCGGTGTCCAACTTGAACAACGCAGACATGATCACCCTGGGAAACACCACCATCAAGTTCTTCCTGAGCTTCCCCCAGGGATGATCCCCGGCAACGGCTTGGAAAGGCATATCAGCGTTTATTACTCTCAACGGATATCCGATTTTCCGCCGGGAAGCTTGCTTGTCGGAAATGCGCTCCACAAGAGGCTCACAGTTTACGAGACGCCTTTTTGTAAGTTCCGGCAAGCCGGAACTTATGAAAGCGAAAGCAAGCTTTCGTACTCCAAAAAACGGAGTTTCGCATCAGGCACTAGTGTCTTGTCAAAAGCTTTTTGGGGAATAGAAAATAATCGTGCGAGCGGCTTTAGCTTCTCGGTAACAGAAGAAATCGTGCGAGCGGCTTTAGCCGCGATTTCCGTCGGCCTTGTTTCCCTTTTTCCGGGTGACAGAGCACAATGTGACCTGCTTTGGCTGTGGCAGCCGCCGTCGGGACTGCCGGAGAGTCATCATGGGGAGGCGTTCAGCCTGTGGCGTTGCCACCCACGCAGTTTCGGGGCCGAAACTGCGTGGGCCACCCGGTAGGCAACGACCACCAAATATGTCGCACACCAAAGCTGAAGTTCGATCTTGACAAGCCATAGCCTCATAAAACATAGTGAAGGAAGAGGCCCCGGGAAAAGGTGTTTACGTGCCTGCACCGGAAATATTTACAAGGAGCAGTTATGGAATCTCCTCTTAATCGCCTTCTTAATGATCTGTCCGAGGTCCTCGAACGTAATCGCACCGGCGAGAAATGGATCATGGCGCCGTCGCTGCGCACCGGCTTTCAATGGCTGGACCGCCTGGCGTGGCACGGCGTGCCGGTGTTGAACGCTCGGGTAAAGACCTTCCCTGCGCTGGCTCTGGAGCTCTGTTCCCCCGAGATGGAAAAACAGGGGCTTTCCTACTTGCGCGGGCTGTCCGCCGAGGTGCTGGCGGACAAGATCATCGCCGGTTTTTACACAGAGGGGGGATACGTTTTAGGACTGGAACGCACACCAGGGCTGGTGCGGACGGTTTTGAAGGGTATCTTTGACCTGCGGCTGGCCGGTCTTTTTGCAAAAAGGCTCAGCGACAGGGACTTCGAGGTCAAAAACAAAGGCGGGGAGATAAAACGGTTGCTGGCCGCTTACGAGAAGGAGCTTGAGGAAAACTCGCTGTTGGATTATGCGGGTGTGCTGCGCCTTGCTGTATCGCTTCTGCAAGAGTCGCCGGGACTTGTCCCGGAAGAGGTGGAGACCATCGCTCCCTCCGACCTTTTGGAGGGCCTTTCTCCTTTGGAGCGAGAGCTCTGGGAGAGCTTTCCTGAAAGCTCCCGGCTTTCAGTCAAGCCCGACATTCCGGGAGAAGCCCGCGGAGACAATCTTCCCGACAGCGGGCTTCTGGGCTTTATAAACGAACCTGCCAAGTCCCCCCCTCCCAGCAATGACGGCACCGCCTCTATATTTCGCGCGGTGGGCGAGGTAAACGAGGTTCGAGAAGTCCTGCGCCGGATCGTGGAAAACAGCATACCCTTTGACCAGGTAGAGATACTCCATACCGACTCGGAGACATACGTGCCCCTGCTTTACGAGTTGGTATCGCTTTTGATACCGCTGGGGGACGGCAGCCTTCCGGCCACTTTCCAGGAAGGCATCCCCTCCCGCTACTCGCGGCCGGCGCGCGCCCTGCAAGGCTGGATATCGTGGCTCCGGGAGGGACATCAACAGTCCGTTCTTACACGCATGATCGGGGACGGCCTTTTAAACTCGCCGGCCGAAGAGGAGGAGTCCCCGGTTTACAGCAGGCTTGCCGCTCTCTTCCGCAGCGTGCCCATAGGCGGAGGCCGGGACAGGTACCTGCGTATTCTCGACAAGGAGATCAGCAGCCTTGAAAAAGCGCCCCGGCGGCGCTCTGACGACGAGCCGGAAGACCCGGAAAAGGAGCAGAGACGCAGGCGCAGGAAAAAGGAGCTTGTATCTCTGCGCGAGTTGGTGGCCTCTCTCCTGGAGCTCGCCGGCCCGGCATCCGGCCCGCAGGAGCTCCTTAAAAGGACGGAGACCTTTCTTACGGATCACGCCCGCTCGGTCAACCAGCTTGACGAGTACAGCCGGCGCCTGCTGTTGCGTTTCGTGCGCGAGCTTTCCGATTGCCTGTCCGAAGGTCTTCCGGGCCGCGACATCCTGGAGTGGCTTTCGGAGTTCTCGCAAGGAGCCATGGTGGGCGGACTGGGTCCCCGACCCGGCTGCCTGTTTGTTGCCCCGCTTTCCTCAGGAGGTCATTCCGGCCGGCCTTATACTTATATAGTGGGACTTGACGAGTCCCGGTTTCCGGGCTCCGGCCTCCAGGACCCGCTGCTGCTGGACAAAGAGAGGAACAACATCTCCGGCGGTCTTCCTACCTCCCAGAGCCGGACCGAGCTTAAGCTCTTGGGTTTCGCCCGGCTGCTTTCGCGTTTGCGGGGCCATGTAACTTTCAGCTACTCGTGCCGGAGCCTGGAGGACGACCGGGACATGTTCCCCTCCACCGCGGTGATGTCCGCTTTCCGCATCCTTTCCGGCAATAAAGATGGAGTGCTCGAAGACCTGGAAGGATGGATGCCGCGGCCGGTGTCGTTTGCTCCCGAGCATGACAAAAGATGCATTGATCCCACCGAGTGGTGGCTCCACCGAATGTGCGGCGACGTTGCAGTAAAGGACCCGGAAAGCATTATCGCCAAGCACTTCCCCCACCTGGGCCAGGGTTTCAAGGCCCGGGCGGCAAGGCAGAGCAACAGGTTCACCGAGTATGACGGATACGTTCCCGCGGCGGGGACCCGGCTCGATCCCCGCACTGAGGAAGGCACGGTGTTGTCTTCTTCCAAGCTGGAGACCCTGGGAAAATTGCCTCTTAATTTCTTTTTCAAGTACGTTCTTAAAATCGAGCCGCCGGAGGAGTACGGAATGGACCCGGAGGTGTGGCTGGACCCGCTGGAGAAAGGGACTCTCCTGCACGAGGTCTTCCGGAGGTTCATGGCCGAGCTTTTAGAGGCAGGTGAAACACCGTGCCGTCAAGAACATTCGAAGCGGCTCATGGAGATAGTTGAACAGGAAGTCGACAGAGCCGCGGAGGACAATCCTCCGCCCGGGCCGGACGTGTTCGAGCGGGACCGGCAATTGTTTCTCCTTGCAGCGTGGATTTTTCTTTTGGAAGAGGAGACCCATTGCAGGGAGTCGCAGCCGGTGTACCTCGAGGCGTGTATCGGCATGGATACGGACAACCAACCGGTAGAGATGGACACCCCTTACCCGGCATTGCTTCACCTGCCGGATGGATCGACGGTGCGGGTAATCGGCCGCCTCGACCGGGTGGACAGGCTTGCTGACGAGGACAACAAGTACGCGGTGTGGGACTACAAGACGGGCAACTATAATGAATATAAGTACGAGGACCCCTTCAAGGGCGGACGCGTGGTGCAGAACGCCTTATACCTGCACCTGGCGCAGGCACGGCTTGCCGAGATGTCTCCGGGAGCAAAGGTCGAGCTTTTCGGGTACTTCTTTCCCGGCGCAGTTCTGCACGGAGAGCGCGTCTGCTGGCGCTCTTCCGAGCTCGACGGTGGCGGGGAGGTGATCCAAAACCTGTGCGAGCTCATGGCCGCAGGCTGCTTTCCGGTATCTGAAAGCCAAGAAGACTACAAGCGCAGCCACTACCTGGATGCTATAACCGATGACGAGAAGGCCTCAATTGAAAAGAAGCTGCAAAACCCGGAGAACGGGATGCTGAGGCCTTTTTTGAGGCTCCGCGGCCTGGAGGACAATGATGAGCAGTAAAAAGGAAGTCCCTCCCGACCAGGACAACCGGGAGGCCATAGTAAGCGAGCTTTCCCGGAACCTTTTGGTGGAGGCTGCCGCGGGAACGGGCAAGACCACCAGCATGATCGACCGCATGGTTGCGCTCTTACGCTCGGGGTCTTGTCCCTCCATAAGCACCATGGCAGCGGTGACCTTTACCAGGAAGGCGGCGGCGGAGCTTCGCGGAAAGTTCCGGGTCCGCCTCGAACGGGCCGCAACAGAGGCGGAAGGCGAGGAGAAAGAAAGGCTTGAGAGCTCGCTCTCCGCCATCGACCAGTGTTATATAGGCACGATACACAGCTTTTGTTCGAGGCTCCTTCGCGAGCGGCCGGTGGAGGCCGGTGTGGACCTGGCGTTTACCGAGCTCGAGAATGACGATGACCGGCAACTCCGCAAGGATGCCTGGGCGGAGCATATCAGCCGTCTGCGGAGCAGCGACCCGGAAGGACTTCTGGAACGACTTGATTCGCTGGGCGTCGACGTCCGCGACCTGGCGGACTACTTCATAAATAAGTTCACCGACTACCCCGACGTAGAAGAGTGGCCGATAAACGAAACGGAAGAGCTTCCCGACCTCTCGGAGACCGTGCGGGAGATCGAGGCATATGCACGGGACATGTCCGCCATGGCCCCAGAGCTGCCCCAGGACAGCGAGAGCGACAACCTCATCCCCAAGTACAAAAAGATACCCCGCGTTGTTTCCCATTACACTGCTCCGGATGAACCGCGGCAATGCGCGGAGATACTCACTATGTTTAACAAAAAAGGGAACGCTACCCAGAAGGTGTGGAAAAAGACGGGCAGGTTTACAGCAGACGATGCCCGAAACGAGCAGAAGAGGTGGGCGGACTTCCAGGCAGAGTTTGTCAACCCCGCCTTGCGAAGCTTTCAGGAGTCGCGCTATCCGGTGATACTGAAAATCCTGCAGGGAGCCCAGGGAGTCTATGACCGGCTTCGTCTCCAGGGCGGCGGCCTCAACTACCAGGACCTTCTCATGAAGGCTGCTTCGATGTTGCGGGACAAGCCGCATATCCGGGAGTACTTCAAAGAGCGTTACACTCACCTTCTGGTGGACGAGTTCCAGGACACGGACCCCATCCAGGCCGAGGTCATGATGCTGCTTTGCGCAACCGATCCGGGAGAGACGGACTGGAGAGAGTGCCGGCCGCGGCCGGGCGCGCTTTTCGTGGTTGGCGATCCCAAGCAGTCCATCTACCGGTTCCGTCGGGCAGACATCGTGACCTATAACGAGGTGAAGGAGATAATCCAAAAAGAAGACAAAGACTCGGTCGGCATGGTGGTCTCCTTGAGCGCCAACTTCCGCACTCACGGCAACATCATTGACTGGGTAAACCGGGTCTTCGGGCCGGAAGAAGAAGGAGCGCCGAACAAGAAGAAAAGCTCGAAACGCGGCATGAGCCGTTTCCCGTCGGTTGAGTGCGAGGAGTCCCCTGCTTACGTCCCTTTGCAAACCGGCCGCATCGAAGGCACGGAGGGGGAGATATCCGGCATCTATCAGCTCACCATTCCCGAAGAATGCTCCAGAGAAGAGCTCATTCTCGAGTATGAACCCGACCGGATAGCCCGGACCATACTCCAAGCGGTGCGCGATAAAACCCGGGTCCCCCGCAGCCGCAAGGAGCTGGAGGACGGATGCAGTCCCCATGCCGCTTACGGCGACTTCATGATCGTCACTCCCAAGCGCAAGCACCTCAGTGCGTTTGCCCGCAAGCTCCAGGAGTACGGCATCCCCCACCAGGTCACCGGCGGCGCAGCTATGAACGAGGTCTCCGAGCTCAAGCTTTTTCACAAGCTGCTCTCTGCAGTGGTCCGTCCCGACGATCCCGTGGCCCTGGTCGCTGCGCTCCGCAGCGAGGTCTTCGGTATCAGCGACTCTTCGCTCTACGAGTTCAAACAGGAAGGCGGCAGGTTCAACTATCGTTCGCCGGTTCCGGAGGGCCTTTGCACGCCGGTTTACCAGTCTTTGGATGATGCGTTTTCCAGGCTACGCCGCTACTCGGCATGGCTTTCCCTGCTGCCGCCGGTTTCCGCTTTCGAGAAGATAGTGGCCGATCTCGGGCTCATGGTGCCGGCCGCGTCCCGCGCAGGCGGAGACGTGCAAGCAGGCAGCATGGCCAAGGCCATCGAGCTCCTGCGCCGTTTTCAGAACCGGACGTGGTCGCCCTCCCAACTGGTGGAGTACCTGGCCGAGCTGGTGGCCCAGGCGGAAAAGTACGACGGCATTTCCGTGCGCTCCGCAGAGGATGACGTGGTCCGGGTTATGAACCTCCACAAGGTGAAAGGACTGGAAGCGCCGGTGGTCTTCCTGGCCGCGCCTTTCGGCAACACGCGTCATCCACCCCCGCTTCACGTGGACCGCGGGGGCGGCAGGATCAGAGGCTACCTGCATTTATACAAGTTGAACCATCACGGCCAAAAAGGAGAAACCATTGCGCAGCCTTCCGGATGGGACGAGCTGGAAGAAAGAGAAGCCGCGTTCCAGGAGGCCGAGCTGCTCCGGCTTTTATACGTCGCCGCCACCCGGGCGGGCTCCGCGCTTGTCATCACCCAGCGGGAGAAAAAGAATCATTTCAACAGGTGGAGCTTTTTCGAGCCCCATTTAAGTGATACGCCCGAGCTGCCCGACCCCGGCGAAGTCACGCCTGAGTCCCGTCCGGAGGAGCTTCTCGAGTCGTCCGCAGTAAGACAGGCGTACGAGGACATATCCCTGCGGCTGGAACGTGCTGCAAGGCCGAGCTGTGTCTCGCGGGCCGCCAAGCAGCTTGCGCTTTCCGGCCGTGATGACGAGGACTACCCTTACATTTACGAGCTCGCGGAAGGGTCGCAGGAGCCCCTTCTCAGCGGCGAGCACGGCGTGGAGTGGGGCTCGGCCATCCATGCCCTGCTCCAGGTGGCCATGGACGTGCCGGACGCGGAGCTGGTATCACGTGCCGAGTCCATACTCGCCGAGCAGGATCTGTCGCCCGCGCTTGCCGAAACAGCGGCCGCAGTGGTGTCCGCGGTGCTCTCTTCCGAACTGTGGCAGCGGGCTAAAAAAAGCAGAAAGCACCTTACCGAAGTCCCCTTTGAAGCCAGGCTGGAAGGCGACGAGGGACCGCCCGCGCTGGCCCGCGGCGTGATTGACCTGGCATTCCAAGAGGACGACGGCTGGGTGCTGGTGGATTACAAAACGGATGCCGCGGAAAACACCCAAGGACTTGCAAAGCAGTACGCCCCTCAACTCGATCTGTATGCCAGGGCATGGCAAGAGAGCACCTCGGAGAACGTGAAAGAAGCCGACATTTATTTTGTAAGGACCGGCAAGGTCTACCGAGTGATTTAAGAGCACTGCAATATCCCGGACATAGCAGAACAGAAGCGGTCAAAAAAGCAAAAGCCATCTTTTCTCGAGACGGGGGCGGTTTTTAAAAAATCTCAAGACATCTGAAAACTAATGTAATATGTGCGTGCGGCTCTCGCCGCTATATAAAAGCCTTTTTTCGGAAAGAAGAGATTGCTGAGCGCGGTCTTTCATTCCGTTCCCCATCTCGCCTTGTGCTGGGTGCTGATCCTCTGGATGGTCTCCTGGTAGGAGGTGATCTTTTGCCCCGGCGATAAAAAGGAGTAGCGCAGAAGATGGTCCTGTGCCTTCTCCAAGGACTTGCCGTCAAAGTTGCCGTAGATGATGTAGACCTTGACCAACTCGCGGTGGGCGATCGCGTTACGTGGAGCGACCTCGATAACGTCCAGAAGCAGCCGGTGGGAATGCTCCAGGTACCCTTCCAGGTAATATTGGCGGGCCAGCTTGAGTGCTTTTTGAATGTCCTGCGGCGACGACTTCTTGGAGAGGCCGGAGTTCGTTTCCAAAGGAGCGCCGCCGCGCTTATAGATACTGAAAAGCTTTTCCGGGTCTTTTAAATAGCGGCGATAGACAAGGCCGGTGCCGGCAAGCGGCTTCGTGCCGGTGAGAAGCGGCTTGAGACGCGGCGAGCGGCGGCGGACGGACAGGTTGTCGACAACAACGTAATCGCAGGAGCCGGATTCGATCTTTGAGCTGAGCTCTTCCATGCTGTCGGGCAGGGGAACGTGCTTGGCTTTCCACACCGAGGAAAAGAAAGGCTCGTGCTCCATTACCCGGGCTCCCGGCTTTACCTTCAATAACTCCTTCGAGTCCTCTGCAGCCCGGCGCTGGCCTTTTATCATCTCGTCGCCGGCATTCTCCCAAACGTCCGACGAGCCCTTGTCCTCGCATCCCCAGAATAGAAGCATAAAGCCCACAAGCAATGCCGCAGCAACGATGTTCCGGAAAAACAGGAGTATTTTGTTCTTATTAATCATGTCCGGGCATTCATGATATGTCCTTATGGAGCGGCTGTCAAAGGCGGGCGGGGCGCTTGGAAATGTTATCGGGTTGACAAGCTTTTGGTTGTATGGTATTAAAGGAGTGCTTTATGTCAGGGGACGGTTATATGGAGAGGTTTTACGCTGTTTGTCAGCGTTCGCGGACAAGGTGCTGTAAGTTGTAATGTCCCCTGAAAAGAAAGAAGAGCGTTCCGAGAAGCGCAGGCGGCGCAAGCAGTACTGGGACCTGCTCGGCTACAGTGCGGTGGGGCTGGAGATGGGATTTGCCATCGCCATCGGCGCCATCGGGGGTTACTATCTGGATGAGTGGCTGGTATGGACCAATCCCTGGCTTACGTTGACGGGCATGTTCCTGGGCATCGCTGCCGCGGGCAAAGCTTTCTGGCGCGTTGCCAACCAGCTTCGAAGAGACATCGAATCGAGGGAGAAAGCAGAAGACCCGGAGGAGAACAAGGAGGACGACAATCGCGACCGATAAATGGGGAACAAGAGCAGATAATCAAAGAGATGTCCCATGGCGTGCTGGCATACACGCTGGTG
The DNA here is from genome assembly GCA_964420375.1 of uncultured bacterium. Lineage (GTDB taxonomy): Bacteria > RBG-13-61-14 > RBG-13-61-14 > RBG-13-61-14 > DATKZS01 > CAYQTK01. The sequence continues at coordinate 42,428 of CAYQTK010000006.1, forward strand.
CTGGGCTTGGGGACTTCGGTATTATTTGATTTCAAGTTCTGTTTCGGCATTTTGACGGGCGGGGTTTTCACCTACTTGAATTTTTCCTGGCTTTGTACTATAGTGAAAAGAGTCTTGACCGGCGAAAGAAGCGGGTTTGGTTTTGCCTCGAGCATGGTTGTGAAGACCCTTTTCGCTTACGGCACGGTCGGAGTTCTTATTTACTTCGAGATAGTACAAGCAATACCGTTTATAATCGGGCTTTCGAGCCTTATTGTAAGTGTTTTCGTAGTAGGCCTACGCTGGCACTTTATACTTGGCCACAACCGGATCCGGTAAAGCTGGCAGGGGAGTATCCCCTGATCCTGAAAAGGAGAAGTGTAAGCAGAGTAAAGGAGTAGAAGTATGCATGGATTTAGCTGGGCCACATTAATATTCGGCCCGGGACCACACTGGGACTCGCCCTGGTACCGGGAGATTATGGGCATTATAAAACCTGCTTTTGCCCTGGACCCGCTGTTTCACGCGGTTGTCTCCGCCCTGATCCTGGTAGCCCTCATAATGGTTGTCCGTTCCCGGTCGCGGTCCCAAACCGACGAGCTCCTGCCGGAAGGCAGACTCACTCTGCGCAACGTATTCGAGCTGGGCCTGGAGTGGCTCCTCGGGATGATGGAAGACATCATCGGACCGGATTACAAGAAGTACACTCCCCTGGTTGCGGGAATATTTTTTTATATCCTGGTGGCCAACCTGCTGGGACTGGTTCCGTACTTTTCACCTGCCACCGGCACGTGGAGCGTGACCATTTCCATGGCCATCGTGGTCTTCTTCGCGACCCACGTTTACGGAGTGCAAGCCCATGGAATAGGCTACTTCAAACATTTTATAAGTCCGGTCTGGCCCCCCAACGCCATCTTGGGGGTGCTGTCCATCATCTATCTTCCCATCGAGGTCATCAGTCACCTGGCCCGGGTGCTTTCGCTCTCCCTGCGTCTTATGGCTAACATGATGGCGGACCATACGGTCCTCACCATCTTCCTCATGTTGACACCAATGCTTATACCGGTCATAATCTACGGACTCGGTGTGCTGGTGTGTCTCATCCAGGCGTTCATCTTCACCGCCCTCACCATCGTGTATTTAGCAATTGCAGTGGCTCACGAAGAAGGGGAAGAGCATTAATCATATGATCTGCGGCAGAGCCGCAAAATGGAATAAAGATTTTTTATCTCGTAGCAGAAAAAAACAATAAACCGGAAAGGAGTTGGAGTAAATGAAGAAAAAGATTCTCATGATGTCGGTATTCACTTTCGTGCTTTTCGCAGCCACTGCGGTGTTCGCCCAGGAAGGAGGTCACGGCGCAGAGGCGGGCAAGTTCTTTGACTATGCGCTGCTGGCCGCGGGCTTCGGAATGGCCTTGGCCACCTTCGGCGGAGCGCTTGCCCAGGGCAGGACGGCCTCCTCTGCAATGGAGGGCATCGCCAGGAACCCCGGTGCCTCCGGAAACATGTTCCTGCCCTTCATCCTCGGACTGGCACTGATCGAGTCACTGGTCATCTACTCCCTGATCATCGAGTTCATGATCCTGGGAAAAATGTAAAAACAACCTTAGCTCCAAAAAAGCCCCGGCCCGCACTTATGCCTGCCGGGGCTTTTTTCGTCCCCAATGCTATGATATAACCATCACCTGATTTACTAAGAGGAGGCAAGTATAAAATGAAAAAAGCACCGCGCTTTTTCGCACTGCTGGTAACTGCGGCTGCCCTGACCGGAGCTGCGCCGGGTCTGGCTTTATGGAAGGCCAAGGACGTAGAGGCCCCTCCTCCTTCTTTACAGGTCGACGGAACGGAATGGGGACACCACTGGGAGAGCGGATTTGATGCCGTCTACGCCACGCTTTTGAAAAACCTCCACGGGCCCAACCCATTTTTTGATACCAGGTATGCCTATCCTTCGCCTACCTTCCGGGGGGTGTACTTATGGGACACTGCGTTTACATCCCAGGTGTGGAAGATATGGGACGTCGAAACCGCAGAGGAGATAAACCGGGCGGTGATGAACGCTGCCGCCCCTGACGGCAGGATTCCCCACTTTCACGGCATCTACTCTAAAAGCGATTATACCCAGCCGCCCCTCATTACCTGGTCGGTATGGAAAAACTACTTGTGGAGCGGAGACCGGACATACCTCGCCGGGGCCTACCCCGTACTCAAGGACTACAATAAATGGCTCTACGAGAACCGACGACATGAAAGCGGACTTTTCGTCTATATCCATCCCTACGAGTCGGGCATCGACAACTCGCCCCGCTTCGGCTCCGCGGACGAGTCGCAGGTGACGGACATGGAAAACCTGGCGGCAGTGGACCAGAACTCCTACATGGTCCTCCAGAACCGGCTCCTGGCCCGAATGGCAGCGGAGCTCGGACACGTGGACGATGAACAAAAGTACCTCGGCAGAGCCATGGAGCAAAAAGAGCTCATGAACCGAAAGTTGTGGGACCCCGACACCGGCCTGTACTACGACCGGGACCTTAATTCCAACAAGCTGGTCTGCGTTAAAACCATCGCTTCGTTCTTCCCCATGTTCGCCAGGGTTCCGGACAAGAAAAAGGCCCGCAGGATGCTCGAGCATCTTATGGACCCGGAAGAGTTCAACACAACTATCCCTTTGCCGTCCGTTGCCCGTGACGACCCCGCGTTTGAAAAGGACTGCTGGAGGGGACCGGTATGGGTCAACACCGCTTACATGGCCATTCGAGGAATGGAGAACTACGGCTTTTATGAAGAAGCCTCTTTGCTTACTTTCAAGCTGGCGGACGGAGTATACAAAGTACATGAAAATACCGGCGACCTGGTCGAGTTCTATGACCCCGACAGGTTCGATTTCAAGGAGCTTCACCGCAAAAAGGGAAACCTTTACAAGCAGATCACCCTGGGCGGCAAACCGCGGCCCAACTTCGTGGGCTGGACCGGGCTGGTTAATACCCTCGTGGTGGAGAACCTGGTGGGATATTGCAAGGTCCCCGGCCAGGTCTGGATACAGCCCCGCTTTCCGCCCCGGGCTTCGGGAGCGAGTATGCTGGTGAGAATCCCCGCGGATGACCTGGTGATAATGATCAAGGTCAAAGACAAAGGCAGGACAGCGGGAAAGATCATAAAGCAAGGAAGAGAGCGATCCTTTTCACTTTCTTTCAACCAGAAGCTCATGATACGCCGGACGGAAAACAACTAGAATTGGGGGATCTGCTCCCCCCCCCAATATAGTTCTACGTATCTTGATGGGGATGGATAACCGGAATGCGTTTATCGCGTTCAGGGCTTCCAGCGGAGAAAAGCGAAAAGCCCAAAACAAGGTCGACACTCCCCCACTGTATACCCGCCGGACTCGGCGCTCGGGTCGCACGCCTTAAGTTGCCCTGTCCTCCGCGCCGGCACGGCTGCCATATCAGAGAAGAGCCCTAGAGCTATGTCAAAAGCTTCTCGGGGAATAGAAGAGGATCGTGCGAGCGAGTTTCAGTCTCGTAAAAAAAGATAGGTTCCTCACGAGAATCTGTGGGTGAATAACAATCATGCAAGCCCTCTACAATGAATGTATTTCATCTCCTCCAAGAGGAATGACAGCCTTGGTTAAAGGGGCTCGTCCTTGCCGGCGCTTACAAAAATCAAAAGATTCTGCTAGTGCCTCGTCAAAAGATTTTTGGGGAATAGAAAATAGCTTCTTGGGAATAGAAAATAATCGTGCGAGCGGCTTTAGCCGCGATCTGCATTGAATCCGTTCCCCTTTTTTCGAGTGACAAAGCACTAGCCTGGATTCCCATGTTAGTTTTTTGAGTTAACACCACGCCGGTTTATCCGAGCGCGAAGCTTATACTTTTTCCGTCCAGCCAGGGCACCAGCGTCTCCATTTTGTCAAATCCGGCGGCGACGAGCAATCGGATCATCCGGTTTTTTGGTACCTAAGCGAAATCAAGCGGTTACCGCTTTGTCGGCAGCCGGCGGGGAGCTTGACCTTCTCATGCTTAGCGGCTATGGTATTAATGCCGGCCTGGAGGACAGGGCAACTTATTGATTTATGCAGAAATAATGGTATGGGAGGAAGCGCTGGAGCGAATTTATGTCGCGACTAAAGTCGCTCGCACGTATCAC
>CAYQTK010000007.1:0-46067 GCA_964420375.1 uncultured bacterium
AGGACACCGGGTTCTGGCCCCGGCAGTCCAGGTTCGAATCCTGGTCCCTCAGCCATTTTGATATCTGCGGGCATGGCCCTTCTTAAGTGCTCCCATCGTCTAGCGGTCTAGGACGCCGGGCTCTCAATCCGGAAACAGGGGTTCGATTCCCCTTGGGAGCACCATTTTTATGCTCTTGCCTCTTCAGGGGGCTTTCCCTTAGAACCGGGCCGGATCTTCCCTCCTTACTGTCATCGCCTATGTCCTTATGCTAAGCTATAATAGAAGTTCAACATTGGAGATTCATGTTAATGGGATTCAACCGGCATCAGTTGGCGGCGCTTGTGGCGTTTATTGCAGGGGGTTGTCTTTTATCCGCCTCATGCAATGACCGGGAAAAGGAGCTTTCGCGCAGTTACCGGTCGGAGGCCAAGAGCAACCTTCACTCCATTTACGTGCTTCAACAGAACTGCTTTACGGAGCGGGCCACTTACTGCGGCACTTTCGAGGTCTTGAACTTCGAGCCTACAGGAGCGAACCGCTATGCCTACTTCCTGCCCGGTGACCGGCTGCCTGCAAAGAAAGGCGGGCCCTACCGGCTTCCGCCAGGCATTCGGCCCGAGGTGAACGAAAAGGGATACATCGTAGTGGCGGTGGGCAACATAGATTCCGACCCGAGTTTGGACGTATGGACGGTTGACGAGAAGAACTCCGTCCGAAACATGATAAATGACGTCAACGAGTAAGAGGAAGGACCAACCAAAGCATATTATACGGCAAGGAGCGGATCATGAGAAGAAAATCCATAGTGGCGGCAGGTTTGGTTTTTACGGTTTTGTTTTCCGGCGTCTTGTTCCAGGCTTGCGAGAAACAACAGGAGCAAAAGCCTACAGAACCCGCAAAGAAGGATAAAGCGCCTGCACAGGCCCTGGAGTCCGTGCAGTTGCTCGAGTCCATATACACGGCGCAGTCCAAGTATTTTAAAAAGCACGGCTCCTACTCGAAGACCTTTCGCGAGCTGGGCTGGGAGCCGGAGGGCAAGTTCGACTATGCGTTGTTTCTTCCTGAAGAGGCCATCCAGCCCGAGCAGGTCGGGCCCTTCAAGCTTCCGGGAGGCCTGAAAGCCATGATCAGCGACAAAGGTTTTACCGCCATAGTGGCCGGCAACATTGACGATGACCCCACAGTTGACGTGTGGTGGATAAACGACGCCAAGGGCGTGCGTCACGTGGTTGACGATTCGAGCTTTTGATATTTATTGCGGGGGCGGCTGAATCGACGATTTTCATTCTGAAGAAGGAGAACACAACCGGATGAAGTTATTTCGGATTTCCGCTGTAGGCCTGGTCTTGCTGTTGACATCCCTGGTCGCTCCCTCTTTACAAGGCAAGGTCATTGTCCTTCCTCCGGTGGACAGCGTCTTTGACGTGACCTATGCGCGTTTCGCGGACTCGGAGATCAGCCTTGACATAGCATGGCCTACTGAGGGAGGACCCTACCCGGTGCTGGTTTACTTCCACGGCGGGGGATGGGGAATAGGCAACAAGAGCATGTTCCGACACCGCATGGAGATGATCGCCCAGTCCGGATACGTGGTCTTTAACGCCAACTACCGGCTGTCCACCGACGCCCGGTTTCCTGCTGCGGTGAACGACGCCATGGGCGCGGTGGTCTTTGCAAAGGACAAGGCCCCCGAATATAACGGAGACCCCCTTCGGGTGGCGGTGATGGGAGACTCCGCGGGAGCGCATCTTGCCGCAATGGTGGCCATGGCATGGGACGACCCCTACTTCGAGCCCAGCTACTCCGGAAAAAACGGCTATGACGCCCGCGTACAGGCGGGCGTGCTCATGTACGGTCTGTTCCGACTCGAGTGGCTGGTCAAGCAGGACCCCCGCATCTGGGGTGTGATGGTCACCCGGCCCATGGTAATGGCGTTCATGGGAGGTGCTCCCCGAACCAAGCCCAAGGCTTATGAAAAAGCTTCCATTTCCCATTACCTGGACAAAGACAACATTCCGCCACTGTTCATCATGTGCGGCACCGCGGACTCGCTGTTCGCAGAGTCAAAGTGGCTCCACGAAGAACTTGAAAAGCGCAACGTAAAGCACGTGGCCTTCTTCGTGTCGGGCGCGGAGCACGAGTTCAACTACATGGAGAACCGGGAGGATTTTCCATACCTGCACACTATCCTTACCTTCCTCGACCAAGAGCTGCAAGGCGAAAAGTACCTGCCCTGAAAACCTTGCCGGTCGGGATGTTCTCCTGTAAAGACTTCCGATCTTTAATCCCGGAGCTGCTTTTGTTTTCGGATATCCGGCGGACGGTTGCAACAAGTATGCTTTATGACTAGCATAAGTTAATGGGCACAGCCCGCGAAAACGCTGCATTAAAGCCGGGAGTTTTCCCGCAGTTGAAGAGGATGTTTCTATGGCCAAAGAGATACCTTTAGACCTGGACCGTGTTCCCACGCCGCGCAACATATTCGAGTACCTTGACAGGCACGTGATAAGCCAGGACCGGGCCAAGCGGACGCTTGCCATTGCCGCTTACAACCATTTCAAGCGCATCCGGCAGGATGTGGGCGACGAGCATCCCGAGATTCCCGGTTTTTACTTCGTCTCGGAGGATGAGGGGCCGCCGATTCAGAAGTCCAATGTTTTGCTTATCGGGCCGAGCGGGTGCGGCAAGACCCACCTTGCGCGCCATATCTCCAAGGCCTTGCAGGTCCCTTTTGCCGTGGTTGACGCCACCGAGTACACCGAGGCCGGCTATTACGGCAAGGACGTCGAGGTTATGCTGGGCGAGCTTCTTTACGCCGCGGACATGGACGTCGAGGCTGCCCAGCGCGGCATAGTGTTCGTGGACGAGATCGACAAGATAGGACGTCGCAACCACGGCGAGCGCACCGGCGCGGGCTCGCGCGACATCGGAGGCGAAGGCGTTCAGCAGGCCCTGCTGAAGCTCCTGGAGGGGACCACCGTGTTCGTGCCTTACAATATCACCCAGCACTGGAGCAAGCACGATTTTGTGCAGATGGACACCTCCAACATCCTTTTCATATGCGCAGGCACTTTTACCGACATGAAACGCATCAGGAGCCGCAAGATATCCGGTTTCAGCCGGGAGAAGCCCGGCAAAGGAGTATCCATCGAGGACCGCGTCCGGGTCGAGGACCTCCTGGAGTACGGCATGATAGCGGAGCTCTTGGGCCGGATACCGGTGGTGGCCGAGCTTTCCGAGCTTGATGAGGACGACCTTGTCAGGATAATCACCGAGCCTCCCGACTCCATTCTCCGGGAGTATAAAAAGCTTTTTGACATGGACGGCATCGAACTCGAGGTCTCCGAAGATGCGCTTACGGAATGCGCGCAGCTCGCGCGGCGCCGCAAGCTGGGCGCCCGTTCTTTGCGGACCATCTTCGAAGAGCTGATGCATGACCATATGTTCGAAGCACCTGAAAGACGCGGCCAGAAGGTGGTTGTCTCCGCAGACTATGTACGGCAAGTATTCGGGAAATGATCCTTCGCGAGCTTACCACTTATGACGTTGAAAGAGCGGCTCAAATCGACCGTTTTTGTTTCCCCGCCTGGATAGCGTATCCTCCGGAGATATTCGAAGAGTGCATCTCGAGCAGCGCGTGCGAGAGCGTGGGACTGGAAGAGAACGGCGAGCTTGCCGGTTTCTTTATCGTGTTTTACTCGGGACCGCAAAGCTCTCAGATCGTCACCATTGACGTGGACCCCGATCGCAGACGGCGCGGACTGGGAAAGATGCTCATGGAAGAGCTGGAAATCCGGGCCGGAAACAAGGGTGTCCGCCGCATGTTCCTGCAGGTCTCCGTGGAAAACTCGCCCGCCCGGGCCTTGTATAAAAAGTTCGGCTACAAGGTCCGCCGCATACTCTACCATTACTACGGACCCGGATATCACGCCTATCTCATGGACAAAAAACTCATCGCGGCTAAAGCAGCTTCCGGCTCCTGATCTTGTCAAAGCCCCTTTCCCGGACCGTGCTTGAGCCGGCGGGCCCGAAGTCATTGGGGGGGGGCTGGTTAAGACATGCGCTCGCTTTTTATTGCTCGTTCTTTTGGGGGGGGGTATAGATGAGCTCCCCTGTCTCACAGACTTCCATTCCCAGAAATCCTCGTTTTCTTTCGGCGTAGGGAGTGCAGTACATCCTGATATTGGTTCCCCGGAGGCGCGGCAGTAGCGGTCCCTGGTGGAGACACTCCGGGGTTCTCGGTCCCGGACTTTGCTTGGGGTGCGGCTTTTGATGACAGTAGTCGCAATCCTGCGTCCTTTCGGAGTGGCATCCGGAAGTGAGGCAACTGTCCATCTTAAAAAGGTCCTCTGTTGGTATGTCCAGTGTGCCTTTGCCGGTACAGTGGCAGTACCAGCAATCGCGGGGCGGCGAATGCGCGCCGTGCCGGAATATCTCCTGGCTCACGTTGGTTGTTCCGGGGTCTCCGGTCACATCCTTGCCGGGCTTATGACAGCTTATGCATTGTTCGTAGCCCATGGGTTTTAAAGCAGGCCCTCCGTCGTTGTGCTCGGGATGGCATTCATAGCACTCGAGCCGGCTTGTGCTGTGGATGGTGTTGTCAATATTCATATGACATTCGGCAGCGGTACAGGACCGGTTGGGCACTCCCTGGAAGGGTTCGTGGCATGCTGAGCAATCGTCATGGAGATGTTGATGGGCTGCGGAGAGCTCTCTTCCCATGAGTAAAGTGCGGTCGTCCTGGTACAGGTAGTATGTTCCCCATACGCCTAAGGCCACGGTCAAGAGGAAAATGAGCCAGAAGGAGTCCACGATGCGGACCGCGATAGGCTCTTTGATTTTCACTTTTCCATGAGGACCGCTGAACTCATATCTTTTCATGATCAGGCCCCGTACCAGCACACGGTAATGATGTGCACGGCGCTGAAGACCAGAAGTCCCAGGGTGGCGGGCACGTGAAAAATAAGCCAGCCTCTGACGAACCACCTGAAGCGCATGTTCTTGCCCAGAAGGACCAGAAGGTCGTGTGCGGTCTCGATCTTTACAGCCAGGTCCACGAAGTCTTCCATGTCTTCGGGGTTTATCTTTTCCGCCCACGGACTGACGTCTGGAGCGGATATGTCCTTTCCAACCCGGGCACTGTAGAGGGGCAGAACGAGCTCGTTGTAAATGTCGTTCCACTCCGGTCCTTTTTCGAGGCACAACTCGCGGATTTCTTCGTAGACGCGGGAGAGCCTTTCGCAGAGGTCGTCGGGAATAAGTACTGCAGCTTCGCTTCGGGTTTGCGCCCGCGGCAGGTAGTTGAACAGAAACATTCCGATGATGCCGGAGGCCACGGTAAGCGCCAAAAAGAGGAGTGCTAAAGCGGCCACGGCATTGCGGAGGTTAAACCCGGAATGGGCCACGATAAGATACAGGCTCAACACGCCTATGACCACGTGTGCGTAGAGCCACTGGTTGAGGGGCAAAAAGGCAATGCGTGGCTTGTCCTTCCTGACCACGTACAAGACGCTTATGATGATGCCGGCAAAGCCGATAGCTCCGAAGGTGATGCCGCGCGGTCCGCCGCCCCTGCATTCGCCGACGTCAAAGCAGGGCCACATGGCATAGACCGATGCCGCGGCCCCCGTCACCAGCACTGCCATCCACAGGACGCGGTGGAGGTTTCCGGAGAGCAGGTATCTTTTCTTATTGGAGGCGTTGTCAGCCATATGCCTTTATAAGCTCCTCTGGCGTTATTACGGTCATAGCACCGGTGGGACAGTTATACACGCATGCCATGTGCCGGTAGTCCGCGCACATGTCGCACTTGACCACTTGTCTTTTCATACCGGACTCGGTCTCCGTCTCGACATGGAAGAGCCTTTTTAATAGACCGGGCTTTTCCGCTTCCGGCTCGATGATCAGAATGTTGCCGTAAGGACAGCGCTCAGCGCATCCCCCGCAGCCGGTGCAGAACTCGGTAAAATGTATCTCGCCGTCCTTATCTCGAACGATGCCTCCGCGGGGACAGAGCAGGCACTGAGGATTCTCGCAATGAAAACACGAGGTTGGAACAAGTAACTTCCCGAGCCTCGAGCCGCGCCTTTCAATGCGGGCATGGCCGCGTACGGCCTCGCAAGCCCGGACGCAGTTGTCGCATCCCACGCATTTATCCAGGTCAATCACCAGTATCTCCCTGGCCTGTGCCAGTCCCTTCTGGACCACGAACTTGATGGCCCGGGCCAGGCGGGGGTCTTTTTTGACCTCTTCGGAGCTCTTCTCCCGTTCCTGCACAGTGCGGCGGGCCTGTTCGCCCACTTCCGGGTATTGGTCCATTAACTCCTGGAAATCTTCCTTGCCGATGCGGACAGCCTCCACGTCGGTCATGGCAACCACATTGGCCGTTCTTTTCTCTTCCCCGATAAGAGCCATCTCCCCGAAGTAGCTGCCTTCCCGGAGGTAGGTAAGAATCTTCTCTTCTTCCAGCGGGCCCGCGCTTACCTTAACAAAGCCTCCGCGAACCAGGTAGAGGCAGTCGCCCACGTCGCCCTGCCTGATGATTACGTCATCCTTGTCAAAGCTCAAAAGGTTTACCTTGTCGGCGAGCTTGTTCAAGACTTCCTCGGACAGGGACGAGAACAGGTTCACCTGCCTGAGGTGGGTGCGTAAGGACCTTTCAATGTACTTCTGGTCTATCTTGTTCTTGATGGATGGCGTCGTCCGCATTATTTGCAGAAAAAGCGTCTTGGGAAGCTGAAGCACCACCGTCTTTTTGATCGCGGTGATGGTGGCGGTGCGCGCTTGCCCGGAGATAGGCCCCATCTCTCCGAAGAAGTCTCCCGGGTCAATGGTCCCCAGGACGATGCTCTTGTCGAAGTGGGTCAGTGCGGAAACCTCGACCTCGCCGGAGAGAATAACGTAAAAGGTGTCCTCGTAGTCGCCCTGCCGGCATATCTGCTGGCCGGGAAGGAACTGAAGCAGCAATCCTTGCTCCGCTACCTTGGTCTTGAACTTGGGGCTTAAGTCCTCGAAGAAAGATATCTGGTCAAGAAGCCGCGCCGGCACTATATCCTGGAAGAAGGGAATCTGGGCAAGCTCTTCCGCGAGCTGGGCTATGGTCTTATTGCCTACTTCCACTCCAACGGTCTCCGTTTTGCATTCATAATGCGGACGAAATACGCAGAAACGGGCCTGTTTTTATTACAGGCCCGTTTGCGAGCGCGCCTTTCAAATGGTTACCATGGGTTTTCGATCTTTACTACCTTGGCGTGACATGCATAACAGGTGTCAACCACTATCTTCGGCGGGGGAAGAGGTTTTCCCTTCTTCCAGTACTTGGTCTCCAGCTTTTTTATCATGTCCTCGTTGTACTGCTTGAGCTCTTCATAGGCATTCATAAAAAGCTCCTTGTCGATGGGCTGTCCGTCCTGGTTCTTTTCGGGGATATTGTCGGGTATTTTCTCGAGGTAGGGCCGGAGCACTATAAAGCAGAACTTGGCCTTGTCATAGGCTTTCTCATTGCCGGAGGACTCGCCTTTCATTAACTGGACGCCGGCCTGCCGGTACATCTCGTAGATTTCATGCATGTAGTGGGTAAGCTTCTTGAAAGCGGTATCAATCCGGAAGTCGGTGGGAATATTATAAGCATCGTGGCATCCCACGCAGCTTTGAAGCACCGGGTCTTTTTCGCCTTCGGGAACGTCGGCCCATTTCTTGTTCTCCAGGTTCTCGCGGATGTCCTCGGAGTACTTGTCAAGCTTGTCCATGCTTTGCCTGTACTCCTCCTTTTTGAAAGGCCTGCCGTCAGCCAGCTTGTCGGGCAGCTTGTCCTTGCTGGCCTCCAGGAACAGCTCCATCACGATGAGGTTGGCCTTGGCCCGCTCCATGTCGCCTTCTTCAAAGGCCTGCTTGGCATCGGTGTAACGGTACCATACCTCGTGCATGTAATAGGTCAGCCATCCGTAATTGTTCACCGGGTACAGGGTCTCCGAACCTTCCTGCTGGGCCTTTGGCGATGTCGGGCCCGCCATCCAGACCGCCAGAGCGCTTACCACCAGAAGCGCGATCACCAGGACCTTCATCCTTTTCTGACTCGCAGCCATTTTCTCCTCCCTTTCAGCGCCAGGGCAAAATACCCTGAACCTGTTTGTAGATTTTACAACCTGTGTTCAAGCTCTAATTTTAGTTTGAGCTTCAGCTTCATGTCAACCCGGACACGGCATTTATTCCGATTTCACCGGCGTCTTCAGCCACGGCTGCGGTATGTCGAGGCTTTCCGCGTGACAGGTATAACACGATTGACGCAGGATATCCGGCGGCGGCGCCGGCTCCTTAAAGCTCTGCTTTTTATCCTCCATGGCCCGCAGGGATTTCCGGTTGTACCTGCGGAGCTTTTCATAGGTACGTTTGAAAACCTCCGGCGGGATGGGCTCGCCGTCCTGGTTCCGTTCCGGAACGTGGGAAGGAATAGCGTCGATGTAAGGCATCACCGCCAGGTAAGAGCAGCGAACGGTCTCACGGCACTGCTTGGCCTCTTTTCCTTTGCATCCCCGGATAACTTTTCCGGAAAGGCGATAGAGCTCGTAGACCTCGTGGATGAGGCGGGTCATTTTCTTAAAGGTGGTCCCCAGCTCGAAGGCGGTGGGGATATCATAGGCGCTGTGGCATCCCACGCATGTCTGGAGAACAGGGTCGAGCTTTCCGGGAGGGGACTCGTGCCATTTGCCTTGTTCGATGTTTTTACGGATATCTGCAGAGTACTCCTTCATGGTGGCGATAGTGTCCACGTACTTCTTTTTATCAAAGGGCTTTCCGTTCTGAAGGGTGTCCGGAAGCTTCTCCTGGCTGTTTTCCGCATAGACCTCCATGAGATAAAGGTTTGCCTGCGCAAGTTCCGTCTCTCCGTTGTCAAACGCGCGGCGGGCCTGCACGTATCTCTCGTACACCTGGTGCATGTAGTGGGTGAGCCACTGATAATTCGTTTCAGGAAAAATGCTTTCCGTCTCCGTCGCAGTGCTTTGGAAGCCCGGCCCCATCTTGCTTTCAGCTTTGCCGGCCTCGTCATTGGTCTTTTGCTGATCTGCCCTGGCGGCAGTGAAAATCATTGCCGCAACCGGCACCAAAACCGCCATGCCAAAGACCGCGATTTTCTTCCATGTTCCTTCCATGCAGTTGACTCCGTCTCGGGGGCTCATTTATCTTACCAGGGCGGCCCGGATGCTGTCTTCCTCCTGGCTGAGGATGCGGGGCCTTCCTCCGTCCGACTTTATGCCCTCGAGCCAGCGGGCAAGCGAATCCGCGCTCGCAGTGGTCGTAGCTCCAAATCTGACCTCCCCGGGGGAGGCCATGATAAGCACGGCCTCGGAAACGCCGGGGGCCTGTTCGTGCAGCATGTCCAAGAACTCCTGCATGGCTTTATACGAGCTCAAGCCGAGCAGGTCCACTGCGATGGTCCTTTCTTCTCCCGGCATGTACTTGGGGGCCCATCCGGAAAATATCTTGAGAAGGGCCTTCTCGCCCGCCCGTCCGCAAATCTTCTTTAGCACGGGGGCCCGGTCTTCCGGCCCGTCAAGCTCCGCGGAGGTCTCCATTCTCTCCGACCATAACACCCTCTCCTTGGCAAGGTCGGCCACTGCTATTAAAAGAACCGCGGTTTTTTCTTTGCTCTCCCTGTAATCGGGGAGTATGCCTTTTCCAACCACCAGGGCGGAGACGCCGAGCTTCTCCTCAAGCTCTCGATAGACCTCCCTTTTCTGCTCTTCCGAGCGGGGGTTCATGATTTTTTCCAGATCGAGGTCAGGGGATTCCTTTTTGGCCTCGACCGTGTCGATTCCATACTCGGCAAGCCTGGCGGAGATGGCCGCTTCGCAGGGGTTTGGGGTGCGGGCGATGGCCTTGGGTTTCTGCCAGGCGCTTTTAATTTCCTCGTCTCCGGCGCGGCAGGGCACGAACAGGAACACCGCGGGCAAGGACCGGGAAGGCAAAAGCCCGGATTTTATAAGCCTGGTGTCTATTTGCTTTTTGTCCAACTCGACTCTGACGCGGAGGGTGAGCACTCCCTCTTTTTCGGTCTCTTCCACTATCTCGAAGGACCGTACCAGGCTTCCCGCCTGCTTTACTATCTTCTGCTCTTCATCGCTGTGCTTTTTGCGAAGGGCCGCGGGCACCCGGTTTGCGATATACTGTTCGACCGCTTTTTCCGTGGCGTTTTCTATGGCCCGGTCCCTGGCTCTCCTGCCTTCCGCCGCCTTCCCGCTGACCACGGGCGTCTCTTCCGGAGCCGGTTGTTTCCGGGCCGGACCGGCCGCCGCCAGGATAAGTATTGTCAGTACGACGGTTATCTCCAGTGCGCGCTTCATTGTTTTCTCCCGTGTCTTACGCAGCCACCATCTTTATTGATCCTTCGCCCAGGACCTCCTCTATTGCCCGGACGAGGTCCTCGTCGGGCCGTGCCGACAAATCGCGCGGCAGTGATATCAGGGTCTCCGACTGTCCGGGAATCACCACGTGTACTATCACCTGGGCTTTTCCTTTATGTCGCTTGATGACCTTTGCCAGATGCTCGACAAGTTCGGGTGTGGCGTGCGGCCTGGTAAGGGTAAGATGGACTTTCACGGAGAGTCTTTCCGGGGCCTCCTGCAAGGGGAATATCTCGCCCGCAAGTATCTTGGCCTTGTCCTCGGACACCTCGAGCCTGCCGCGGACCAGAAGAGGAAGCTCTTCCTGGTCCAGGTAAGCCAGGGCGTCCTTGTAAACGCTTGCAAACACCACCACCTCGATGCGTCCTTTCAGATCGCTCAGGGTGATAAAGGCCATGCGCTCCTGCTTGCCCTTCTTCTTGGACATGGTCTCCTTTTTGGACTCGACTATGCCTCCCACCAGCACTTCCTGTCCATTGGCCATAAAGGGTACGGAAGCGGTGTCCTTGATCCCGTAATCCTGCATCAACTTTTCATAGCGTGCCAGGGGATGGCCGGTCAAGTACAGGCCCAGGGCCTCTCTTTCATAGGCCAAAAGCTCGGTGGACGACCATTCCTCAACCTCCGGGAACCTCTCGTCAACGTACTCATCCGCGCCCGGGTCTCCCAGAAAGTCGAAAAAGCTCGTCTGTCCGGTCTCCCTTTCCTTGGCCGCCCGGTGCCCTTTTTCCAGGGCCTGGTCCAGCGCCGCCATCAGCCGCGACCGCTCCGTGCCCAGGTTGTCGAACGCTCCTCCTTTTATCAGGCTCTCTATGGTCTTCCGGTTGACCCGCCTCAAGTCCGCCCGGTTGCAGAAGTCGAAAAGAGACTTGAAAGGCTTCTCCTCTCGGGCCTCGATAACGGCCTCTACCGCAGCCATTCCTACGCCTTTGACCGCTCCCAACCCGTAACGGACCCGCTCGCCGAGTGCCCGGAACCTCCACTGGCTGGAGTTCACGTCGGGAGGGTCCACCGCTATCTCTTTTTCTTCACACTCGCGCATGTACTTCATGATCTTGTCGGTGTCCTGCATGTCCATGGTCATGAGAGCGGCCATGAACTCGACCGGGTAGTGGGCCTTCAGGTATGCGGTCTGATAGGCCACGTAAGCGTATACCGCGGCGTGAGACTTGTTGAAGCCGTAGTGGGCGAACTGGGCCATGTCATCGAATATCTCCTTGGCCTTGTCCTCCTTGATGTTGTTTTTTATGGCCCCGGCCATGAACTTGTCTTTCTGCGTCTCCATGAGCTCGACCTTCTTCTTGCCCATGGCCTTGCGGAGGATGTCGGCCTCTCCCATGCGGTAGCCGGCTAGCTTCACCGCCAGCTCCATGACCTGTTCCTGGTAGATCAACAGTCCGTAGGTCTCTTTTAAAATGTCTTCCATCCGGCGAAGAAGATACTCGACCTCCTGCCTGCCGTGCTTTCTCTCAATGAACTTGTCCACGTAACCCGCGTTGATGGGACCGGGACGATACAGGGCCACCACTGCGATGAGTTCCTCGAAGCGGCCGGGTTGGAGCCTGGCCAGCAGGTCTCTCATGCCCGCGCTTTCCAACTGGAACACCCCGCCGGTGTTGCCGCCGGTCAGAAGCTCGTAGGTTTTTTTGTCGTCCATGTCGATCTTGGACGGGTCCACGTCGTATCCGCGGTTGTCCGCTATCATGTCTCGGCAGTACTTGATCTGGGTCAGTGTCTTCAGGCCCAAAAGGTCGAATTTGATAAGCCCCACCTTTTCCACGCACTGCATGTCGTACTGGGCCACTACGTCCTCGCTCCGGGGGTCCTTGTACAAGGGCAGGTACTCGGTAAGGGGCTTGTCTGATATGACCACGCCCGCTGCGTGGGTGGACGCGTGCCTGCTGACCCCTTCGAGGTGGCGCGCCAGGTAGAGCAGCTCTTTTATTTGGGGGTCCTTGTCCCGGAGCTCTTTCAGTCGCGGCTCGTTTTCCAGGGCCTCGTCAAGGCTCTGGTTGTTGGGTATGAGCTTGGCGATCTTGTCGACATCGCCGTAGGGCATGTCCAGGACCCGGCCCACGTCCCTTACTACGGCCTTGGCCTTCATCGTGCCGAAGGTGATGATCTGGGCCACGTAGTCCGAGCCGCCGTACTTGTCGGTCACGTAACGGAGGACCTCCTCCCTCCGTTCTTGGCAGAAGTCGATGTCTATATCAGGCATCTCCCCCCTTTCCGGGTTTAAGAACCTCTCGAAGATAAGTCCGTACGCCAAGGGGTTCAGGTCGGTAATGCCCAGGCAGTAGGATATGAAGCTGCCCGCGGCAGAGCCCCTGCCCGGACCTACGGGGATGCCTTGCGACCGGGCATAGTTTACAAAGTCGGCCACGATCAGGAAGTAGCCGGGAAACTCCATCTCATTGATGATGGAAAGCTCGTAATCAAAGCGCTTTTCGTACTCTTGTTTCCTGTTGTCATACTCGGGGTCCGACTTGCGAATATCCTCCATGCGCGACTCGAATCCCTTCCGGGCCTGTTCTTCCAAATAGCGCTCCAGGCTCTCTTCACCGGGCGTATCAAAGCGGGGAAAATGAAGCGTATTAAGGTTCCAGTCCAGGTTGCATCGGCCGGCTATCTCCAGGGTGTTGGAGATGGCTTGGGGGACCTCCCCGAACTTCTCCTTCATCTCGCCTGGCGAGCGGAAGTAAAACTCGTCGGTGGCCATGCGCATCCTTTTATCATCGGAGAGCGTCTTCTGGGTCTGGAGGCATAAAAGAACCTCGTGCGCCCGTGCGAGGTCGCGGCTTAAGTAATGACAGTCATTGGTCGCCACCACCGGCAGTTCCAGTTTTTTGCTGAGCGCCAGAAGCTCGCGGTTGACCCGCCGTTGGTCTTCGATCCCGTTCTCCTGGAGTTCGAGGTAAAACCTGTTGTTGTCGAAGACCTCCTTGTAAAACGAAGCCGTCCGCACCGCGCTTTCATGGTCCTCCACCAGAAGGGCCTCGGGTATCTCGCCTTTCAAGCAGGCGGAGAGAGCAATAAGCCCTTCATTGTGCTCGGCGAGAAGGTCCTTGTCGATCCTGGGCTTGGAGTAAAACCCTTCCCGAAAACCCGCGGTGACCAGTTTGCACAGGTTCTGGTAGCCCTTGTAGTTTTTGCAAAGGAGTACAAGATGGTTTCCCACCCTGTCCTTATCGGACCTGGTGTTGGGGGCCACGTACACCTCGCAGCCGATGATGGGCTTCATGCCCTTTTCTTTCACCTTTTCATAAAACTTGACCGCTCCGAAGAGGTTCCCGTGGTCGGTAATGGCCACTGCGGGCATCTGGTAGGTCTCAGCCCGCTCGACCAGGTCGGGTATCTTGATCATCCCGTCAAGCAGGCTGTACTCGGTATGAACGTGAAGGTGTACGAAATCGGCCACTCCGTGCATTAATCTTTGCTCCTTTTTACAGTCGGGTTTGCAGTCTTTTATCTCACTCCCACTCGATGGTCGAAGGCGGCTTGGAGGAGATATCGTAGACCACCCGGTTTATTCCCTTGACCTCGTTGATGATCCGGTTGGATATCCTCGCCAGCAGAGAATGGGGAAGGTCCGCCCAGTCAGCGGTCATGCCGTCCACGCTCTTTACCGCCCGGATGGCAGCCACGTACTCGTAAGTCCTCTCATCTCCCATGACCCCCACCGACTGTACCGGGAGGAGCACGGTAAAGTACTGCCATATCGAGCGCCATCCCTCCCAGCTTTCTATCTCCGAGGTTGCGATGGCATCCGCCTTGCGGAGTATGTCGAGCCTCTCCCGGGTCACCACTCCCAGAAGCCGCACAGCCAGGCCGGGCCCCGGAAAGGGCTGTCTCCACACCAGGTGATCCGGTATGCCCAGCTCGATGCCTACCTTTCGGACCTCGTCCTTGAACAGCTCCCGGAGCGGCTCGACAAGCTCGAGGTCCATCCGCTCGGGAAGCCCCCCCACGTTGTGATGGCTCTTGATGGTGGCTGAGGGGCCGCGATAGCTTATGCTCTCGATCACGTCCGGGTACAGGGTCCCCTGTCCCAGGAACTTGACGCCGGGGATGTCCTTTGCAGCTCGTTCGAAAACCTCGATGAACACCCGGCCGATCCGTTTCCTCTTCTCCTCCGGATCAAGCACGTCTTCGAGCGCGTCCAGGAACTCGTCAGCAGCTTCGACCTCGACCAGGTTTATCTTGAAGTGCTCGCGAAAAACGCGGGCCACGCTCTCGGCCTCGCCCTGGCGGAGAAGACCGTTGTCAACCAGGATGCAGGTAAGCCGGTCCTTCACCGCCTGGTTTACCAGCACCGCGGCGACCGAGGAATCCACGCCACCGGAAAGGCCCATGATGATCCTGTCGTCGCCCACCGTCTTCCGGATGCGGTCCACGCTCATGCGGATGAAGCTCTCCATGTTCCAGTCGCCGGCGAGACCGGTAATATTGTAAAGGAAGTTCCGGAGTATCTCCTTCCCCCGGGGAGTATGGGCGACCTCGGGGTGGAACTGAACCGCGTATAAGAGACGCTTCGGGTCCTGCATGGCGGCCACCGGCGAGCCGGGCGTCCTGCCGATCACCCGGAAGCCGGGGGGAGGTGACTTAATGCGGTCGCCGTGGCTCATCCACACCCGCAGGCCCTTCTCCTCTTCCCCGTCGTCGTAATGGATGGCTTGCTCCATTACGTCCGGCGGCTTTTTATCAAGCCCGGAAAAGAGCTCCCCGTACTCGTCTATTTGCAGCCTTGCCTGGCCGTACTCCCGCTGTTCGGACTTCTCCACTTCTCCGCCGAGGAGCCTGGCCATGAGCTGAAGCCCGTAGCAGATGCCCAGTACGGGCACGCCCAGGTCGAACACCCTCATCTCGCAAGTGGGCGAGTCAGGGTCGGTCACGCTGGCGGGTCCTCCAGAGAGTATCACCGCTTGGGGGCCGAATTTTTCCATGTCCTCGAAAGGCATGGTGCAAGGATGTATCTCGCAGTATACGGACAGCTCCCTCACTCTTCTGGCGATGAGCATGGTGTACTGCGATCCGAAATCCAGGATGAGGACTTTTTCCATGTTTCTTGTCCCGGCCTGCCTTTCTATCCCAGCCTGTAGTTGGGGGCTTCCTTGGTTATGATCACGTCGTGGACATGGGACTCGCGCAGTGCATGCGGAGTGTTGCGTATAAACCGGGCCTTCTCCTTGAGCTCCGGCACGGTGCGGCAGCCGGTGTATCCCATGCCCGACTTGAGCCCTCCGATCAACTGGTAGATCACCGCTGACAAGGGCCCGCGATAGGGGACCCTGCCCTCGATGCCTTCGGGCACCAGCTTGCCGAGCGATATCCCCTGCACGTTATCCACGTCGTTGAGGATATCTTCGGCCGACACTTCCTGGTTGTAGCGGGTGGCGCTGCCCGACTGCATGGCCCCGATGCTGCCCATGCCGCGATAGACCTTGTAGCTGCGGCCCTGGTAGAGGATCATCTCGCCCGGGCTTTCGTCGGTGCCCGCGAACAATGAACCGATCATGACCGAGTCCGCGCCCGCGGCAATGATCTTGGTAATGTCGCCGCTGTACTGGATGCCCCCGTCCGCTATCACCGTCACTTCCGATCCTTTAACCGCTCTGGCGCACTCGGCCACCGCGGTCACCTGCGGCACGCCGATGCCGGCCACCACCCGGGTGGTGCAGATGGACCCCGGACCTATGCCAACCTTGATGGCGTCCGCGCCCGCGTCCATGAGGGCCCGGGCCCCCTCGGCAGTGGCCACGTTGCCAGCGATGACGCCCGCTTCCGGGAACTCCCTTTTTACTGCCTTTACCTGTTCGATGACCCCCCGGGAGTGGCCGTGCGCAGTATCAATACAAATAATGTCCGCGCCCGCCTCCAACAGGCGGGCGCAGCGGGTGATCTCCGGGTCGCCCACACCCACGGCAGCACCTACCCCGAGCCTTCCCAGCTCGTCTTTGACAGCGGAGGGATGCTTCTCTGTCTTTTCGATGTCCTTTAAGGTTATGAGGCCGATGAGCCGGTCTTCACCGTTTATTACGGGCAGCTTTTCTATCTTGTGGCGGTGGAGGAGTTGCTTGCTCTCTTCCAGGCCGATGCCTTCGCTCACGGTCACCAGCTTGTTGCGGGGGGTCATAAGGTCCTTGACCTTCTGGTCCAGGTTCCGCTCGAAGCGGATGTCCCTGCTGGTCAATATGCCCAGCAGAGCGCCGTCCCTCGCCACCGGAACGCCGGAGATGCTCCGCCGCCGCATGAGCTGGAGCACATCGACCAGCCTGGTGTCAGGCTCGGCCGTGACCGGGTCCACGATCATGCCCGACTCGAACTTCTTGACCTTTAAGACCTCTGCGGCCTGGTCGTCAATGGCCATGTTCTTATGGATGATGCCCAGGCCCCCCTCCTGCGCAGCGGTTATGGCGGTGCGGGCCTCGGTGACCGTGTCCATGGCAGCGGTCAAAAGCGGTATTTTGAGCTCGATGTTACGCACAAGCCGCGTCCGCGTATCCACGTTGTCAGCCAGGACCTCCGAGTAGGCAGGAAGGAGAAGAACGTCATCAAATGTTAAACCTTCTTTAAGCTCGGATTCGAGCATGACCAAAGCCTCCTTTCATGTTACGAGGTACCATGGCGGCGGGTAAAATCATCTAAAAGAAATCGCGGACTTGCTCTGCCGGATTCGGGGCCGCGAAATTCCCGTCTTTCCGGCTCTGCGGGCTCTCAGCCTCCCGCGGTGCTCCGGCTGCTTGGGTAGAGAATATAATATCTTTCGCAACCGGGTGCAACTCGAACGACCCGATGGACCTTGGTGACTGGAAAAGCCTGCTTGCCTTGGGTTATAATAGGAGGGTGTAATCTAGATGCAGATGCTCTTTAAGCGGAGGTTGGAAAATGAAGCTGAAGATTGCGGTAGGTTTGTTTATCGCGGTGATACTGGGCTTCAGCGTTTTCGGTGATCAGGGTCTTATAAGCCTTATCCGAATGAAGCGCCAGAAGGAGTCCCTGGTCAGGGAAAAGAACCAGCTTGCGAAAAAGAACGAGAAGCTCAGGCAGGAAATAGAGCGCCTGGAGAGCGATTACCTTTACATCGAACGCCTCGCCCGGGAAGAACTGGGCATGGTCAAGCCTCGCGAGTTCGTGTTTCAGTTCCCAACCTCCCGGGAAGAACCATGAGCGCGATAAGCGGCCCGCAGGTATGGACGTGGACCAAGCGGCTGGTCCGGCCTTGCTTGTTCGCGCTGTTTTCCCTTCTCATCATAACCGGCCAGTTCGATCGGCTGAACGCGCTCGGCATGTGGCATTACTCCCTGGTGGCCCTGCTTCTGGTGCTCGTCCTTCTCGAGGTACTCGAGCTGGTCAGCCCGGATGAGGACCACCGTTTCCGTCTCTTTCGGCTGGGCTTGTGGTCCCTGCTCGGCCTGGCCATCGCGGTCCACGCCAGCGGCGGACTTGACTCGGTTGTATATCCGGGTGTCTATCTCGCCTTTGCCTTACTCGCGGGTATGTTGCGGCCGGGATATGCAGCGCTCCTGGCTGCGGTGTTCCTGGGCCTGGAAGCCGGGTGGATACTCCTGCAGTCTCCGGGAGTGGATTCCTTTTCCCGGCTCGGTGTACACTCGGCTTTCCTCTTCCTGTTCGGAGCGGGGGTGGGCGCCTATATCCACCTCGAGCGGCGGTCAAAGACCCGAGCTCTCCAGGTGCTGGAGCATTTCGAGCAGGACATCTCGGATATTCAGAAGGACGACACGGTGTTCAAGCTTTCGGGGCTTTCCGAGAGCGGCCGGAAGCGGGAGGCCGTCCGCTCGGTTTACGCTCTTGACGAGGCTTTTTACTCCGCCCTGGAGACGGGACGGAAGCTGCTTTGCGCAGAGGCATGCGCGCTTTACTGGCGTTCCGCTCCGGATCATGACTTTCATTTGCGCGAGATAGCAACGATCCGGGACCACCTGGACACCGAAGCAGTGGTTACTAGCGGCGAAGGTCTTTTGGGCTGGTGCGCCGGCCAGCAGGAGGGCCTCCGAGTTATCGGGAGGCGGCGCCTGAAGCAGGAGGTCCCTTACGTGGGGGGAGGCGAAACACCGGAGGCTCTTCTTGCCGTTCCCATAGTAGAGGGCGACTGGACCGCGGGCCTGCTGGTGGCCGAGCGTCTGGAGGGCGAAGGCTTTACGGTTGATGAGGAAAAGCTGGCCCGCTCGATATCTTTGCAGGTTATCGAGATCCACGAGCACGCTTTGCTGGTCCGCCGCCGGGAGGCAGAGGCTTCGCAGTGGAAGGCGCTTGCCGAGCTCGGGCACAGACTGAGCCGGACGCTGGATTTGAACGACGTTCTCGACTCGGTGATGCGAACGGGACATATCCTTTCGGGGTTTAACGCAGCGTGCGTGGTGCTCTCGCCCGAGGGGAACGGCGCTTTGCAGGTTGTCCGGACCGGCGGCGAGTTCGACGGAGGGTTCACCGGCCACGAGCCGGACATTGCCGATACGCTCGTTGAGTGGGTGCTCACGGAGAAGCAGCATCTTTACATCAGCGATCTTGCCGAGCGGGACAAGCGTACGCCGGTCCTGGGAAAGCGTCTCGATCCGCCGGGCATGCGGTCGGTTCTTATCCATCCCCTCCCGCTGCGGAAGTACTCGACAGGGGCCATGGTCTTCTTTTCCCATCTGCCCGAGGCATTTTCGAGGCACAAGGTCCAGACCACCGGCATCCTTGCCGACCTTGCCGCGGTGTCAGTCCACAATGCCATGCTCTACCGGGAGACCCGGAAGAAGGCGGTGACCGACGGTCTTACCGGGCTTTACAACCATCGCTGGTTCCAGGAGCGGCTCGGCGAAGAGGTCGAGCGGGCGGGCCGCCTCGGTCATCATCTGGCGGTCATTATTTGCGACCTGGACCATTTCAAGAGGATCAACGACACCTTTGGTCACCCGGTAGGCGACGAGGTTTTAAAGGCTGTTGCCCAGGTGTTGCGGGAGTCGACCCGAAAGGTTGACAGCGCCGCCCGCTACGGGGGTGAGGAGTTCGTTCTTATCCTGGTGGGCACAGGAGAGGAGGGCGCGCGCGAATTTGCGGAGCGGCTTCGCAAAAAGGTTGGCAAGCTGGTGTTCCACGCTTCCATGAAGGAGTTCAGCGTAAGCCTTTCCATGGGCATATCGCTCTTTCCCGCTGACGGTCGCCGGAAGGAGGAGTTGATCGAGCTTGCGGACGAGGCCCTCTACCGGGCCAAGCAGAGCGGCAGAAACCGGGCGGTGCTTGCCGGCCGACTTTCCGGCCGTCCTGCTGCCGTGCTGGGCAGGAGTTAGGGATGCAATTGTTTTTAATCCGCGTTTTTTCCGGCTGAGAAGCCTTTCCGGTCACAAGCGGCTGCTTTTTATCGGTTTGCCTTGACGATTTTTAAGGGCGGTGTTATTACTAATACTGAAAGACTTACGGTAAGGGATTTTTCCTTGTGGAAGGAAAAGAAGTTTTGCACGCTCGTGGATGACATTTACATAGAGGTCTTTGTCCATTGACGCCTTTCTTCGAGCCGCCTTTTTGCATCGTATACAAAAGAGATAATTATGCCTGATCCCGTTCACAAAGGCAGTTTTAAAGATTACTCGTTTGCCAAGGTTTACTACGCAATAGCCGGTCACGGCCGGACCGGTGTAATGGATATTGTCGACGAGACGGACGAACTTCTGCAGAAGCAGATTTTTTTTCTGGGCGGCGACTCGAGCTACGTAAAGCTGGGTCCCATCCAGGAGAGCCTTGGCCAGATCATGCTTTCTCGCGGTCTTATAACCGAAGACCAGCTTGAAGAGGTCATTGACGAGACCGCGTTAAACCAGAAGCAGGTGGGCCAGGTTCTGATTGAAAAGGGCGTCATCAACTCCGACCGTCTCCACCAGCTCCTGATATACCAGGTCCGGCTCAAGCTAATCTCCTGCTTTTCGTACACCAAGGGCCTGTTCCGCTTCCGGGAGGAGTCGGTGGGCCAGTTCAATCACGACGTTCCCATGTATAAGGTGAACCCTGACGAGATCGTGTACCGGGGCGTGAAGCAGCACCATTGCATAGACCGTCTGGAGAAGGAGTTCGAGTTTCTGCGGGAGAAAGGTCTCCGCCTCTCCCGCGACTTTGAAAGGCGCAAAGAAAACATACCTTTTTTGGACGAAGAGTTCGCTTTTGTAAAGAGTATTGGCGAGGGCAAGGCGTTTTCCCACGTGATCGGTTCGAGCGATCTGGGCCTGACCTCGACGCTGAAGCTCCTGTACGCGCTGTTGGTCACCGGCATGGTGGAGGTCGCCGAGGTACAGACCTTGCGCAACGTCAAGGCGGAGGAGGGCGAGGGGCTCCGCCGGAAGACCAAGACGATCGAGCTTTCGGAGATGGAAAAACAGCCTGCGGCTTCTGCCGAGTCGGAGGGCGGTGACGAGGAGTTCGCCAGGCTGGTGGGCGATTACCTGAGCGAAAACATGGAAGGCGAAAGCGGCGAGAGTGCAGAGACGGGGGAGGAAGAGGCCGAAAGCAAGGAGCTTTCCGTATACGAAGACCGGCAGCTTGACATATCCCCTGTTGCCGAGCTCTTCCTGGAGAACAAGCAGGCCGCCCTGCAGGCTTACCTGTCCAGCCGGCCCGGCGAGGGCGCTTCCCGCCTTGGCGAGATCATGGTCAATCAAAAGCTCATCGACGGCAACCAGCTTCAGGAGGCGTATAAGAAGATGCGGGAGGAGGGCACCAGCTTCCTGAACAGCCTTATGGAGCTGGGGGCCATCAAAGACGAGGACATGCACACGGTTCTTTCCGAGTACTTCAAGGTCCCGGCCATCAAGCTTTCCGAACTCGAGCTGGACCAGGACATAGTAAGCCTGGTGCCGGAGGAGGCATCGCTGAAGCACCGGGTGATACCCATTAACCGAACCGGTGCCACCCTGGTGGTGGCCATGGCGGACCCTTCCAACATCGAGGTCATCGACGAGCTCAAGTTTTTAACGGGTCTTAATATTGACGTGGTGGTGGCCACGGAGAACGACATCAAGGAGGCCATAAACCGCTATCACGACTCCGCGGAGATGCTGGAGGACGTGATGGCCAACTTCGACGACTCCGACATCGAGATGGCGGAGTACGAGGACGACTTTGATCTTACCACCGTGGAAACGGATTCGGCATCGACTCCGGTGGTCAGGCTGGTCAACCAGATACTTCACGACGCCCTTGCCAAGGGGGCCTCGGACGTCCACTTCGAGCCTTACGAGGACACCTTCCGGGTCCGCTACCGGATCGACGGGGTCCTCTATCACATTATTTCGCCTCCCTATAAGCTCCGGAACGCAATGGTCTCCAGGATCAAGATACTGGCCAAGCTCAACATCGCTGAAAGGCGGCTTCCCCAGGACGGCCGCGTCTCCGTAAAGATGAAGGGAAAAAAGATCGACTTCCGGGTCAGCACTCTTCCCACCTTGTGGGGAGAAAAAATGGTGATGCGGATACTGGACAAGGAAAACCTGCAGCTCGACCTTACCAAGCTGGGAATGCTCCGGCCCCAGTTGGATGACTTCAGGTGGGCTTTTAAACAGCCTTATGGCATGGTACTGGTTACCGGTCCTTCCGGGTCGGGAAAAACAACCACCCTTTACTCGGCATTGATCGAGCTCAACCAGATATCCGATAATGTCTCCACTGCTGAGGACCCCATCGAGTATTACATGGAAGGAATCAACCAGGTCCAGATGCATGACGACATCGGGCTTAACTTCGCATATGCGCTGCGGTCCTTTCTGCGGCAGGACCCCGACACCATCATGGTGGGGGAAATCCGCGACTTCGAGACAGCGGAGATAGCGGTCAAAGCAGCTCTTACCGGACACGTTGTGCTGTCCTCTGTGCATACCAATGACGCGCCCAGTACAGTCAACCGTCTTCTCAACATGGGGGTCGAGCCGTTCCTTATCACGGCCTCTCTAAACGGCGTCCTGAGCCAGCGGCTCGTCCGGCGCCTGTGTGACAACTGCAAGGAACCGGAGGAATTTGACAAGCAGAGCCTGTTGCAGGTGGGAGTCCCCCCCGAAGATGTCGACGATTTCGTAGGATACAAAGCAGTGGGATGTCAGCAGTGCTCGGACAGGGGCTTCAAAGGGAGGCTCGGCATTTACGAGGTCATGACAATAAAGGGCGAGCTTACGGACCTCA
Organism: uncultured bacterium; assembly: GCA_964420375.1. GTDB lineage: Bacteria > RBG-13-61-14 > RBG-13-61-14 > RBG-13-61-14 > DATKZS01 > CAYQTK01. Next base: position 22,548 of record CAYQTK010000007.1, read on the forward strand.
TCCTTACCGGCGCCACCCCCACCGAGCTCAAGCACGAGGCCATGGAAAGAGGTATGGTCACCATGCGCCAGGCAGGCATCCGGAAGGCCAGAGACGGCGTCACCACCATGGAAGAGGTCACCAGGACTACAATGCCCGACTTTATGGGCGGAGATTCCGGCATAGGAGAGTAAAGACCCGCCTGCCGTTCGTATAACGATTCCTCTCCCAGCAGGCCAGGTCCCTTGCAACCGTCTTTGCGCCACTGTCCATTACTTGCTCTTCACGTGCGAGGCAGATAAAATCGGTTCATAATGAAGGTTTTTAATAAATTGCAAATAAAGGCCCTTTTGATTTTCGCCGGTTTGGCCCTGTCGATTCTCGTCACTGCCGGTTGCGAGGACAAAACCAAAGACATCGTTCTCATGGCCGCGGACGACCATCCGCTCAGCTATCCCACCACCCAGGGCCTGGTCGAAATGGACCGATACCTCAAAGAAAAAACCGACGGCCGCATATCCATGGACATATTCCCCAACAAGACCCTGGGGGACGAGAAGTCGACCATCGAGCAGACGCAGCTCGGCATCATTGATATCAACCGGGTGAACGTAAACCCGCTGGTGCAGATATGCCCCGAGCTGGGGGTCCTGGCCCTGCCTTACATCTTTAGAAACACCGAGCACATGCACGCCGTGCTCGACGGGCCCATCGGCGAGGAACTGCTCATGTCATTGAAGGACAAGAACCTGATCGGTCTATGTTACTATGACTCGGGCGCCCGCAGCTTTTACAATACCGAGCGGCCCATCGAGAAGCCGTCCGACCTCGAGGGTCTTAAAATCCGGGTCCAGAAATCGGAGATCATGATAGACATGGTAAGGGCGCTGGGCGGCTCTCCCACTCCCATGGCGTTCGGCGAGGTCTACTCCGCATTGCAGACGGGTGTCATTCAAGGAGCGGAAAACAACTGGCCTTCCTATGACTATACCGGCCATTACCTGGCGGCCAACTACTACAGCCTGGACCAGCACAGCATGGCCCCCGAGATGGTGGTCATCAGCAGGCGCACCTGGGAGAACCTTTCAAAAGCGGACAGAGATCTCATCAAAGAGGCCGCCCTGGCTTCAGTCCCCCGTCAGAGAAAGCTATGGCGAGAGCTCGAAAAGAAAGCCGAAAAGAAAATAAGAAAGCACGGCAACATAATCAACAAAATACCCGACAAGAGCAAGTTCATGAAAGCCATGGACCCGGTGTATGAAGAGCATGTCCAGAACCCGAGGATGAAAAAACTGGTGGAAAGAATCCGCGCGGTAAAGACCGGCGATAAGTCCGCGGAACCGGCAAAGGACTCGGGAAGTCAATCTAAGTAGTGCCCGTTGCGAAACGGAGGTTTAATTTACTTTTGCGGCGCTGTTCTTGGAGGGCGGCAGCTTGTTTGTCGGAGATGCGCTCCACAAGAGGCTCACAGTTTACGAGGCGACTTTTCATAAGTTCCGGCAAGCCGGAACTTATGAAAGCGAAAGCAAGCTTTCCTGTCTGCCCTGTCTGCGTGTCCGCACAGGCAGGCGTGTCCGGCACGGGCAGGCGCACTCTAAAAACGGAGTTTTCGCAACAGGAACTAAGTAGTGGACAGAGTAAGTAAAAAAAACCGGCGCGAGAAAAACCTTGCCCGCATTCAAAAAGACATCGACAACGGCAGGGAAAAAACAAAAGCGTCCCCCGCTGTTCTCTACCTCGAAGCCACTGCGATATGCAACCTCAAGTGCCCCATGTGTCCCACTACCATGGGTATTCCCCGAGAGCCCTACAGAACCAATATCTTCAACCTCGATCTCCTCCCGGAAATAGAGCCCATGCTGCCCTACGTGTCCAGGTGCTTCCTGTCCGGAGGAGGAGAGCCACTTTTACATACTGATCTTTTCAGCATCATCAACAAGGTCAAGGAGCACGGTGTCGAGATCTTCTTCAACTGTAACGCGACCCTGCTGGATCAAGAGCGCGCTCATCTTATTGTCGAGCACGGAGTGGACACCATCTCCTTTTCAGTGGACGGGGCCACCAGTGAAACCTACTCGAAGGTCCGCGTGCCCGCTGACCTTGCGAAGACCGTGGAAAACATCCGCGTCCTTGCCGAGCTGAAGCGCAAGGCGGGCACGGAGCGACCGTTTCTGAACATGCAGTTTACTCTCCTGGACATAAACCGCCACGAGGTCGAAAAGATGGTGCCCCTGGCCGCATCTCTGGGCATCAACCAGTTGGTGGTCGAGCCGCTGACGCCCGTTTTTTGTTTTGACCCTGATTACTGCGATTATTACAACAATCACGTGGTCCGGCCCGATACCGGGCTCATGAACAGCCTGGAGGCTGCGTCAAAAAAAGCGGACGAGCTGGGGCTTATCTTCTCCTCCCACTACCTCTTTGCAAGGGACAACCCCGAGCCGCCCCGAAACTGCGTCCAGCCCTGGCTCACCTTCGGCGTCCGGGTCGACGGCCGGGTTTTTACCTGCTGCGGGACCATGGAGGAGATGGGGGACCTGTCACAAGAGAAGTGGGAGAAGATATGGAATGGCGACAAGTACAGGCGGCTTCGCAAAGCCGTAGCAAAAGGGGCCTTTCCGGATTTCTGCTCTTTGTGCATAGGCGAGAACCGGGCCAACCACTTCAACGAGGAGCTTTTAGCGCGCTGACGGGAGAGTCCCATGCAAAAGATGGAGGGGAACAATCAAGATGCCGCAAAGAAGACCGGCCCCCTGGTCTCCGTAATCGTTGTCGCCCGCGACGAGGAGTGGAACATCCGGCAATGCCTGTCGGGAGTTGTCTCCCAGAAGGTCGACTTTACTTTCGAGATACTGGTGATTGATTCCGGTTCAAAGGACCGCACCGTCGAGGTCGCCCGCTCGTTTGGCGCACGGGTGATGGAGATTCCCCCAAGCTCTTTTCAACACGGACGCACGCGGCAGGAGGCGTCCGAAGAGGCTGGGGGCAAGCTGCTGGTCTACATTGTGGCTGACGCCGCTCCTGCAAACGAGTACTGGCTGGCCCGGCTGGTTGGGCCTCTTATGGAGGACGAGGCAGTGGCCGGCTCCTTTTCCCGCCAGCTTCCCCGTGAGGGGGCCGGCGTGTTGGAGGCCATGAAGATCAAGCACCGGGTGTCAGCCGGAGAAGAGCGTAAGGTGAGGCGGATATCAGCAGATCTCGATTTCTGGTCGCTGTCACCTGAAGAGCGACTGCGGTTCTGCGAGTTCGACGACGTGTCGTGCTGCCGCAGAAAAAGCGTATTAAAAGAGCATCCCATCCCGTCAGTAGACTGGGCGGAGGACCTGTTATGGTCGCGGGAAGTCTTGCTGGCGGGCTACAAGATAGTTTACGAGCCGAAGTCAATAGTCAGGCATTCTCATACCGACACCTTGTCGCACGCCTTTTGCCGCGGATACCTTGACCAGGGCGTGGTCCTGGAGAACTTCGGCGTGTTATACTTTGATACTGTAAGAGCGTGGGCAAGGGGGTTTATGTATCTTTACAGGCAACAGACCGGATATGTTTTCGGGTCCGGGCAAGGTCTGCAAATTGCGGTTACCATATCTTTTCTGAACTTCTTCCGGCTCTTTTTCGAGACGCTGGGGAACTTCCTTGCATCGCGGAGGCCGCGGACCAGGAACGTCGCGGTCTCGCTTGCCCCACGGCTTAAAAAAAAGAACATCTTGAAAAAGCGGCACCGCCGGCAGGTATTGCTTACGCGCTTTTGCCTGGGAGCTGACACCAGGCCGGTCCTGTTCATGAACCCGGGCGCGGCCGCGGTAATCAAGCAAAAGGTTCCCCCGGGCGCCCGCCTCGAGTTCGGCGCGGGCATAAACCCGGCAGCGCGGCCCTTGCGCCGCGCGCCCATACTCTTCATAGTAGCTGTAAACGGCGAGCCGGTGTGGTCTCGAGAGATCAAGCCGGGAAAGCCCGGCCAAAAGCCGGTGTGGGAGGAAGGCGATATCTCCCTTGCAAGATGGGGCGGCAAGAAAGTAAGGCTCGCCTTTATCACCCGGTCTGCGAACACCGACTACGGCTGGGCGGGCTGGGCCCGGCCTTTGATTACAATTGACAGGCTTTGTTTTGCGGACCGGATGATCAACCGCTTTTTGGATGCGGTCAACCGGCGGGTGAAAGGAGTTCCGCTCCGCCACCCGTAATCACTAATTCACAGGAAAAGGAGGAGTAGAGTTATGGCGAAGAACGAATGTCCGAACAAGGAAGAGAACCTGAAGAACTGTAACTGTACCTATGAACCCTGTCCGCGCAAGGGCATCTGCTGCGAGTGCATTGCGTATCACCGCAAGATGCGCGAGCTTCCGGCGTGTCTTTTCACCAATGAAGGCGAAGCCACTTACGACCGGTCGGTGGAGGGCTTCAAGAAGTATCACTTTTAGGCTTTGATTAAAGGCCGGCTCTTTGCGTGTTCTGCTTATATACCCCGATGTGGGGACCATGCTTCCTCCCGAGTATCAGCACGGCATCGGCATGCTGGTGTCGGTGTTGAAGCGGGCGGGGAATGAGGCCCGCGTCCTCTACCTTCATGAGGAGCCCGCGGCAGAGGAGCTGATTGACATGGCCCGCGCGCATGAGCCGGGCCTCATCGGCTTCTCCGCAGCCACCAACCAGTATCCACGCGCCTGCAAGCTCGCGGGCATATTAAAGAACGCCCTGGACGTTCCCCTCATTATCGGCGGAGTCCATGCCACCCTTGACCCGGAGAACGTCATGTCCGAAGGCCCTTTTGATATGCTCTGCACGGGCGAGGGCGAAGGAGCGGTTGTCGACTTGGCCCGGGCGCTGGAGCACGGAGAGGATTACTCGGAGATTCCCAACCTCTGGGTCCGCCGCAATAACGGGTTCATCAGGAACGAGCCGCGCAACCTGGTCGAGGATCTGGACAGCCTGCCTTTCCCGGACCGCGAGGAGTTCGAGTTTGAAACCATAATGGAAAAGCAGAAGAGCGCATCCATGCTGAGCGGGAGAGGCTGTCCTTTTAACTGCGCCTACTGCGCGAACGAGGGCCTGCGCGCTCTTTATCGCGGCAAGGGAGAGTTCGTGCGGAGGCGTTCGGTGGACAACGTTCTCGAAGAGATGGATAAGCTCGCCGGCTTTTATGACGTCAAGAAGTGGCACTTCCACGACGACATCTTTACCATTGATCGCCCCTGGGTGGACGAGTTCTGCGAGAGGTACAAGAGAAACTTCTCGATCCCGTTTGACGTTAACGTGCGGGTGGAGACGGTCGACAGGGAGATGCTTTCCATGCTCCGCTCCGCGGGTTGCGAGTGGATCCAAGTGGGCGTCGAGTCGGGCAGCGACCGGGTCCGCCGCGAGGTCATGCGCCGTCCCATGGAGGCTGAGCGGATCGTGCGGGTTTTCGAGGACGCCCGTGACCTGGGCCTTTTGACCTGGTCGTTCAACATGGTCGGCCTGCCGGGGGAGACGCCGGAGGACGCAGAGGCCACTTACGAGCTCAACCGCAAACTGTGTCCGGACCATATGCAGGTGAGCGTCTTCAACCCCTATCCCGGCACCCGCCTGCTCCGGGAATGTCAAGAGAGAGGCGTGATTACCGGGGAGAGCCGGCCGGGATACTTCATACCCGATACAGTGCTCGATCTTCCTGAGTTCCCCCCGGGAAGCATCCGCGAGGCCCACCAGCGACTTGTCCGGCTCCGGGACTATTGCCACGCCAGGATAAGCCTTGTGCGCGAGCTGGGCGGTTCGCCTGCATTGGACTTCACAGACATCCTGGATAAAGCAGAGGTATCTGCTCCGGAGCCGGGTTTTGTCAAGGAGGACTACTTTACAATAGATGGCGACACCCGGCGGGTCCTCATGGTCCATCCTATATCGCGGGTCCTCTACCGGGTGCGGGTGCCTCCCGGCGCCAGACTTCGCGTAAGCATGGCCCTCCATCCCCAGGTGCTGGACAAGGGAGGCGGAGACGGCGTTATATTCACGGTCCGCGCGGGCAGGCGCCGCAAAAGGCTTTCCGAAATCATCAGCCGCACCCTGGACCCGAAGCGGCGGCCGGAAGACCGCGGCTGGCACGAGGTGGAAGCGGACCTTGGAGAGTTTGGCGGCAAAAAGACGTGGATCGAGTTCGAAACCCGGACGGTGGACCCGGAGCGGCCGGAACACAACACCGCGGGGTTCGGCTTTCCGATAGTGGTGGTTCGCTGATGTTTGACCAAGAGTCTTTGGACAATCTGAAGAGGTCCATAAAGGAAGGCCGGCCGGTTACCGGTCCGCTGGACGTGCAGATACTTCCCACCAGCCGTTGTAACGCTTCTTGCGTGTTCTGTCCCCTCCATTGCATTCCCCAGGCTCTCATGAAGTATACGCCCCGCTTCGCCGGACCGGAACGGGACCTTCCCGGAGGGTTACTGGACCGGCTTGCCGACGACCTGTATCACCTGGGCGGTTTGCACAGGTTGACCATCACCGGAGGAGAGCCTTTACTTTACAACCTTATCATCCCCGCGCTGTTCCAGTTCAGCCGCTCGTTTGAAAAGGCGCAGATGTCCATGGTCACCAACGGCATCCGGCTGAAGAGGTTTGCCGAGTTCTTCGCCCGCTCCGGCATGGAAAGCCTTACTGTAAGCCTGAACGCGGGACGGCCGGAAACATACAAAAAGCAGAACCCCCGAGCTTCTGCCCGCACCTTTGATGACATCCTCGAAGCAGTAGCCGACCTAAGCAGCGAAAAGGCAAAAGCCGGATCGAAAAAACCTCATGTGACCCTTTCGGTCGTGCTCTCCCGTTACTCTGCGGGCGACGTCAAGGCCTTGTTCGAGGTTGGCAAAAGCACGGGCGCGGACGCGGTCACTTTCATTCCCCTGATGCGGTTTCTGATTGAAGGACACGAGTCAAACTACGAGTTTCGGGTGGGCGAGGATGATTTTTCGCGGTTTTATTCCGAGCTCGAGCATTACTCTGCTCTTGCAGCAAAAGAAGGCTTTTACATGGGATACGCGGGCCTCCCTGATGACAAGGGCGTACTTGACGCAAAGGACCTTTATGCGCGGCAGCCCTGTTATGCAGGCTATGCCTTTTCCGCCATATTCCCCAACGGAGACGTGCGTCCCTGCTGTCATTGCGAGCCGGTTATGGGGAACCTTCAACACTCGTCTTTTGCGGACATCTGGTTCTCGGACAGGTACCAGGAGTACCGGCAGAGGATGCTGGACATTACCGAGAAGGGGCTGCTTCCCGGCTGCCTGTGCCATGAGTGCGGATACCTTTTCGAGAACGAGCAGATAGGGCGGGGACTGGCCGGTGAATGATTGCGAACGTTTGTGGATGTATTACGGGGCAGGTCGGCTTTTCATCCCCCGGCCGAGATACCTGTGTTTTAACGCCACTCTCCGCTGCGACGGCCGCTGCCTTCATTGCGGCATCTGGGAAGAAGAGTCGCCAGGCCGCGAGCTCGGTGCTGATGAGCTTCGGGACGTGCTTTCCAGGCCGTTTTTCGAGAAGATAGAGACGGCGTGGCTGACCGGCGGCGAGCCCACCTTGCGGGAGGACGTGGAGGCCACATCCCGGGCCATGATCGAGTCCCTGCCCGCGCTGTCAACCCTGGGCATAGCAACCAACGGGTTGTCCCCCGACAGGGTCCTGGACCGGGTGAGCTCGATGGTTTCCGTTGCCGAGGGCACGGGCTGTTCGCTTTTCATACACATCTCATTGGACGGCACAGGTAAGGTCCACGAGCGGGTGCGGCGCAGGAGCGGAGCTTTTAATGCGGTAGTGGAAACCATTGACCGACTCACCGAGCTTCGGGCAAGTCTTTCCGACCCGGTCGTCGAGATCGGTCTTAACTGCGTTATCCAGCCGGAGAACATGGACAACCTGGAGGACATACACGATTTTTCCCGGCAGCGTTCTTTGCCGGTCTTGTTCAACGTGGCCATGATCACCGACCAGGTTTACCGCAGCAAGGCAAGGGAGGCGGAGCTCAGCCTTTCCGGGACGGACCGGCAAAGGATCATCGAGTTCCTGGAGCGGATAATGGCCGATGTCCCCGCTCCCCTGCGCTACCAGTACCGGAACATCCGCGCGGTGCTCTCCGGCAAAAGCCGCCCTTACCGGTGCCTGACCCTGTACTCGACGATAAACATAAACGCGGACGGGACACTTATACCCTGTCCCGCTTCATCGGACATGTTTCCCAAGAACGTCCTGGAGGAGGACATGGATCGGCTTTGGAAGAGCAACGACATGAAAAAGCTTCGCAAAAGGGTGCACAGTGATCTTTGTCCTTCCTGCATGCTTTCGTGTTCCTTGGGAGATTCCATGCCTTTTTCAGAATGGCTCTGCCGCGGCTGGGACGGCAAGGCCGGAGGTTTTCGTCGTTTGTTCTCACGGTTTTTTTGCGGAGGCATGAATGGCTGACAGCGGAGTTGATACGGACGGGATGACCGGAGTGGTGCTGGAGACAAGCGCGTCGTGCCAGCTTCGCTGTCCGCTTTGCTTTCTGCGCTCGTACAGCGAGCGTCCTGACCCTTTGCTCATGCCGGTGGAGGTCGCCCGTACGGTGGCCCCCTACCTTGCCGGGCTTGAATCCGTGGAACTGACCGGGTGGGGGGAGCCGCTTATGAACCCGGAGCTGTTCAACATCATCGAGACCGTAAAGGAGCACTTCTCCGGTAAGATAAACATGACCACCAACGGCATGCTGCTCGGACGGGAGTCCATGTCAAGAATAATCGAGTTCGGGCTGGAGACTATATGCATCTCCACTGACGCGGCGCACGAAGACTCCTACCGCCGTTGCCGTCCGGGAGGCGAGTTTAACAAGCTCCGGCAGGTCTTCGAGGATTTCGTGTGTCTGCGCCGCGAGAAAGGCGCTTCGCGGCCGCTTCTTTTCGCAGGCTTCCTGCTGAGGAAGGATCACCTTCACGAGCTGCCCGAGTTCGTGGGAATGACCGCGGGACACGGTCTTGACGGGGTCGTCTTCCAGATGCTTACCGGCGTGTTCTCAGATGCGGGCATGTCCCAGATAACCCACAACGAGTACTACGGCAACAGCTTCGACTACTCTTTGCTTGAAAGCGCGCTGGATCGGGCGATCGACGTTGCTCCGGAAGGCTTTGTGCTGGTTGGACCGGAGAGCTTTTCCAGAGAGCGGACCGGGGGTTGCGGCGGATTCGACATCTCCCGGCCTTTTATCACTCCCTCCGGCCTGGTCTCGGTCTGTTGCGCCATGGCCTATCCGTGTGCCCTCTACCGCAGGGACGGCAGCCTGGAGAGGACCGAGGTCATATCCTTCGGCAACGTGCTGGAGACGCCGCTGCCGGAGATTTTTCAAAACGATGCTTATAAAAAGACGCGGGCGGAAATCCGGTCGGGGGTAATACCTCGGGCCTGCGGAGACTGCATTGCGCTTTACATGAGGCCGGGGCCGGTTCGCGTAAAGGGTGGGTAAAAAACGTTCAGTCCAGGTATCCGAGAGCTTTCAAAACTTCTTTATTTTCTCGAGACAGTCGGGACTCTGTCGCCGCCTGGATATAGAGGTTTTGTTTTTTTAACATATCCTGCAACGGCAAAGCCATTTTCTCCACCAGTTGCGGCCGGTCCGCGGCCAGGTTGTTTTTCTCTGTGGGGTCTTTGCTGAGATCGAACAGAAGCGTTTGCTGCTCGCCGTTATTGTCCCATTGTTTTATGAGCTTGTAGTTGTCGCGGACGATAGCTTCTATTGTTTTTCCCTGATTTCCATGGTTCAGCTCTGAAAATATGTTTCGCGGAGCACATTGTTCCTGTTCCAGGAGTGGCCAGAGGGATTCTCCCCGGGCCCTGGTCGGGAGGCTCCCGCCAGTCAGCTCCAGTATGGTCGGCATGATGTCAAGGGTTGTCACCGGACAGGAGATGGAGCGGCCGGTGTTGTTGATCATGGGTCCGGCAATAATAAGGGGCACATGTATTACTTCCTGGTAGAGGGTCCTGCCGTGTTCTAAGCCGCCGTGTTCTTTAAACTCCTCACCATGATCGGAAGTGATTATGATCAATGTGTTATCTAAAAGCCCTTCATACTGCAAGGCCGCGAAGAACTCCTCCAGGGAATCGTTGGTCCTTCTGATCTCGCCGTCATAGCTTTTTAAAAGCCGATTTTCCTTTTGCTCCGGGCGTTCGCGCGGCGGAGGGGGCAGCTTCCATGAATCATAGAAATTAAACGCCTTGCTGCGCATATAATCCTCGATCACTATTGCTCTCATTTTGTCCAATGACGAGTGCCGAATATATGGTCCGCTTGAATAAGGGACATGAGGGTTCATGAGATGGAAGAAGACAAAGAAGGGCCTCTCCCTGTTTTTTGTTATCCATCTTTTAGCGTGGTTTATGGCGTAACCGTCTCCACCCCAGTAGAACGCGAAGAACGAAAGGTCATAAAAAGTATCGAAGCCCTGGTTGAACTGGAAATGGGGGCTTATAATAAACGACACTGAAAAAGCCGCGGTATCGTATCCCTGGCTGGAGAGAATCTCGGCAAGAGTGACAAGTTCACTGTCGAGCTTTCCGTACATGAAGTTTCTGATCCCGGAGCCGTGTTCGGACATGTGCATGGAAGTCATAATGCTTGCCACCGCAGGCAGGGTCCAGGAACTGGGACTGTACACCTTGTTGAACTTTACTCCGTGATTTTCCTGAAGTCCCTTGAAGAAAGGATCCGTTTCCCTGATGTCGTAGCCGTAGCTATTGAGGTGGTCCGGCCGAAGCGTATCCACTACGATAAGCACTATATTGGGCCTGTCCGACAGGGCTTTAAGCCGCTCGGCGCAATCAAAGCGGAGCTCGGAGAGGAACATCCTGCCGACTTGCGATTCCTTTCCGGTGGTCGTCATCTGAATAATGATGGTCCTGTCTTTTCCGGCATGTCCGGAAAGATCAACCGTTATGTCTTCCCACCTGTTCCTGTCCCGGCTTAAAAGCCGGCTCTCAAGTTTAACCACGGGCCGGGGACCGGATTTTTGAAGTAAGACTTCCAGTCGGAAGGGTTTTTCTCCGGGTTTCTTTTCGATGCCCACTCCGAATTTCATCCGGCATTGCCGCGGTATATCAACCGTGCTTTTCATAGAATGGTTGACATGAAAAAGGACGGCTTCCCTGACCTCGAAGCCCAGCCTGACCCGGTATTTATTGACTTGCCCGGTAAAGGAGCTCTTTTTATAAGAAGATGAGTCTTGTGGCAGGGAAGCGATCTCCAGTCCGGACAGGTCTTTGTGGTTTGTGAAAAGGGGAGAGCTGAAAACGAGGACGATAATGACCGCGGGATAGGCAAGGCCCGGCCATTTAAATCCGGATTTCTTGAGGGAGTAATAACCGAGCCGGAAAAGTAAAAATGCGAAAAGACCGCCCAACTCGAATTTCGTTTTGAAAATGCCGGCCTCGCCGGATGAGACGGCGATAAACAACATGTACACAAAAGCGCCCACGGCCGCGGGAACGCTGCCCGCCACCAGGAGCATCAACTGAGTCGCATAGTCTTTCCAAGTCTTTTCTTTTATTGATTCTGTCATCCGAGTTTTCAGCGCCCACCATGGCGAGGATCAATCACGAATCACAATATCTCCTTGATCGCGCCATGATAGAAAAAGCCTTTACTTCTATTATGGTCGACACGGAATTATTTTTCAATCGAGTTAACGACCGAAAATTATTCCCTGAAACACCTTTCGCTTTGTTAATTGATCTAATGGCTTTGCCTCACTCAAGGCGCGGTTTTAAGTGGCATGCTTTTATGTGCTAAGATATGAACATGTCTATAATCGGCGGAAAAACATGCGGTTGCGGGCGCGGCAAAGCTTTTGCGACCGGAGCTTTGGCGGTTTTGATTTTTTCGGCCATTGCCGCGGCCGTATTTGTGCCTTTTTCCGTAAGGAGCGAGAAGCAGGGGCTCGCCGAGGTCACTGTGCTGTGGAAGGGCCACGCCATCACAGCGGAGGACCCAGCCATCCTGGTTCCCCCGCGCTCGGAACAGGAGGTCCGCTTTGTTTACTCGGAGAGCGGCTCGAAGGTCAGTGTGGGTTCGTGTAAAGGCGTTCCCGGCTGCGACGTGAAGGGTGACGCCATTAATTTCCGGTCCGGGGATTCCGGCAACCGGGTTATTTCCGTTAAGCTGCGGATAAAAAGCGGGCTACCGGGCATGACTCCGGACACGCTACTGGGCAGGAAGCTTAAGCTCACGGTGCTTTCCGGTTATCCTTTTTCCATGCTGGAAGATGGCTGCCTTAACGGTTTCGAGATCGGCGAGTACCCGGTCCCGGAGGACAAGGACAACTTGAAGCTTTATAAGCCGCCGCAATACTTTTACTACCTTGACAAGCACGTGCTGGGCTGTTCGATCTCGAAGCACGTTCAGCTTGGCGAGTTGGGCTATGATGCCCGGGCTTCCCTCCCCCAGTACTTTGCCCTGGATTACGAGGTGGTGGTCGCGCTGGAGGAGATGATATCCGAGCTCGAGCGGCTCGAACTTCCCTCCCGTGTCCATTACATAGGCGGTGGTTTTATCTCCCCCCGCTCCAACCGGATAAGGTGTTCGAAGACTGCCGCGGCCGCAAGCTTAAGCCGGCACATGTGGGGAGAAGCCGTGGATTTCATCATTGACGAGGACCCCAAAGACGGCATAATGGACGACATGAACCATGACGGCACAGTAGATGTACGGGACGCTTTCTTCATCCGGGACCTTCTGACGCGGCTGGCAGAGGAGGGGCGGATCAAGCCGGGCGGCATCGGTGTTTACTCTCCTCCCCGCAACAGCCAGGTCCAGCTTCACCTGGACGTGCGGGGCGTCCCCGCCCGGTGGGGATACGAGGAGTATGACCCGGAGATATTTGAAGGCGTTCCTCCCAAAAAGTCGCTGCGGGCCGGAGGATGAGATGGATAAACACTTGGTTGCCGGCATTGCCGCAACACTGGTAGTTATTGCCATTAACGCAGCACACGCGGAAGGGAACTCCCTTGCCGGGGGCGCTGCTTACCAGTTTCTTTGGGAAAAGGTCCAGGCCGACCCCGGCCGGGACGTGGACGGCGTGGAAGAACTCCGCACCCGCAGGTTCCGCTTATATCTGGAGGGCGCGGCCGACCGCCTGGATTACGGCATTACCCTGGCATACAACAACGGGGACGAGCTTGAGACCGGCGTATACGAGGCCTGGATGCGCTATCAAGTTCTGGAGTGGATGTGGATAAAGACGGGGAGCTTCCGGCCTCCCTGGACCATGACCATGAGCCGGCCGGTGCATTGCCTTGACTTTATTCAGTACCCCTTGATAGTAAAAAACGGCCTTTCCGTGTTTACCCCCTGGAGACAGACCGGCGTGATGCTGGAGGTCCGGCCCGGCCGGAACTTCAGAGTGGCCACCGGTCTTTTCAACGGACTCGACCGGCCCGGACAGTACGGGGACAACAACAACATGAAAGATACCATGGTGTCCGTCTCATACACCGCGTATCCGGGTGTGGCCCTCTACCTTGGCCATTGGGGCGGCGAGTCCGAGCTTTCCACTGATCTGGCCAATCGGATCGGGACCTCGGTGGTGGACTACTCCAACATCTGGGCCGGAGTCGAGGCGCAGGGAAAAAACTGGCTCATCTCGGGCGAGGTCTTGTGGAACCGAATCAACAGCAACAACAGCACCGTCAGGCAGAGTCGCGGCTACCACATCTCCGGGGTTTACTCCTGGAACAAAATCCAGGCCCTCCTCCGCTATGAACAGCTCGACCCCGACACCGCGGACGCCGGATGGGGACAGGGCGTCAAAGCGGAATGGACCACGCTCGGGCTGAATTACCAGCCTTACGAATGGGCCAGGCTGATGCTGAACTACGTGTTCAAAAGCGAGCACGGGGACCAAAGAGCCAATGAACAGATGCTCCTCCAGGTGTCCATAGCCTTCTGAGCCTTGCACTGAGCGGACCCGGGATTTCGGGCGGGGAGACCCGCTTTACACCGGTAGGGGAAAAGATATTTTTTGCCCCTTTCCCAGTCCGCTCCGGGAGTCCTTTTAGGACACAAAGAAAATAATTTCCTTTGTCTTTTTTCTTTTAACTGCCTGTAATATAACAACAAATCGATTGCCGCGCTTTAAACCGGACGGTTTCCGCAATAATGCGGCTTAAGTTTTGAAAAGTTCCGGGCCTGACTGGCGGTTTTGGCTGCTTTAATTCCCGGCGCGGGAGGAGTAAAATTTTATCGTAAATTTTGCATTTTTTTCTTTACATCCTCCACAAATTTTGATAGTATATGATTTTGAAAAGCGGTCGGACCGTTATTTACGGGGGTTTTAGCGGTAAGCGGAAGGCAAGGTAAGCGCTGGGTTTGGATATAGGCACGGTGTGGAAAAAGCGGAATGTAAAAAACCCATAAAGGAAAGGAGAGCGACATGACTAAGGCAGAATTAGTGGATCAGGTTGCAAAGGCTACCGGCCTCAGCAAAAAGGACTCAGAGGCTGCGCTGGACAGTACCTTTGACATCATGAAGAAGACCATCAAAAAGGAAAGCAGCTTCCGGTATCCCGGCTTCGGGACCTTCCAGGTGAAAAAGAGAAAAGCGCGGACCGGAATAAACCCTCAGACCGGCCAGAAGATCAAGGTCAAGGCTTCCAAGACAGTGGGCTTCAAGCCGGCCCAGGCGTTCAAAAGCAAACTCTAAACAACAAATCAACCTTTTAAAAAAGGCCCCCCGCATGGAGGGCCTTTTTTACGTCCGCGAACAAGGATCAAATCTCCAGCTTCTTGATGTTACCCGATTCGTCAACCTCTTCTACAATCACGCCGCCGAAGGACTCGCCGTCCTCCTTTTTCTCGTCCAGAGGCATGAGGCGGGGAGCCAGCTCGATAAGATGCCGGGGGTTTATGCACGCTTCCGGCGGAAGCACGCCTTTGCCTTGTACCTTGTCCTCCAAAAGCAGGATGGCGCCGATGGCCGCGGGTATGCCCGTGCCTTCGCCCAGGGCCTGGCTCGCCGAGGCCATGTGAAATCGGTACTCGCGATGCTTGCCCTGTTTTGTCCCGCGCGCAACCACGGAAACACAGCCCCTCTGCGTGCCGAAGCCGGTCTCTTTTAAAATGCGGTCCCGTTCCCGGATGATATAGGCGGTGGAGAAATCCTGAGGCACGACCTCGACCCCGCGGACGTTCACCGGTTCGAGGCCGGAAAGACCCAGCCGGCACATGTCGCGGATCAGGTTGTAGTACTCTTCGGGAAGCACCGCCCCCTTATTGGTCACCTGCCTGCAGGAGATGTAGCGGGGCAGGGTCACCTGCTCGGGGTGAGGATACGGATATAAAAGCACCCTGCCCAGTATGGGGAAGTCGAAGTACTCCCGCAAAGCTATGCCGTCGTCCTCGAAGAACTTTACGTAGCGAAGCTCGCCGTCCAGAAACATGGGCACGTCTATGGTCATGCAATGGAACCGGTGGGCGATCACGCCTTCGCCCTCGAAAGGCTCGCCGCCGTGGGCGTGGAAGACGTCGATAGCGTCGACCTCGTCCAAGAGGTTGTCCGCCGCGAACCGGGCCAGCAGGTTGGTCGCGCCCGGCGAGCTGCCCATGCCGATAACAGCGGTGACACCGGCGTCCTCTGCACGGCCGCTCATCTCCAGGGCCTCGAGGGTCACGTCCACGTCGTCGCAGATGTCAACGTACTTCACGCCCGTGCTGATCGCGGCCTCCAGTACGGGCTTCTCAAACTTGTAAAAAGGGCCCACGCAGTTCAACACCACGTCCGAGTCACGGAAAACAGTCGCCAGCGCGTCGCTGTCAAGCACGTCGAGCTTCTCGACGTTCACCCGGTCAGGGCCCGCTGCTGCAGCGACTTTTGCGGCCTTCTCCACGTCCAGGTCGCAGATACGTATCTCCGCGAAATTATCCAGCCGGGCAAGCACGCTTACAGCTACGCTTCCCACGGCACCGCTGCCGCCGAGCACCGTGAGCTTAGCCATGTTTTTCACTCCTGTCTTTCTTCCAATAACTCCGCATCCGCCAGGTCCCTGGTTCTTGCAGAAGCCTTTTTGTTTTTAATGAGGTCTTCGACCGATGGAATGCGCGCTTCGATTCCCCGATGTTGACGCTTAATGCCTTTCCATAGGTCTCCTGAAAATCCAGACCGGAGGCTGTAGTGATGATGTCGATTCTTAGGGGGCACTCCGATTTGAAAAACCGTATCATCTTTTTGAAGGTCTTTTGCAAAGATGTCTTGCAAAGGTGCTCCGAAGCGGCGTAATGCCCGTATGACGGCTTCGGAGTTTTCCGGTGAAGGCATGCTCCACAGGTCCATATCCACGGTGGCGCGGGGATATCAGTGTGCAGCCACGGCATAGGCGCCTGCCCAAAGGAATTTAACCTTTTCTTCGGAAAAGGCGAGTAACATGTCTTTGTAGTCTTTGTTCAGCATCGTACTTGTCGGACAGGGAGACGGCCTCGCACGTCAAGGGCCACACCATGGCAATGCGCTCGGAAGGAATACCGGGCACAAAGCTGTCGTTGCGGCGCGCAGACATCCGGTGCTTGGTTATGCGCCTTCTGTCCATTTCCATAGTGTACTATTCCCCCCTTCCCTTGTCCATTACAGCTCGGACAATCCCGGCGAAGGCAGATGCATGCAGGGCTTTTGCCGGTGGAGACCTATTTTATCTTTGCCGGGAACTTCCAGCCGCCGAATATGTCCTCCAGCTTCTTTGCCGCAGCCAGGGCCAGGTGGTCGCCGAACCTCTTGGCAACGACCTGCACGGATACGGGAACGCCGTCTTGCCGATGATAGATGGGAATGATGGTCGCGGGAAAGCCCATGATGTTGATAACTCCGGAGTAGCCGACTCCCATAAGGTCCAGCCATATCCTGGTGTGCCGGGGAGCGGGCACCGGGAACACCGGGCAGATAAGCACGCCGTTGTCGCCCAGCTTTTCTTCGATCAACTCCCTCATGCGGCCGGCCTGCTCGAGAAACTTCTGGTTTCTCTTTTTTAAAAGCTGGCCCGGCTTCTCGATAAGCGCTGCGCCAAGACCCGGCAAGGTGAGCTTTGACTGCCTGACAATAAACTTAAGGAGCTCTTTCCGAAGCTGCACACGCTCTCCGTCGCCCAGGCTTTTCGCCAAAGGGTCGGGGTTTTGGGAGAGTCCTGCCTGCCATATTGCGAGGCTGTTCTCCATGCCCTCCGGGCGCCAGTACTCGACCGGCATTCCTTGTGAGGCGAGCGCGCCCGCGGCCATGCTTACTGCGCGCCTGACCTCGGGGTTGGGGCGGGACTCACCGTTATAATCGAAGAAAAAGGCCTTCATCGAGCCGGTGTCCACGCTTTGCATAGGGGTCCATTCATGCTCTACAGTGACCGGGTCCTTGCCGTCGGGTCCGATGAGGAGGGGCATAATATAGTCCAGGTCCTCGACCTTGCGGCAGAGGGGCCCGTAGGTGTTGTAGCGGGCCAGCTCGCCTTCCGCGGGCGGCCAGTGACCGGTCCCCGGCACCAGCGTGCCGGTGTGCTTATGGCCGGGCACTCCGCAGAAAGCGGACGGATAGCGGATGGACCCGCCGATGTCCGCGCCCAGCCCGAAGGGGGAAGCTCCCGCTCCCACAATGGCGCCTTCCCCGCCGGAAGAGCCGCCGCAGGTGCGCGAGGTGTCGTGGGGGTTCTTCGTCCTTCCAAACACCGTGTTATAGGTCTCGCACCACATCGAGGCCTCGGGAACATTGGTCTTGCCGAGTACTATGGCGCCTGCCTTGCGAAGGCGCTCGACCACGGTGGCGTCAAACTCTCCGGTCCTGTTCCTGCGCGCCCAAACTCCGCCCACGAACGGCATGTCCTTTACCGACAGGGCGTCCTTAATGGTGCAGGGTATGCCGTGAAGTGGAGGAAGCTCTCTGCCGGATTTCCGCTCTTCATCCGCCTGCCGCGCTTCCTCCCGGGCCTGCTCGAAGCGGTTGGATATCACCGCGTTAAGGTAAGGGTTTACCTCTTCGATACGACGAATATGAGCGTCAACAAGGTCCACTGAAGAAATCGAGCCATCCCTGACCTTGCCGGCCAACTCCTTTACCGACATGGTATAGAACTCTTCCATTACAAACTCCCTTCCTCCGGCCTTTGCCGCCGGAACTCTGCTTACTTTGAACTACTGCTCCGTCAAGTGTTTTTCGTGCGAGCGACGAAAGTCGCGGTATCAGTCGCTCGCACACTATGCGTCAGTGTGTGCTTGACAAGACACTACATTATATTCGGGGTCTCGGCCTCCTTAAAGCCGGTCCTCGCCATTTCTTCTCTACAGCTTACCTTGCAACATGCTTTCAAACCGGAAATATCACTTCTTATTCGCTTTACCTTGTTTAATGATAATTTCCCTACGGCGCGAGCACCAGGTGGTTGGGCGCGGCTTGTTTCACTTTATCCGGGTCCATGGTTGCTTGCAGGTATTTTCCTTTGACCCACAGGGGATGTAGGTCCCGGTAGTGGGGAGACTTGTACATTCCCGACTGGGACCCGTCGATGATGAGCTTGGCGTGGTCGGGGTCTCCCATGTCCATGAGGTGGCGGAGCACCGGTCCCGCGGAGCATGTCCAGGGGTTGTCTCCCGAGCCGGAGATATATGCGTTTCGCACGGTATGGGTCGCGCCCAGGTGGGGAAAAGGGCCCACACTGAGATCGGAAAGCGGGCCCAAGGCCAGCGGGTGCGAAAAGGTAATGGTATGAAGCTTGCCCCATTGCCGGGCCGCAGGGTCCTTGCCGTACTCGTCTTCCAAGGCGGACATGGCCTCGGAAAGGGATTTTACGATCATGTCGTCCATGTCCTCCACTGCCTCAGTGTCCTTGTCGTCGAACATGGGATGTCCACCTTGTTCCATCCACATGTTGATTATCATGTTCATGTGGCGGCTGCGAAGAAAATTGTCGTAATCCTCTTTATCGAGCTCGTCGCCGAGCACGTTCTTGCGGAGCACGTCGGTGAACTTGAAGAAGAGGACCACTGCGCTTGATTCAAGGTCTGCTTCATAGTCCCATGCTGTAAGCTCGGCCATGGCCTTTTTCACCATGGGGTCTGGGGGATTTTTGTTTTCCACTGCCTTTTTGATATAGGGCATCATCCACTCGGCTTTTTTGAGCATGATGTCGTGCTGGATGGTCTCCATGTCTTCGAGGTCCAGCGGCGCAAGCTCTTTTATCAGCTCTTCCACCCGCCATGCTCTCCAGCCGGGCCCGTAGTTGGTTGCAAACACGTGGGGGTACCACTCTGCGTCGACCACCTCGTTATTGGAAGTGGCCAAGTATCCCCGCTCGGGGTCAATGGCGTGGGGAAGCTCCATCAAGGGAATGAACCCCTTCCAGTCATACTCGCCGGACTCGCCGGGCACGGGCATAACTCCGATGCCTTTCTTGCGGATCGGCACCAGGCCGCCGGGCAGGAACGCGATGTGTCCGTCCGCGTCCGCTGCAACCCAGGCCTGGTTGGGTATCACTATCTTGTCCATCGCCCTTTTGAAGTCCTCGATGGAGTCGCCTTTCATGAGGATGTTGTACATGGAAGCCACGTTCATGACGTCCTTGTCGTCGATGTTGAGCCGCCTGTATCTTTGCAGGAACTCCTCCTTGTCCTTCGACAGCATGAGCGCGCGGTGGAGTCGCACGTCGCGGTCAAAGTCCCACCCGGTCCAGCGCAGCGCCACCGGCGGGCAGTCTTCGGGAAGCTTTTGGGGCACCAGGTCGTTGATGATGGGCCCGTGGATGCTCTGCCGGAAGGAGAACTCCCGCTCGACCAGCTTGTTGCCGACCCTGACCTTGATGTTCTCCTTGCGGTCCACAAAGGGCATCCACTCTCCCTTGTACTTGTACATGCCCGGCCTGTCAGGATGAGTGGTCTCGATGAACAGGTCCTGAACGTCCGCCAGGGTGGTTGTGGCTCCCCATGCCAGCTTGCGGGTGTGGCCCAGGACCACGTAAGGGTTTCCCGGAAAGGTGACCCCGTAAGCGTCAATGTCTCCGCCTTTCAAGCGGAGCATGTAAAACAAAGACGGCTGCATGTGGGACAGGTGCGGGTCGTTGGCGAACAATGCGGTGCCGGTACTGGTGAGCTTTGGCGAGACCACCCAGTTGTTTGACGCGAGGGGGGCATGAGTGGAGAAGAGCCTCGCAAGGCCCTGTTGCACCGCCAGGAGCTTTGCAGCGGCGTCTCCCGACAGGGGCAGGTCATATCCCGTCTCCGCCTCCGCCGGTTTTCCGCCGGGCGGCAACTCGCGGGGCGCGGGGAGCTTGTTTTTCAGCATGTCCTTGGGAACGACAGTGGGTCCGGGGGCGTCATGGAGCGGAAACAGCTTCCATGCCGTGTCCGGGCCGTACTTCTTGGCCACGGTGTACCTGGAGAGCTCGACCCCCATGTTTGATGCCAGCATGTTGCCTATGTAGCGTCCCAGGCTGATAACGTCCGCCACCCGGAAAGGCTCCGGCCGCACCCGCAACACCTGGGCCTCCACCGGCAAGTCCTCCATGTCCGCACGGGACTCGATATAGTAGTTGACGCCGTCGCAAAACGACTGGAGCTGGTTGTATATCTCGGGATCACGCTCTTTGAGCATTAGTTCGCCGACATCGCCCAGGTACTTCATGCCCATGAGGCGCTGTGACTTGTCAATGTCCACCGTGGAGAAAGGCATGCCCATCAGCTTCATGCCCGGAATCCGGATATCGCCCAGAAGCTCGGCCAGCCTGCCCTCCGCCATGGCCCGTATAAGCACCATCTCGAAAAGCCGGTCCTGGGCCTGCACGTATCCCGCGGCGAAAAAGAGGTCTTGTTCGTTGTCCGCAAAGATATGGGGAACGCCGTACCGGTCACGATATACGTGGACCTCGCCGGACAGAGCAGGTGCGCGAACGTCCCCGTCAAGCACCGGAAGCGGCGGGTCCTTCTCATAGGTCTTCACCGCGTAAAGACAACCCAGAAGCGACGCCAAAAGCCCAAGCGCCACCAAAACCGTGACAAGCCTTCTCATGCGTACACCTCCTTAACCCCCCTCGCAAAGCGGAAGCTAAAATCTAAATAGTGCCTTTTGCGAAAACTCCGTTTTCGGAGTGCGCCTGCCTGTGCGTTCCACCTGCCTGTGCCGGACACGCCTGCCTGTGCGGACACGCAGACAGGGCAGACAGGCACGCAGACAGGAAAGCTTGCTTTCGCACTCATAAGTTCCGGCTTGCCGGAACTTACCAAAAGACGCCTCGTAAACTGCGAGCCTTTTGTGGAGCGCATTTCCGGAAAGCTTGCTTCCCGGCGGAGAAAGCGGACAGCTTGCTGCCGCACTCCAAAACAGCGCCGCAAAAGTAAATTAAATCTCAATTTTGCAACAGGCACTAACTAAAGCGCGGCCCCGGTTTGAAGGGCCGCGCGGGTTTGGACTTCGTTTATATTAATTGCTGGCGTAGCTAACCGGGTTGTCGTTTTTGTTGGGTGTCCGGAGCTTTCTGAGGCTTTTTTCTACTATCTGCCTTACCCTTTCCCTCGAGATATTGAAGTAGTTTCCGATCTCTTCGAGGGTGTACTCCGACTCCATTCCGATGCCGAAACGCATGCGGAGAATCATCTCCTCTTTGGGAGAAAGGGTGCGGAGCGCGTCCTCGATCTCCTCGAACAGGAGGGTCTTGAATACAGCCTCGTCCGTCCGGTCGATCCTGGTGTCCTCCAAGATGTCTCCCAGTACTATCTCCTCCATGTCGGACACCTGGGACTCGAGACTCACCGGGTCGCGGGCCATCTGGATCAGGCCCACCACGTCCTTTTCCGACATCTCCATGGACTTGGCCAGGTCCTCGACCGCGGGCTCCTTCTCCAGCTCGATGGCCAGCCGGCGACTCTCCCGGTCCAGCCTCCGGATGCGGTCGTTCAAATAAACCGGGACCTTGATGAGCTTGCTCTTCTCTGCGATCGCCCGGATGATGGACTGGTGTATCCACCAAGTGGCATAGCTGGAGAACTTGAAGCCCTTGCGGTAGTCGAACTTCTCGACCGCCCGGATCAGACCCAGGTTCCCCTCCTGGATAAGGTCAGAGGTCGGCAATATCCGGTTACGGTACCGGTTGGCTATCTTGACCACCAAACGGAGGTTGGCCTCCACAAACTCGTTGCGCTTGGAAACCAGCTTGCGGTTGGCTGTCCGAAGCTTGCGCAGGTGGCTACCGATTTCCTTGGAAGATATCCCCAATTCCTTCCTGGCTTCCTTGGACATGGAGGGCTTGCGACGCAGCTTCTGCTGAAAGGAAACCAGTACATTTAAAGCATGGTCCACCTTGGCCTCAGTGACCTCTTCGGGGCGGTCCACAAAAGAAAGCCCGCTCAAGACGTCTATCACACCCTGTTTGGCGCTGAAAACCTCCTGGGCTTTCTGAAGCTCTTCCTCGGCAGAGTAAAGGTCAACCAGGTCCATCTCCTGAAGATATAAGGATAAAACGTCCCCGTTGGCGTCAGTAGTGGACTCGACCTCTGCTTCCGGCTCCTCGGAACCGCCCTCGTCGGTCAAGACCTCGGACTCAAGGTTGTCCAATTGACCCTCTTTTTCTTCCAACTCTTCCATCGCGTCATATTTTAACTTCTTAGGTTTCATCTCGAATCACCTTCTTATAAAAAACATCATCCATTAAGACTATTCTTCCTGCCGTTTCGTTTCAAATTATTTGATACGTACATCCCTATTATTTAATTCAAGCTTTATGCCGGTTTCAATGGTAATATTAAAATCTTCTAATCCGTCCTGCCTCATTTATTATAAACGCTTGTAAGTTAAAAAGGTTTTGCTTCAAAACCCTGATCTTAATTTCTGAAACCGGATTCATTCTCATGACCCGCGGCTCAATCGAGCTTTCTAATGCAATTTTTTCATCCTCTACCCTTACCCATCGAAACATTTTATTTCTATTCTTCTAGCTTCTCCTTTATATATCTTGTGTACTCCTGCGACAAAGGTCAACAGGAAAAATTCATTTTTAACCGGTTTTACTGAAATGCCCGGAAAAAGCGGGGCGAAACGACTTGAGGCACTTTTAAAAACCCGTTTTAAGCCCCCAAGGGCCTTATTCTCTTGCCCAAGGCACTTGTCCAGATGCGGAACGCAAAGGCAGGCAAACCCTGGAAGATGGATTGAATATAAAATAACAATAAGCGCTGAAAACACCTCGCAAAATTATTTTTGTCATATAAATACAATCCGTTACAGGTCTATCCCCATCTGTTCCCGGGACTTCGACCGGGCCCTGACTGAAACTTTTTTTAGAGATTGAATCGGCCTCTTGAGCTTTTGCGAGGCCACTAGGCTCGCCTTCCCTGTATTTATATTGCACCCCCTAAAACGGTGCGAATGAAATAATTTTCAAAAAACGCCCCCTTTGCCCCGTTTGCAGGAAAAAGTATAGTTTATATCGAGCCGGGGAGTTTGTCAAGTAAAAATTGATGCTCATGTAAAAAGTCCGAAATCGGCCTTTTCAGCCCTCGTAACTAGTCCCAAAATAAGCGCATATTTTTAGGCTCGACATTTTCGCCGC
>CAYQTK010000008.1:0-42572 GCA_964420375.1 uncultured bacterium
CACTATAGCCGCCAGATTTGACCTGCGACCCGACACAAAGGCGCGGTCAAAGTACTCGTCCAGCCAAGTGCGCAGTTGCATCGCCAGCTTGTTAAACTCCTTGGGGCCCTTTAGCTTGAGAAGGGCACAGAGATCATGGAGATGTTCACAGGCATGATATAAATCTACTCTATTGGCACAGCCGTAAAAATGCAGCGCGGCATCGCTTTTCATCTTCGACCCGCAAGCGCACAACAACGGAGCATGGCGTCGGCCCGAGCCTACTGCTTTGTCATTCGAATAAAGGGGAATAGGGCCGACGAAAATCGCGGTATCAGCCGCTCGCACGATCCTCTTCTATTCCCCGAGAAGCATTTGACAGAGCACTACGCCGCCAATCATCTGCTCCAACAGACGCGCACCCCCACAAATGGCCGCCTGGCGAAGAACTTACTCCCGGCTCTTTAAGTCAACTCCGTGCTCCGGACTCGCCCGCTTCAAAAACCGACTTACTTCTTCGTCTGACTCGACCGAAACCTCCGCGGTTTTTTTCCGGCGAACTATCGCCCGACTCCCGTTCCAGCCGGTTAAGCTCCTCGTACTCCCGGCAAAGTTCCCGGAAGCGCTTGTGCGCCTCTACGTCGCGGCGGGCACTGTCAACCTCTTCTTGAAAGGTCGGTTGGGTGACATTTTTTCATAAAATTTTGATATTTTTCTTGACACGATATAGTTATGGTCCTATATTCGTTACTGAACTGACACGTCAGTCTAGTGCTCTGTCAAACTTACACTGACGCATAGTGTGCGAGCGACGAAAGTTGCGATCTTCATTGAGTCCGTTCCCCTTTTCTCGAGTGACAAAGCACTAGTAGGCGTGCCAATAAAGATACGACGCAATTGCACAGGCGGACCGGAGAAATCGGTCCGTGCAAACTCCTTTCGAGGTGATACTTATGACGGATGAAACCACTCCCGCCCTGGGCATAGACGCGGGCAGCCTGTACCTGAAGGTCTGCCTGGAGGATGGCAACTCTACTTCCGAGACCCGGTACGTGGCGCATCACGGCCACCCGGTGCGGGCGTTGCGGGAGACGGTGTCCGGTCTTTTGAACGGCGTATCTCTCCGGGTGGGGCTTACCGGCTCGCTCTCCGAGCAGATCGGCGAGCAGCTCGGCGTGGAACCGGTGGACCTGGTGCGGGCGCAGGTGGGTGCAGTGCGCCGGGTTTTTCCCGAGGTCAGGAACATCATGGACGTGGGGGGCGCGAGCGTGACTTTGATCCGCTTGAACAGCTCCGGCGAGTTCGAGGGCATGACCCGGAACTCGCTTTGCGCCGCGGGCACGGGCTCTTTTCTTGACGAGCAGGCCACGCGGCTGGGCGTGGATTACGCCGACCTGGAGTCTTATCCTTCCATGGACAACCCTCCCCATATCGCCACCCGTTGCGCAGTATTCGCCAAGTCCGACCTGATCCATCACCAACAGGACGGCCGGACCCGGCAGGAGTGCTGGACGGGCTTATGCCAGGGCATGGTCCGCACTCTTTTGTCCACCCTTCTGAAGGGGCGTCCGCTGGTGGGACCCACCGCGGTCATCGGCGGGGTGGCCCAGAACCCGGAGATCATGCGGAGGCTCAAACAGATTTACGGCGACCAGGTACGGAGCATACCCGGCTCCCACGTTGCCGCTGCAGTGGGGGCTGCGGGTCTCGCCGTCACCGAGGTCCACCCCGACTTTTTCCATAACCTCTCGGAAAGCAAGGCGCGGGGGAACGGCTCCGCTCTGTCCACCCGTCCCCGGCTGGAGCTAAACCTGACTCAATACCCTTCGTGGGAGGTCGAGGAGAGCTATACCGACGGCGCGGACAGCGAGGTCCGGGTGACTTCCCTGCCCTCCGGCAAGGTACAGTGCTACATGGGCGTTGACATCGGCAGCACCAGCACCAAGCTGCTTCTCACCGACCTTTCCGGCGAAGTGCTCTGCGACGTGTACCGGAAGACCGCGGGCGATCCCATCGGCGCCACCCGGAAGCTGTTTGACGCGCTTCTCGAGCTGGCTTCCCGCCGGGGGGTCGAGTATGACATCCGGGGATGCGTGACCACCGGCTCGGGCAGGAAGATGGCGGGCCTAGTTATCGGGGCCGACGATATTGTAAACGAGATATCCTGCCACGTTAATGGGGCCATGCACGTTGACCCGGAGATAGACACCATCTTCGAGATCGGCGGCCAGGACTCGAAGTACATGCGGACCAGGAACGGCCACATCCGCGACGCAGCCATGAACTACGTGTGCGCCGCAGGCACGGGCTCCTTTGTAGAGGAGCAGTCGCGGAAGCTGGGCTTCGATGTCAGCGAGCTCGGCGAACGGGTGATGGGCATCAGCCCTCCCCACACCTCGGACAGGTGCACGGTGTTCATGGAGCAGGACGTAAACCGGCTCTTGCGGGCGGGCTACACCCGTGAGGAGGCCCTTGCCGCGGTCATGTACTCGGTGGTCCAGAACTACTTCAACAAGGTGGTGGGCAACAAGTATTACTCGGAGCAAAAGATATTTTTCCAGGGCGCGACCGCACGAAACCCCGGCCTGGTGGCCGCGTTCGAGAACCTCCTGGGGGTGGAGATGGTGGTCTCGCCCTATGCGCACGTGATGGGGGCGTGGGGAGCGGCGCTTATCGCCCGCGATCTCATGGAGGAACAAGGCAAGGAGACCTCAAGCTTTCGGGGCCTGGACCTTTCCCGCCGGAAGATCGAGCTGCGCACCGAGCGCTGCGAGCAGTGTTCGAACAAATGCGAGATAACCTTTGCCAGTGTCGAGGAGCTTTCCGAGGAGCCCTCCTGGGGATACATGTGCGGCAGGGAGCCGGGCGAGAAGAAGAAGACAAACCACGAGTTCCGCCTTTTCCGGACGCGGGAGAAGCTGCTTAACAACACCGGCAAGGTCGAGCTTCAAAAGGACGCTCCCCGGGTGGCCATACCCCGGTCGCTGTCCATGCACACCTACCTGCCCATGTGGCGGAGGTTCTTCGGAGAGCTGGGATACAAGGCGGTGGTGACCCCGGTGACCAACCCGGACATCAAGGTCAAGGGAGCCGAGATAGCGGGCGGCGACTTCTGCTTCCCGGTAAAGGCGGCCCTGGGACACGCCAGGCAGGCGTTCGAGAACACCGAGGCGGACTACGTGTTCATTCCCTATACCGTGTCCAACCGGCCCAACCAGTACACCACCAACGCCCTGTTCTGCCCCTACGTGCAGTCTTATCCGTCGCTGGTCCAAACCGCGCTCGAGCTGCACGGGATAGACCCCTCCAGGCTCATCGCCCCGGTTATGGACCTTCGCTGGAAGGACAAAAAGCAGGCGCGCGAGCTGTTTGAGAAGGTGGGGTCCCGGCTGGGCCGGAGCGAAAAGGAGGTCAGAAAGGCCTGGCAGGCGGCTCTCGAGTCGCAACAGGAGTTCGAGTCCGCGTGCATGGAGGAGGGAGAGAAGGCCCTTGCCGAGATCGAGACAGAGGATAAGCCGGCCATCCTGGTCCTGGGCCGTCCTTATAACACCTGCGACCCGGGCATCAACCTGGGCCTGGTCATGAAGATTGCCGAGCGGGGGCATACCGTGGTGCCGGTGGACTTCCTGCCCTTTGATCCCTCCGAGTTGGGTCCGGAGTTCGAGAACATCTACTGGAACTATCCGCAGCGGATCATCCACGCCATGAAGAAGTACCGGGAGCATCCCCGCCTCTACCCGGTGTACTTCACCAACTTCAGTTGCGGGCCGGACAGCTTTATCGAGACCTACTCCGAGCATCTGTCCGGCGAGAAGCCGCTTCTTATACTGGGCCTGGACGAGCACGACGCTGACGCGGGCTACATCACCCGGATCGAGGCTTTCCTGGACGTGGTGAGAAACGCGGAAAAGGTGGACAGCTTCCCCCGGGTTTCTTTTCCCAAGCGGACGGACGACGAGTTCAAGCGCCGGACCATCTGGATACCCAACATGCACGAGACCGGCGCGGCACTGGGGGCCGCTGCTTTTCGAAGCTTCGGGTATGACGCCCGGGTGCTGCCGGTGGAGACGGACGAGTCCTTCGAGGTCGGCCGGAGCCTGACCTCGGGCAACGAGTGCCTGCCCACTGTCACCACCATCGGCGCACTGGTCTCCAAGCTCAAGGAAATTGACGCCAGGCCTTCGGAAAACGCCTTTTTCATGGCAACCGCAAGCGGACCGTGCAGGTTCGGGCAGTACGCGCTCAAGCACCGGCTGATCCTGGACTCCATGGGATATGATGACCTGGCCATTCTTGCCCCGTCGTCTTTGAACTCCTACCAGGGCCTTCCCGACGCCCTGCGCAAAAAAATATGGAAACTTTTTGTGGCGTCTGATATACTCCTTAAACAAAGGTGCCGGGTGAAGCCTTACGAGGCCCATGCCGGCCGGACGCAGGCGGTGTATGAGGAAGAGCTCTCCCGCCTGGAAAGCGTGGTCGAAAAAGGCAAGGACTTCGAGAAAGAGTGGAAGGAGTCCCTTAAAAGGCTGGATGATATCCCCCGGGCGGATATCCCTGCAAAGCCGCTGGTGGGGATTGTGGGCGAGATTTACGTGCGGTGCAACGCCTTCTGTAACGACCGGGTGATCGAATCGGTGGAACGTTACGGGGGCGAAGCCTGGCTTGCTCCGCTCTCGGAGTGGTTTCTCTACACCACGTATATCCAGAAGTGGCGGGCCAGGGAAGACCTGATGGGCCCGGTTTACCGGGGCTTGAGCCTTTTGAAGAACCGCTACATCCAGGGTCAGGAACACGAGTTTTACAAGAAGGCCGGCCATTTTATGAAGGACAGACAAGAGCCTTCCATCGAGTCGGTGCTTGATGCGGGACGCCGCTATCTTCCGCTCAACTTCGAGGGCGAGGCCATTCTCACGGTGGGCAGAGCTATCAAATTCATCGAGGATGGCTCCCGGATGGTAGTTAACTGCGCCCCCTTCGGCTGCATGCCGGGGACGATAACCGGTGCGATCTTTCAAGAGGTCCAGAACCGGACCGGCGTACCCATAGTCAGTATGTTTTATGACGGCGAGGGGGATTTGAACAGCCTGCTGGGAATTTACCTGGCCCAGATACGGGACCGGGACCTCGGGCAGGCGGACAAGGCGGTCCGAAATGGCACTGCAACGGAAAAGGAAAAAAAAGAACAAGGAGCACGACAGGAAAAGACGCTCCGTGTCTGAGTATCTTATCGGCAAGCTTTTAAACGGTACTCTCAACCATTACGGCAACGAACTTGGAGAGAAGCACGGCAGGCTGTTCAGCTTCTTGTTCGACCGTATCTTCGACAGGATAAGGATCGAGCCTGAAAAGGCTGATAAGCTCCGCTACTTTTCGGAGCGGGGCCGCCTGATATATGCGCTTCCCTACCGGAGCCCGCTGGACTTCCTGTTTTTGAACTCGAGGCTTCGCTTCTCGGGTCTTCCCATGCCGGAGATAGCCTACAACATGAACGTCTACCGGTTTCAGCCCTTGCGCCACGTTTTAAAGGTGGGACTTGCCAGGATCATTCACCTTCTCCGTTATCGCGTCTGGCCCAACCCGTTCAAGAACAAGTATTATCTGCAGAGGTTCCGGGAGGACGCCGGTTTTGTGCTGGGTCTGGAGGACCCGGCGTCTTTCAGCCGTCGGCTGGTATCGCCCATCCATGACCCGGTCTATCACCTTCTGAAGCTTTACCGCAAACACGGGGACACCGTCATCATAATCCCCATCTTTCCGGTTTTCGAAAAAGGTCCGCACCGGGAAGGCAAGAGCATCTGGGACATCTTTATGGGGGCCAAGAACCGGCCCGGCAGGCTCCGGAAGATAGTCCATTACCTGCGTTTTAACTCGCAGGCCTTCTTGGAGGTTGGCGATCCGGTTACCATAGAGCGCTTCCTGGAGCGCGAAGACCAGCAGGGGCTCACCGACGAAGAGGTCTCTTTTAACATCCGCAAGGAGCTTTGGGAGCATGCCACCCGGGAGCAGCGGGTTATCCGGGGACCGAAGATCAAGCCGCGGACCCAGATCATGGAGACGGTCCTGCGCGACCCGGAAGTGATCAAGGCCATGCGCCAGGATAGCAAGCGCAAAGGCAAGCCCTTCCGCAAGGTAAGGAAGACCGCTGCCAAGTATGCCGACGAGATCGCAGCCAATTACTCCCAGTCAACCATCGAGTTCTTGAACCGGGTCCTGGGCTGGGTATGGAACAACCTTTACGAGGGAATGCAGGTGGACGAGCAGTCGCTGGCCCGTGTAAGAGAGGCGGCCAAGCGCTATCCGTTGGTCTACGTGCCCAGCCACAAAAGCCACATCGACTACCTGGTCCTCTCCTGGGTGCTCTATAACCGCAACATGGTCCCCCCGCACATCGTGGCCGGAGTCAACCTGAACACCTGGCCCATAGGTCCCATATTCCGCAAGGCAGGCGCATTTTTCATGCGGCGGAGCTTCCGGGAAAACCCCCTGTACGCCGCGGTGTTCGTCAAGTACATCGAGGTCCTGGTCAGGGAGGGCTACAACATCGAGTTCTTCATCGAGGGGGGCAGGAGCAGGACGGGCCGTCTTCTCATGCCCACCTTCGGCATGGTCAAGTATATCTACGAGGCTTACAACCACAACGCTGCTCAAGATATCATGTTCGTGCCGGTCTACATCGGCTATGACCAGATACTGGAGGAAGGCGAGTACGTAGAGGAGATGTCGGGGACCAAAAAGGCGGCGTCCAACCTGGGCGGCGTTTTCAAGAGCCGGAGCCTTATAAAACGCCGCTACGGCAGAATCTACGTGAACTTCGGGGAGCCGGTGAGCACCAGGGAATATGTCGAGGCTCTGAGCGACGAGAACACGGAATCCGAAGACCTGCAAAAGGTCACGGTCCAGTCCCTTGCGGAAAGCATTATCCAGAGCATCAACCGCAACCAGGTGGTGACCCCCTTCTCGCTCATGGCCGCGGCTTTGCTGACCTCGCCGCACAAGGCCATATCCTACTCCGAGCTTTTAAACGCACTGGCACTGTTTTACCAGTACCTCGAGGAGGCAGGCGCCAGGTTTGCCGAGACACTCGACAACTTCACCCGGGCCACCCAGGACGTTATAGCCTGTTACCAGCACCGGAACCTGATTGACGTGGAGGAAGGGGAAGAGACCGAGGAGGCCCTGTTTGCGCTTCCGGAAGATAATCGTCTTTCCCTGGAGATGTACAAGAACATGATCCTCCATCACTTCCTGCCCATAAGCTTCGTGAGCCTGAGCCTGCTTTCCGCTGACTACGGCGAGTGCATGGAGAACAAGGTGCGCGAGGATTACACCGTCTTAAAAGACCTTCTAAAGCATGACTTCGTCTACGACGACAGGGAGGATGACGGGGAATGGATCGAGAAGTGTCTCCAGTTCCTCGAGAAGGGACGCCACCTCCAGGTATCTTCAATAGACGGAACCAGCAAGTACACGGTGACAAGCAAGGGAAGAGAAGAAATGGTCTACTTCGCCGCCATGCTGACCAACTTCCTGGAAGCCTACGGCATCCTCTTAAATACCGTGCCCCGACTCGGCGACAAGCCCGAGACCGAAAAAGAGTTCCTCCAAAGACTCCGGAAAACCGGACAGAGACTCTACAAGCAAGGACAGGTCATGAGGCCCGAAGCCCTCTCCCAGCTTATCTATAAAAACGCACTCCAGTACGTCCGCGAGCAGAATATGGTCATCCAGCAGGAACAGAACAAGGGCAAGCCACTACTCATCATGGACACTTCAAAAGAGAACCTGAGAAACGAACTTCTGACCCACATCTCCAAGTTCATCCGGGTGGAAAAGTATCACTACCTTTCGCGCTGACAAAAAAACGTTAATTGCCGGTCATAAGCATTGTTCAATTAGCCGCGGTTATATGAGTTGATCCTCATACTTTTGCCGCCAGGTAAATAATCCAATGAATTACCAGCCCGCAGACAACGATTATCCACGGCAAAGATAAAAGCAACTTATCGGCTTTCACCTCATGGTCTTTTGCCAGAACATAGATGCGATAGGGGATTTGGAGAAGTACGAATAAAAAGACTGCGGGGGCCGCTGCATTTATTTCACATGCCTCATAGAGCCTTCCGTGCGCCAGGTGTACAAACCCCCGCGTCAGGCCGCAGAACGGGCAGTCCAGGCCGGTGAGAGTATGCATGAGGCACATCCTCGGCATAGAGCTCTCGCCAACCAGGGGCAAAACCGTCAGGTTGTGACGGATATCGAGAAGAAACGAAAGGGCTATGGCAAAAACCGCCAGGAAAAGAAGAGCAATCTGTCCGCTCTTGTCTTTCATGAAAATCCAACTTACTGCACATTCAACGCAAAACAAAGTATAGGCCCTTGTCGGGAGACAAGTCAAACTCTTTTAAGCCAAGTCGGATAAAATCGTTTTCGTGCTCATTACAACAAATGATATGATCGTCGCCAAGGAGGTTATAATGAACAGGAGAGATTTCATAGGCGCAGCTTCCACGGGCGCGGCCGGTATGTTTCTGGGCGGCGGTGCATCTGCCGCTTCGTCTTCGCGGCCGAACATTATCATCATCATGGCGGACGACCTTGGCTACGGAGACTTGGGCTGTTACGGCTCCGACCTGGTCCGTACGCCGGTAATCGACCGCATGGCCTCCGAAGGGGTACGGCTTACGCAGTTTTTTTCCTGCGCGTCAATATGCTCGCCTTCCCGGTCCGGGCTTATGACCGGGAGATACCCCATCCGCAACGGGGTCAACAACAACTTCGGGCCCACGGTGAACCCGGCTTCGGTTTTCATCGAGACCATCACCGACACCGGCCTGGGCATGAACACCGGGGAGATAACCCTGGGCCAGGCCATGAAGGAGCAGGGCTACGCCACCTGCTGTATCGGCAAGTGGCATCTTGGTGACCTCAAAAAGTACATGCCCACCAGCCGGGGGTTTGACCATTACTTCGGCATCCCCTACTCCAACGACATGAAGCCGGTGAAACTGTATAACGACCTTGATATGATCGAGTACCCTGTAAACCAGGACACCCTTACGAAAAGATACACCCGCGAAGCCCTGCAATTCATCGAAGCAAACCGGGACGGCCCTTTTCTGTTGTATCTGCCCCACACCTTCCCTCACGTACCGCTTTACGCTTCCGAAGAGTTCGAGGGCCGCTCCCGGGCCGGCCGGTATGGTGACTGCGTGGAGGAGATCGACTGGAGCACGGGCCGGATACTGGAGGCGCTGGAAAAACACGGGATCGCTGAAAACACGCTGGTGGTCTTCACTTCCGACAACGGTCCCTGGTACCAGGGGAACACCCGCGGGCTGCGCGATCGCAAGCACACGCCGTTCGAGGGCGGAGTCCGGGTGCCCCTGGTAGCAAGGTGGCCGGGCACATTGCCGCAGGGAGTGGTCTCCGACGAGATAACCATAAACCTCGATCTGTTCTCCACCGCGGTAGAGGCCGCGGGCGGAAGCCTGCCCGCGGACAGGCCGATGGACGGCGAAAGCCTCATGCCCATCTTCAATAGAGGCGCTTCTCCTCATGAGGCGCTCTACTTTTACCGGTTTGAGAAGCTCTGGTGCATAAGGACCAGGGAGTGGAAGTATCACAGGCCCCACCGGGTATGGTGCGCAGGCTCATTGCATCGGAAAAGAGGCCCCATGCTCTTCAATGTAAAGGAAGACCCCGAGGAGTCTTATAACCTGATCGAGAAGTTCCCCCAAAAGGCAGCCGAGCTCGAAGCCATGATGGCGGATTGGGAGAGCGGCCTGGTTAAGGGGGTCCCGCGCTGAGCGCTCCCGGCTGGAGCTGCTGTTTCCCGAAATCTCCGGCATTGCATCCGTGCTCTGCAAAGTTATCATCACAATTACAAGCAGTTTTATAAAGGAGCAGTACTAATGGCCAGATATGGCTTGAGCGCCCTGGACGTAGTAAAACAGACCGACCGTTCCAACTGCGGCAAGTGCGGTCTTCAAAACTGCATGGCCTTTGCTGCGCTGGTGGTCCAGGGGCAGAAAGATCCCCGGGCGTGCCCCTGCCTGGACGAGGATTTCATAGCGAAGATAGAAAAGCAGGCGGGCAGACGCCAGGCGGAGCGGGAGGAGCAGAGACGCGAACTCATCGAACCCTTGAAAAAGGAGATGCAGGCCCTTGACCTCCAGGACGCGGCTCAACGCTCCGGCGGCTGGATAGAGAACAACCGGCTCAGGCTCCACGTGTTCGGCAGGATTTTCGAGCTGGACCGCGAGGGCGGGCTTCACTCCCAGTGCCACGTTAACGAGTGGGTCCACCTGCCGCTGCTGTTGTACGTTATTTACGGGAAGGGCAGGGACCTGGAGCACCAGTGGCTTCCTTTCCGCGAGCTCCAGGGCTCGCAATCATGGAGACAATTCTTCGAGTACAAGGGGGAAAACGCCTTCCGCCAGATGTCACAAGAGCATCCCCAGCTCTTCCTGGACATCCTGAGTCTCTTCGGCAAGGAGATGTTCGGCAGCGAGCCGGCCGCGGACCATCGCTACCTGCTTTATCCCTTTCCAAGGGTCCCCATGCTCTTTTGCTACTCCGCGCCCGAGGGAAACTTCGAAGCTCATCTCAACCTCTTCTTTGACCGGTCCATAGAAGAGAACCTCCGCATAGACGCCACCTATTACCTCGCCCAGGGAATCCTCCAGATGTTCAAAAGGATCGTCGAGCGACACGGCTCGACCTCTAAGATATCCGCCTAGTGCCCTGTCAAGCGTTTTTCGTCGCTTACAAGAGAGATCTTCCTCGTGCGAGCGAGTTTACTCGCGACTAAAAGTCGCTCGCACACTATGCGTCAGTGTAAGCTTGACAAGACATTAGTGCCATCTCTTATACCGGGGCGGTCCCATGGAGACGAGGAAGCTTGCGGAGTTCTGTAAGCTCCCTTATGCGGAACACATCGTCAAGAAAGAGGGCGAGCAAGAGAAGGGTTATACGCTGGAGTTCGGCTTTTTGCCGGTTCGTCTGCCGGAGTTCCCGGACGTGCCGCCGTGGGTGGTAAAAGGACTCGGACGGGATCCCCTGCTTTTTTTGACCACGGAGCGGATGCGCAAGTCCCGCAAATTGGTGTGGCGGGCTGTGGAGGCATATCTTAGCCGGTGGCGAGTTGAGGAGACGATCCGTTTTATCAAGCAGAGCTATGAGCTGGAGGACATCCGGGTTTTAGGCTATGACAGCGTCCGGAACCTCGCCATGCCGGCGTTCGCTTGTTTTTATTTCGCTGCGGTTTGGCTGGGAACTAAAGCCAAGCATAAAGTCCTTGTGGGCCACGCTTTCAAGGCGGCAAAACGCCTGTTCGGCATTCCGGACTTCTGCTATTATGCGGTCGCCGACGGCATCAAGTCCATCCTCCAACTCCCCGGCCAAGGCCCTTCCACCCCCGAGGCAGTGATCCAGCTTTTCACCCACAACTTAAGCTGTTTGCTGCCTGAAAAAAATGGAGGGACTTCACCTGTTTTTCTGACTTGCCGGATTTTCTTTTTCCGCTATATTAATCTTGATGGTTTCAGGTGTAGAGGCGGAGGACATAATATCGGAAAAGCGAAAGGTCTTGAGCGTTGCTTTTGAGAGCGAGCGGCTTTCTTACAGCGACCAGGAGGTTGATCTTTACAACTCGGGCATCAACCAGATACTGAGCGTAGCGGCGGCGCGGGGCCACTCTATCTATCATTTCAGCATGGCCGATCTTTTTGTTCACGAAGACAAGCCGCACGCGCGTGCGTCCATCCTGTCG
Source organism: uncultured bacterium (assembly GCA_964420375.1). Lineage (GTDB taxonomy): Bacteria > RBG-13-61-14 > RBG-13-61-14 > RBG-13-61-14 > DATKZS01 > CAYQTK01. The sequence goes on from CAYQTK010000008.1 coordinate 11,750, forward strand.
CTTCCCGATGGTTGGGAAGGAGACCCTTTGGAGTCCTGGCTTGATCTCAGGAAAGAAGACGAGCGGCCGGTGCCGGTCTCAGAGCTCGACCTTTGTTTTGTAAGAGGGGACGACATCCGTCACAGCGGCACACCCAACCTCGATCTTCTTCGGGAGCTGGAGAAGAGCGCCGTGCTTATCGAGAGCATTGACGCCACTGTTTCCACTTGCGACAAGTACGAGCTGGTCCGGCGCGTTCCCCACCTTCCCATGCCGATGACGTTAGCAGCCTCGACGGTGGAGGACGCCATGGATGCTGTCAAGTCTCTGCCTCAGGAGAGCGGCTTTTTTGTTTTGAAGGACCGCTTCGGCTACGGTTGCGGCGAGCAGGTCCATCTTCTCGAGTTCGAAGACCCCGAGCTCGAGGCCCTTATCACCATGTACCTTTCCTGTTATAACCACGTGCTTCTGCAGGAGTACTGCCCCGAGGTCAAGGACGGAGACCTGGTGATCACCTTTTTTGACCAGGAACTTCTGGCGCCGCTCCACCGGGTTGCCGGCTGGGGAGAGTGGAAGACCAACTTCTGCAAAGGAGGAAGCCAGCGGTTTTTCACCTTGAGCGCGGAACAGGAAAGCATCGCCCGCACGATCATGAACGCCTTTTCCGAGTGCAGGTTCGCTTCGGTGGACATGCTTCTTTCCGGCAAGATCCTGGAGATCAACGCCTTCCCCGGCGGGAGGGGACTGCTGGAGATATACGGCATATCAGTGGGCAACATCATCATGGACCGGCTGGAGAAGGAGATACTGGGCGAGCCCGAGCCCGCTCCCTGCTACGATTACGTGCTTCCGCCTTACCTCGGCGCCGAGGAGGACATCAAAAGGCTCTATGAAGCAGGCGAGCCTTCGGTCGAAGTCTTCGACGTCTTCACCAGCGAAAAGCACGACATCCCCTTGAAAAGTCTTATCGAGTTCTGGCCACGGGATACCGACTTTATACTATCCATCCCCCACTCCGGCGTGCTGGTGCCGACCCGGTACGCGGACCAGCTCGACATCTCCCGGGAGTGCCTCCTGGAGATCGACATGTACAGCGATATCCTCTACGGCGGACTGGAGGGAATGCAGGTCATATGCGGGCTGGCCCCCTTCTTCCTGGACATGAACCGGGAGCGGGAAGGCTCGCAAGAGCCGGGCCTTCCCTGCCACCTGACCAACCCGGCAACCGAGTATTACTCCATCGAGAACAAGTCCCTTTTGAAAAGACCGTATACCAAGGACCAGAAAGAACGGATACTGGAGTACTATGACCTGTATCACGGCATCCTGGAGCGGCTCATCCGGGCGATGAAAGAGTACAAGGGATACGCACTTGTGCTTGACGCCCATACCATGTCGTCGGTGGGACTGGGAAGGGTGCACGACGAAGGCAGGGAGAGAAAGGACTTCGTGGTGGGGACCTTGAACGACACGTCCGCGCATCCGGAGATCATTGACGCTTTTGTAGAGTCTTTAAAGGCGGGCGCAGACATGCATCAGCTCGGTCTTACCCTGGAGAAGAACGAGCCTTACTCGGGAGGATTCATAACCCGGAAGTGCGCTGCTCCGGAATCGGACGTCCACGTGGTCCAGCTCGAGGTCACCATGGACACCTACATGTACGAGCCGGTAGAGGAGAGCCGACTGAAAAGATACGGGCTCAAGCAGCTTCGGGTGAGGATTGTGCAGGACATCCTCCGCCACGCCCTGCAGGCGGCCATCCATACCGCGGAGAGGATTTACTCGGCATAGTCGTAAAGCAAAGACGCCCGTTTTCGGAGTACGCCGATTGTCGGACGGGCAAACCGCGGGGTTATAAGTTAACAGTCCGGTTACCGGTTCCACTCCAGGTTTAGCCTGGTGTCTTCCGCTCCTTCCCAGCTCTTGGATACGAATTCGCTCTTGATGTCCCTGGCCCCGCTCAGTTCCAGCGACCGTTCTATCCAGCCCGCCATCATGTAGTACTGGGAAGGGAAATCGTTTCCGAAACCGGTAAGGATGACCGTGGCTTTCCGGTCCGTGACCGGCTCGACTTTTATCTCGCCGAAGTCAAAGAAGCTGCGGATATAGGTCCCGTACTTCTCCAGCGTCTCCATGGGCTTGTCTGCCTTGATCATGGCCTTGTAAACGCTGGTGATGATGTTCTCGCCGTAAAGACGTCCCCACTGGCGGACCTTCTCCATGTCGTTGCCGGCAAGAATCTTGACCACTGCCTGGAAACAGTTCTGGAATGTGTCAAACGGATACCACGCGCTGGGAAGTATCCGGGAAGAGATGATCTCTTTGTCGGCATCAGTGAGATATGAATCGTATACGCCGGACTTGTCGCCCCGAATGGTCTTTACAAAGTCAACCAGTACCGTGCCTTTAACTTTTCCCATCGCTGCCTTCCCTGCCGAAAGTTTCAGTGCTTCTAATATGCTCTTGCCTCGGTTACTTGATTATAAACTCCACCCGTGGGAGTGTAAACTCCTCACGGATACCACGGGGAATGAATAATGTCAACCCTGTACGAACCGGTTACGCCTTTTCCAGGAGTAACTGTAAAACTTTCCAAAAGGACACGCAAGGATTACAGATCGTGAAGCCTAGCGCTCTGTCACTCGAAAAAAGAGGAATGGCGATTTTCGTGCGAGCGGCTGATACCGCGATCTTCGTCGGCCTTGTTCCCCTTTTTCCGAGTGACAGAGCACGAGTGGCTTGCTCAACTCTACCCTTCCATTTTCTGGAGTGCTTGCTTCAATGACTCGAGTGTACGGTTGATCTCCGCCACCTGTTCTTCGAGCTCTGATATGCGCGTTGCGAGCTCCGCTGGGGACATAGCTTCCGGGGCTTCCTTCCCTTCCGCGGCAGAAGCGCCGGCTTCGGCGGAGGGTTCGGAGAGTCCCGGGGCCTCTTCCAGAGGCGGTGCCTCAATGTTTTCGGGTTGCAGCTCCGGCACCGTCTCCTGGTCTTGGTCTTGCTCAGGAGACGCTTCCGGTTGCACGACCGGCTGTTCTTCCAGAGGCGTTTCCCCCTCGCTTGGGGGAGGCGCGAGTTCCTCGATTTGCGGCACTTCCATGGAAGCAGAATCCTCTGCTGCTTCCCGACCTTCCGGTTTTTCAAAAGTCTGTTGGTCTTCGCTTTGTCCTGCAGGTTGGCTTTTTTCGCTTACAAAGACCTCGTCCAAGCCCGGCACCGCTTCTCCTTCCTCCATGTTGGGGGGAGGCAGCTCATCTACCGACGGCGGTGAGTCAGCCTCGGCAGCGGACTCTTCCCCTGGCCGGCCCTGAGATGGAGGGAGCAGGTCTTCCAGGTCCACGGTTTCCATCTCTTCCTGCTCATCACTTGTCACGCTGTCGGTTATGGCGGCGGTCTCAGGGGCCTCTTCCAATGGCATGCTGCTTGGGGAGGGTTCTTCCCAGATGTCCTCCGGCGGCCCGCTTTCCTGTTCAGGGCTTTCCCGGCTGGAAGAGATACCGGCCCCGGCTTCATGATCTTCCTCCATGGGCACAGGCTCTTCCGGTTGTCCCTGCGCGAAGAAGTCGTCCATTTCCGGCGGAGCTTCGCCGGATTCTCCGGTTGGAGATGATATGGCAGCAGCGGACTCATGCGCCTCTTCCAGGGGAACGGCGTCATCGGGTGCAGAGCCCTCATCCGCCAGGTCGGGCAGCTCCATTCCCTCAGGTGCTTCCTCCGGCTCGAGCCCGGGCACCTGTTCCGCTGATACCGGCCCTTCCTCGGGCTCGAGACCCGGTAGGGCGGCGGTTTCCTCCTCTTGATCCTCCTCTTGGGGGGAGCCAATGCCGGGGACCTCCGGCGGCTGTTCTTGCGTCTCTTCCACCGGCACGGGAGGAGCTTCATCCAGGGGCACGCCAGGGGTCTCGTCATCAGAGACCGGTGGGGTCTCTTCCGGCAAGGGGGGCATAAAGTCGGCCGGCGGTTCTACCTGGCCGGCGTCCCCTGAAGGCTGTTCGGGAGAAAACGGCTCTTCTTCCAGTGGCTCAGTCGCGTCCTTCGGCAGCGGCGGAACTTCTTCTACGGCAGGTGCCTGACTTTCCTCCTCCATGGGTGAGGGTTTGGACTCCGTCTCTTCGTTCTGCCCGGGTGGGGGCTCTTCAAAATCCAGCGGCGGCGCCTGCTCGATCGGAGGCGCGTCTTGAGCTTGTGGCCCGGTTTCTTCAAGGGGCGGGGTTTCCTCTAACGGCGGCAACAGGTCTTCTTCCTCGCCGGGAGGGGCTTCCTCCAGGGGCGGTAACGGCTCTTCAGTGTCAGCAGCAGAAGCGGATTCCTCTCCGGGCTCCGATTCCCCGGGCGTGCTTTCAGAAGGTAAGGCCTCTTCCATCTCCAGGGGAATTTCTTCCGACTCGGCTTCCAGGTCGATTGGCGTCTCTTCCACGGGAGGCAGCTCTTCTTCGGAGAAGGGCTCGCTCGATTCCATGCTTGCCGACGGCTCTTCAGGTACCTGGGGATGGTCTTCGAAATCGGGTTGTAAAAACAGGTCCTGGTCTTGTTCTAATTCCTCTTCCTGTTCGGGATAACTCACCATGTTCAGCTCGCCGTTGGTGCCTTTTTGAAAGGTCTTTTTTACGGGCTGTACGCTGGCTACCGCCACCTTTTCCGGTATCTTCCTTATCTTCGCATCCAACTGGTGGGGCGTGGCCAGGACGAACTTTACAGGGCCTTCCAAAAGCCCTTCAAATGCCTCGTTAATGCCTTCCTTTTCCGGTTCGGAAGCAGCCACCACCCAGGTGTCGTCTTCGTAGCCTATGGCCATGGCATGCCATTGTTTGGCTTGATCTTTGGGGACCTTTTTCATGACATCGGAAGGGATCTCGGCTTTGCGCAAATCCCTCAGCTCGATCTCCAACTGCTCGGACAGGGTTTCGTAAAGCTGGTCCTCTTCGAGAAACCCCAGTTCGATAAGGCTCTCCCCCAGTTTGCCTTTCCACTTGCGCTGGTGACTGAGCGCAGCGAAAAGCTGGAACTCGCTTATATATCCCTTCTCTTCCAGCAGAACGCCTATCTTTTTCCTGGCCATAATTGTCTCCTTTGTCCAGGTCGTTTGATTTACTCCGGACAAATAGGTTCTTCCTGTTACTAAATTAACATTAGAGGATACAAAACTCAATTATGCAAGGGGCATAGTTGAAGCCCCCGGGTTTTTATGTGCTCTATGCAAGAGCTTTACTTTACAGGCAGGATAAACTTGAAGGTGCTTCCCCGGCCGGGCCGGGAAGAGACATGGATGCTGCCGCCGTGCAGCTCGACCACCCGGCGGGCAATGGCAAGGCCCATGCCGGTGCCGGAAGATATCATGTCAGCCCCCCCGGAGCGATGGAACTCGTCGAACACGCGGGGAAGGTCTTCCTCCCTTATTCCCATGCCCCGGTCGGTGACCTCGGCGAATATGTTCTCCCCCTGCCAGTCCCGGCCCAGCCGGAGATCAACCGAGCTCAGGGCCGGAGAGTAGCTGATGGCGTTCTCCAGTAGATTCTTGAACACTGCCGGCCAGGCCCGTCTGTCGCCCCTGATACAAGGGAGCCCTTCCGCTATCTCGGTGTTGAGTGAAACCGACTTCGCTTTCGCAGCCTCCAGCATCTCCGTCACCGCCTGCCTGGCTGCCGCAGCGAGGTCGACCTCTTGGGGGACAAACCCGTATTCCAGCTTCCGGAGCCTCTCCGTCTCCCTCATGTCCTCCACCATCTCGATAAGCACCTCCGATTGGTTGCGTATCTTGCGAAGTTCCCCCAACACGGCTTCGTGATGCAGGGACACCCCTGTCTCGATCAGGTTGGAGGAAATGCCCCGGATGCTTTCCAGGGAGGCGCGGAGGTTTCCGGAAGCAAGCTCCAGAAAGCTGTCCTTTTGTTGTTCGAGGGATTTGAGCTCCCTGTTCTGCTTCTCGAACAGGTCCCGCTGCTCCTCCGAGTCGCGGGTCATGGATAAAAGCCGCCGCTGAGCGTCTTTCAAGCTCCCGCTTACGGTAATGGCCATGTAAGCGGTCACCATGAGCACGGTCACGAAGATGTAAGAGAGACCGAACACGTAAGTGGCGTTTTGGTGCATGTATCGGGGAATGAAGTTATGTAACCGGTAGCGGGCAGGAATGAGCCCCAGGTAGTCAAGCCAGAACAGGGCCACCACCGCGACGCAGATACAGATGGTAACGATGACCACGTTTCTGCGGGGAAGCAGCATGGAGCCTATTGCCACGTGAAACACGGCGTAGAACACGAACAGGTTCTGGACGCCCCCGGTAAAAACCACCAGCAGAAGAAGAGCGAAGATGTCCAAGCCGATCTGGAGGTTTGCGAAAAAGAGAAGCCGGGGCTTTTCTTCGGAAAAACGGGAGAGCCGATAGTCGAGTACAAAGTTATAAGCCAGGATGAAAACCACGATGAAGTAGAGGGGAAACCTGGCATACCCCACCGCGGTGATCCGGTCGGCGAGAACAACGGTGGCAAGAATACCGCCCGCCACCAGCCAACGTAGCCTTACCATCCACCGGAGTCGCTGGTAAAGGACCTGTTCGAACGGAGCGGACTCCGGCAAGCGTAAAACCCAGGACACTGAACCCCCCAAATTCGCTGCTTTTCGGATTATCTCATACCGGGAGAAGGGAATCAAAAAATCGCGGCCGAGCTTTTTGTCGAACCGTTTGACTTTACCGGTCTGAAGACCTTATTCTAGTGCCTGTTTCTTGGCAAGGACTCCTGCTTTGTTGTCGCTGTTTTTTATTCCGTTTGACAGTGAGAGCAAGTTGTGATTATATCGCTTATCATTGAACACGGGTTTAAAAAATGAACGACTATTCAGAAAACGGGAAATTAAGCAGAAAGGAAAGGGAATTCCTGGCCCGCCGTCGGGAGATACTGGAGGCCGCCACCCACGTTTTCGCCAACAAGGGCTATCACGGCGCAGCCATGAGCGAGATCGCGGCCCGGGCAGAGTTCTCTACGGGCTCTTTGTATAACTTCTTCAAGAACAAGGAGGAGCTCTACTTCAATCTTCTCCATAACAAGATCGAGGCCTTGGAGTCGGAACTGGAGCGGGTTTACCTGATCGAGGGGAATACGCTGGAGATACTGGAGAGCTACGTCAAGACGGTCATGTCTTTTTTTCAGAAAGAGCGGGACTTCTTTCGCATTTTTGTAGAGCAGCGCGCGAGCTTCGAATCGAGCGCCAAGGGCCACTTCCACGACGTGATTACGGAGAAGCAGGAGAGCTACCTTGGTCGTATGGTGTCCCTGATGTCGCGGGGTATTGATGAAGGTTTTTTTAAACCCTACTCCCCTGCTGATCTTGCCATGTCGTTTCTGGGCCTGATCCATGCTTTTCTTTTCGTGACCATCAACACCCCGGATTCCGTTAGCCTGGAAGAGAAAGCCGGTCAGCTCCTGGACCTCTTTTTTAACGGTACCCGGCGTACGCCGGCTCAGGAGGGCGAATAATGAAACCGCGGTTTTGGGTGTTTGCTTTAGCCTTGCTGGTGTTATGTGGAGCCTCTGTTAAGTCGCAAGAGGTCCCCCCTGCGGACACCCGTGAGCCTGTCCGTCTAACCATGGAAGAATGCATTGAAACGGGTCTTGCTCGTAATCCCCGCATAGAGCAGGCCGAGGCCAAGGTTGACGAGGCCAAGGCCAAGCTGGACCAGGCCCGCGCCAGGCTCTACCCCAGCGTCGAGTTCTCCGCCAATGCAGTACGGTCCAACAAGCTGCCCGAGTTCAAGACCACCGATCCCCAGTACATCCCCACCACCATGCCCATGGCCAATCCTTCGGGCGGGCTTGTTCCCGGACTTCCCGCCCACATCCACATGCTTCCTTTCCCGGGCTTCGAGATGTCCAACACCCGGGAAGGCGACATCTACGGTGCCAAGGTGGAAGCCCAGTATCCGATCTACACCGGCAACAAGATCAGAAACAGCATTGACGCTGCCGAGCTTCAGAAGAAGGTGGAAAAGGAGGACCTTAGAAAGACCAGGAACCAGCTTATCTTTGATATTCAGCAGGCCTTCTCGGGTCTTCTGCTGGCCCAGCAGATGGTCGGGGTGGTGGACGAGTCTTATCGCACCGCAAACGCGCATTACAAGCAGGTGCAGGCGCTTTACAACGAGGGCTTGGCGTCCAACCTGGACGTGCTTCAGATGGAGGCTGTGCTGGCCGACCTGAAGCCCCGCCGCATCGAGGCCAGGAACGGTGTGAAGAAAGCGAGGTTATATCTTAACAACCTTTTGAACATAGACCTGGAGACGGTAGTGGAGGCCGAAGGCAAGCTGGAGTATGAGCCGCATGATCTGCCGGTGCCGGAGGACCTTTACGATATCGCCATGGAGCACCGTCCGGAGATGCGCACGTTGCGTCTCCGGGAGAAGATGGCCCGCGAGATGGTGGAGATCGCCGAGGCCAACGCCTATCCTACTGTCGCGCTTTTCGCCAACTACTCGTGGGACCGTGGCCAGGAGATGCCGCCCAACGACGACATCTGGAGGGACGGCTACCAGGCGGGGGTATCGGTTTCCGTTCCCCTTTACGACGGTGGCGAGACGCGGGGCAAGGTTGCCGAGGCCCGTGCCATGCTCCGCCAGGTGAACAAGGGCATGGAGGCCCTCGAGCTGGGCATCAAGACACAGGTGCAGGACGCCCTGCTTTCCCTAAATGCCGCCCGCCAGACAGTCAAGGCCCGCGATGCCGGTGTACGTGCTTCGCAAAAGAACTATGACGTGGCCCGCGCCAGGTATGCGGTGGGGCTGGCGACCAACGTGGACGTGATGGACGCCCACTCCCAGTTGACCCGGTCCAAGGCGGAAAGGCTCCAGGCGGTTTACGAGTACAACCAGGCCTGGACCAATCTCAAGTCCGCGCTGGGCGTGCCCGAGGAGGAAGAGATACCATGAGAGCTTCCACTATTTTTATCCTGCTGGTTATAGTCGGCCTCTTGGGTCTTTCCGTCTATGGCGGCATCAAGCTGAAGGAGTACTCGGAGAAGAAGGCGGAGGAGGAGGCCAAGGTTTTCGAACGGAGCATCCCGGTCCACGTTACCGAAGTGGACACCGGCACTGTGGAGGACATAGTGTACGTTACCGGTTACGTGGAGCCGGCCCACCGGGCTGACGTACACGCCAAGATACCCCAGCCGGGCAAGCTCATCGAGGCCAGGGTGGAAAAGGGAGACGAGGTCAGGAAGAACCAGGTCCTGGCCACTGTAGACCGCGACGTGGTGGGAGCGCGTTACCTGGCCTATGGAGTAAAGGCGCCGCGGTCGGGGATAGTGGCGTCTATAATTGACAGCACCGGTGCCATGATCACGCCCCAGGTGCCGGTGGCGGTGATAGTGGACATCGACAAGGTAAAGGTGAAGACCTCGCTTATCGAAGCCGACCTGGGAAGGGTAAAAGTGGGGACTCCAGCCCGCGTCCGCGTCGAGGCTTTTCCCGAGCGACTCTTCAACGGCACGGTAACCAGGATAGACCCCATATTGGACTCGCTCTCCCACACCGCGGCCGTGGAGATAACCATTGACAATCCGGACCACGAGCTTCTTCCCCAGATGTACGCCCGCATCGAACTGGTGGCGGACGTCCACTACGGCGTGCCCGTGCTGGCGAGAGGCGCCCTCTTTCCTAAAGAAGGCAAGTTCTGGGCATTCGTGGTAAACCCGGAAAAGATGATCATAGAAAAAACCGGGGTCGACCTGGGGTACTTTGACCGGCAGAAGTACGAAATCATAGAGGGAGTGGAACCCGGCGACCTGGTGGTTGACAAGAACCAGGTGGTTTTAAAGGACCAGACCAAGATAACCGTGTCCAATCCTCCCCCGGGATGGGAGCAAAATGCGGGAGATACTGAAGACGTGAAAGCCGGCGCCGGCACGACAGTGGAGCCTGACTCCGGCGCTACCATAACGCCGCAACCCGGACAATCTCCCTGACCTTTTGAAGTACTAAAAAAATGAACCTTTTTAATTTCCCCATAAGAAGGCCTGTAACAGTGCTCATGGGCATGATAATGATCGTGGTCCTGGGCGCGCTGTCCTGGTACAGAATGCCCCTGGACCTCATGCCCGACATATCCTTTCCCAACCTGGTGGTGTTCATCCGCTACGAGGGCGCCGGCCCGGAAGAGATCGAGGAGCGGCTCGGAAAACCGCTTGAATCGGTTGTCAAGACAGCCTCCAACATCAAAAACGTCAAGGTGACCTCCCAGGAGGAGATGTGCTTCGTACAGGCCGAGTTCGCATGGGGGACCGACCTGGACGCCGCTTCCGCGGACATCCGCGAGAAGATATCCATGGTCCGAGATGTGCTGCCCGAAGGCATAGAAGAGCCCATGGTGCTCCGCGTCGACTTCCAGGACATGCCGGTGATGTTCCTCCACCTGGACGATCCCAGCGGAAGGAGGAACCTGGCCGACCTCGCCGATATAGCCAATGACCAGGTGGGGCCCATGCTCGAGCGCCTGCCCGGCGTGGCCAGCACCATGACACTGGGAGGTCTGTACCGGGAGATACAGGTCAACGTGGACCAGGAGAAGCTGAAAAAGTACGGTCTGACCATCACCGACGTCATGAAGGCCATCGGTTACAGCAACTTGGACGCGGACGCCGGCGAGATTGACGTCAAGCCGCTTCGTTTCCGCGTCCGCGGAGAGAACCAGTACGAAACGGTGGAGCAGATAAGAGACCAGGTGGTGGGTTTCGGGGCCTCTTCCGCAGAGATGCAACAAAAACAGTTCAAAGAGCTCATGCCCTACCAGGACCCGATTGCCGGGAACGCCTCCAAATCCCCCATCCGGCTGCGCGACGTGGCCGAGGTCAAAGACACCTTTAAGGAAAAGAATGGACTTTTCCGGATGGTCCACTACAAAAAAGGCGTCAGCGAGGGTGTGGGCCTTGCCGTTGTCAAGGAGACCGACGCCAACATGGTCGAGGTCGCCGACATAGTGACCAATGCCCTGGGCGACGTCCGGGAAAGCCTGCCCGGCGGGGTCGAGCTGGGGATCAGCTTCGATCTTTCCGAGATCATTACCGACTCGCTTTCCGCGCTGGGAAGGGCCGCGGTGGAAGGCGCTATTCTGGCCATGATCGTCATCTTCCTGTTCCTTCTCCAGTTAAGGCCCTCGCTTATCGTGATAACCTCCATACCCCTTTCCATGCTGGCCTGCTTTATCGCCATGTACTTCTCCGACTACACCCTGAACATGATGACGCTGGGAGGAATGGTCATAGCCATCGGCAAGTTGGTGGACGACTCCATAGTTGTGCTGGAGAACATCTATCGCCGATTGGGACTGGGCGAGTCGCCTGAGGTCGCCGCGGAACGAGGATTCCGGGAAGTGGCCACCGCTGTGACCTCGGCCACCCTGGTGGCGGTCATCATCTTCCTGCCTGTGGCCTTCACCGAAGGACTCTCTGCACAGCTCTTCCGTACGTTCGCGGGCACCGTCTTCTTCGCGCTCATGGCCTCCCTGCTCATAAGCTTTACAGTGGTCCCCATGCTCTCCTCCAAGCTGCTCAAGACCCAGGAGGGGGCCAAAAAACCGAGATTGAGCAGAAGGGTGTTCGAGCCACTCCAGAGCTTCTATGGAAGGGTTTTGAAGTGGTCCCTCCATTACTGGTACCTGGTGCTCATACTGGCCTTCCTGGTCATGGTGCTTACCGGAGAGCTCATCGGAATAATGTACTACCAGGGAAGGTTCGAGTTCGTTCCCCGTTTGATAGGAAACATGTACCGGGCCAAGATCATCCTGCCGCCCGGGACCATGCTGGAGGAAACCGACGAGCTCATGCAGCGGATCACCAAGATACACCGCGAAAGGGTCCCCGATTACATCAACTTCTTCATGGTAATGGGGGAAAGCGGAGACCCTTCCCGGGCCGCCTTTACCGGAGGAGAGCAAGGCACCAATGAAGCGGAAATGAACATCAGGATGAAAAAGATGAGCCAGGGCCGGACCACTTCGGAGGAGGAACTAAGAGAAATATGGGATGAGATAAAACGCAGGAACCCCAACGTGGAGATAGCCTTTCAGAACGCGGGCTCCATTGACTTTACCACCGAGAAACCCATCCAGGTGAAGATTTACGGCGACGACCTCGAAGTGCTGGAGGAGATCGCCGACCGGGTCAAAGAAAGGGTGGAGAAAGTAAACGGGACCCGCGACGTAAGCACCACCATCGAGGAGGGCACGCCCGAGTACGTGTTCAGCTTCAACCCGGAAAAGCTGGCATCCTACCACCTCACCATAGGCGAGGCCATGGGAGGGGCCAAGGCCGCCATTGGAGGCACCCGGGCGAGCCTGTTCCGAAAGGGAGGAGACGAGTACGACATCACCGTCCAACTAATGGAAAAGGACCGCGACCAGATTGACGAAATCCGGAACGTCCGCATATCTTCCCCCCGGGGATTCAAGGTGCCTCTGCGCGATGTGGCCGAGTTCGAGTTCGGAGCGGGTCCCAACGAGATCGTGCGAGAGAACTCGAAGCGACTGGTGAAGGTGGGGTCCAACAAGACCGAGCGACCCATGGGCGACATTGTTCAGGACATCCAGGCGGAGCTCAAAGAAGTCACTGCCACCTTGCCCGAAGGCTACTCCATCGAGTTCGGCGGAGAGATGGAAGACCTCAAAGACGCCTTCACCGCCCTGGGAATAATGTTTGTCGCTGCAGTGATACTGGTCTATCTCATCCTGGCAAGCCTCTACGAGTCGCTCATCCATCCCGTAACCATAATGGTGGCTGTGCCCCTGGCCTTTACAGGGGCGGTGGCCGGCCTGTTTATAGCCAACGTGGACTTCGGTATCACCGCCTTTATTGGACTGATAATGCTGGTGGGCATCGTGGCCACCAACTCCATCGTGCTGATGGACTTTATCATCGAGTATGCCCGGAGCGGCATGGAGCAGGAAGAAGCCATAGTAGAGGCGGGAAAAACCAGGCTCCGGCCGATCCTCATGACCGCAACCACCACCATGTTCGGGGTGCTGCCTATCGCCCTGGGCACTGCCGAAGGAATGGAGCTGCAACAGCCCCTCGGAATCGTCATGCTCGGGGGACTGGTAACATCCACCCTGCTCACCCTGGTGCTCATACCCGTCTTCTACAAGCTCTTCGAGGACTTTGCACAAGACATCAAAAACCTCGGCAAAAGAAGGAAACAAAAGGAGCAGTTAAAGTAACAACAAGCCTACTGCGGACATCCGGGGGAGAGAAAAAAGCGGACTATTCCTCCGAGGCGTGGGCGCGGCTTTTGGCTGCTTTGGCCTTGCCTGTCAATTCGGCCGTGTTCCACCAGCCCGTTGTCTTGGAAACGGGAAGGCGAAGGTCGGACAAAGGCCGTTCCGACACGGTGGGTCCGAAAGGGGCCTGTCTTCTTTTGAACTCCGAGTTCAACAGCATGGTAAGCACCTGGTAGACCGTGTTTTCGGATTCGTCCTTTTCGATCAGCTCCCGTGCGGAAAGGCCCTTTTCCAAAAACCCCTCCAGGATGCGGTCGAGGTCCGAGTAAGAAGGAAGCCGGTCGCGGTCGGTCTGGCCCGGCTTGAGTTCTGCTGTAGGAGCGCGCTCGAATACGTTCTGAGGTATGACCCTTTTGCCCGCCCTCTTGTTGTACCACGAAGCAAGCTCATAAACCCGGGTCTTGTAAACGTCGCATAGGGGGGCGAACGCGCCCGCGGTGTCGCCGTACAGGGTGCAGTAGCCGGTCGCGGTCTCGCTCTTGTTGCCGGGTGCAAGCACTGCGCCGTTTTGCTTGTTGGCTATTGCCATGAGCACCAGGCCCCGCAGCCGTGCCTGGAGGTTCTCTTCGGTAACGACGGCCTTTGCGTCCCCGAAAGCCCCGGAAAGGCTCTTAAGCGACTTGGTGAAAAGACCCTGAATCGAGACCTCCATGAACTTGATCTCCAGGTTCTGCGCGAGCCTGGACGCGTTGCGCTTCGATTCGCGGCTGGTGTGCAAAGAGGGCATGGAAACCCCGATCACTCTGCCGCTGCCCAGGGCCTCCCGGGCAAGCAGCGCAACCAGGGAGGAGTCAATTCCCCCGGAGAGACCTACCACGGCCACCTCCATGCCGTTTTTCAGAACAAACTCCCGGATGGAAAAAGACAACGCTGTAAACAGCTCTTCCGGACCGTTTAAAAGCGGCTTGACTTCGCCCTGAAGACGGGAGGGCCTCTTGCGCCGACTGAGGACCGGATCGGTCCTGATCCGCCGGGCCTTGGCCAGGTGTTGCTCGTTTTGCTGAAAGGAATGATAAGTGCGGGCGCGAAGAGCCTGCAGGGTCCGAAGGTCAAGGTCGGCAACCACCAGGTCCTCGGAAAAACTGGAACCCCGGGCCAACACTTCACCGAAACCGTCGACTATCTTGGAAGAGCCTTCAAAGATCATGTCGTCCTGGCAACCTACAGGGCTCACCATAACCATGGACACCGCATCTTCCCGCGCACGCTCCGTCATCATGCGGCCCCGCAACGGACGCCGCCCGTACTGGAAAGGCTCGTTCCAAAGGTTGATTAAAAGGTCGACCTCTGCCGGGAAAACCGGATACCCGAAGTCATCGCCCAAAGTCACCGCGGCCCGGAAACTGCCGGCATCAATAACCAGCGGCATCTCACCGGCACTGAAGTAACGGGACTCGTCAAAACGGCCGCAGCAGAAAAGGTAGCGCTTCCGAGCGCGACCGATAACCTCACCGCCCTGAAGAACGAACGAGCTGTTGTAAAGGGTGTCTCCGGTTTCAATGCCCCCGACGATAACGGTGAGCTTGTGCCTTTTAAGTTCGTTACAAAGCCTTTGCAGAGTATGATCGCACGCCGAAAGAAAAGACCCCCGAAATGCAAGGTCTTCAAGCGGATAACCGCAAAGAGCCATTTCGGGGAAGGCTATGATGTCCGCGCCAAGGTGCGAGGCCTCCTTTGTCTTTGAGACAATCTTTTCCAGGTTGCCCTCGAAATCGCCCACCCCGGTGTTTACCTGTCCTATGGCCAGCCTGATACCAGACAAACCGCCTCCGTCGTTTAATGATATCTGCGCCAGTAACGCAGATCCAAATCTACTATGAAAAGCGTGCTTGCGTCAATCATCAAAACCGCCGTGCCTGCCCCTGCCGGAGACAAAGCCGTTTACAGCCTTTATCATCTCCTCGCTCTGCAATGAAGAGCGCCCCAGCCGGAACTCGTTCTTTATGGCATCTTCCTGCTCCATGCCCATGCCCTGGTAGGCGGAGAGCCGGTCATTTTGAAGGCATGTCTTTGGAAAACGGGTGAGGGAGCGCGCGAGACTGATGGCTTCTTCTTTCTCCCCGCCCTTGTCGGCAAGCCGGTTGGCCAGACCCATATGCAGTGCTTCCTCCGCTTCCACCGACCGCCCGGTAAGGATCATGTCCATGGCCTGCGACAGCCCGATAAGCCGCGGAAGCCGGACCGTTCCCCCGTCGATCAAGGGCACTCCCCACCTGCGGCAGAACACTCCGAAAACCGCGGTCACGTCAACTACTCGAAGATCGCACCACAAGGCAAGTTCGAGACCGCCGGCAACAGCGTAACCCGACACCGCGGCTATCACCGGCTTGCTAAGCAGCATCCGGGTGGGGCCCATGGGGCCGTCCCCTTCATGCTCCGTCCGGTTCCGGCGCTCCGGTTCGGAAAGCGCCTTCAGGTCCGCGCCCGCGCAAAAGTTGCCGCCAGCGCCCCACAACACCGCGGCTCCCGAATCTGCGTCATTGTCAAAGCTCCGGAAGGCCTCTGCCAGGGCTTCGGCAGTAGGCCGGTCCACTGCGTTCCTGCTCTCCGGCCGGGAGATGGTGACCACGGTGATCCCTTCTTCTTTGTCTACCTGCACGGTCATGGCAAACTCCTTATTCAGGAAGGGTTTAAAGGCGGCGAGAGCCCGCCGCTATTCTTTTGGCTCCGGCCATGGCAATCGCCATTATGGTATGCTGGGGATTAACACCCAGGTGCGTCGGAAAGATGGAACTGTCCAGGACGTACACCCCGCGGGTGTCGTGCACCTGGAAGTCCGGGCCGGTAACGCTGGTCTTCGGGTCCGGTCCCATCCGGCACGTGCCGAACAGGTGGGTCATGACCATGGTGTAGCAGCGGGGATCAAGAGACGCTTGGTCGATCTTGTGAAGCTCGTCTCGAGAAAGCACCGGCGGGACCCCGTAGATGCCCGGCATTATGCTTTCCGCGCCCGCCGCTGCCATGAGGTCCGCCAGGATGCGGATGCCTTTGCGAAGCCGGCCGGTGTCCTTTTTGGTCAAGGAGTAAGAGATCATGGGACCGGAACCCAAGGGCCTTACCGTGCCTTCAGCTTCGGGGATGAGCGCGCACCCCACGTTGGCCAGCCGGTCATAGGACTCGAGGGCCTTCTTGAACTCGACCCCCACGCCGGGAACGCGCGCTGCAAGCAGGTCCGGAGGTATGGAAAGGGCCTCGAACTTGAGACCGTCGCTCTGCCGGTAATGCTCCGAGTCCCACCCCTGGGTGGCCCCTTCCCAGATGCGGACCTCGTCCGGGAAAACCGCCATCACGCCCGCGCCCGGATGGCCTGAAAAGTGACGGCCCAGGTGTCCGCTTCTAAGGCCGATCCCCGACCGCCATAAAAGCAGAGGCGTCTGCACGGGGCTCGCGCAGACCACCACGCCCCGCCGGGCACGCGCGTAGAGGCTCCCGCTCTTTTTACCGGTAAGCGGGTCGCGAAAGTCGGCGTGCACCGCGCGGGCCCTGCCGCTCTTCACGTCGATGTGATGGGCCTTGCAGGCCGCGTACAGCCGGGCACCTTTCTGAAGCGCCCAGGGTATATAATTAAGGTCCATTGACTGCTTGGCCTGTATGGGACAGCCCGTCAGGCACTGGGCCAGGCCTTTGCAACCTTTCTCGTTCCGCGGAATGATCCGCGAAGATATTCCCATCCGGTCGGCGCCTTTTTTTAGAAGCGAGTTGTTCCTGCCCAGCGACCCGGGCGAGACCGGCTTTACCTCGAGGTCCTTTTCGATCGTCTCGAAAGAACCGGCAAGCTCCGGCCAGGTGACTGCGTCGCCTATGCCGTACTCCTCGGCCCACCTGTCGTATACGTCGGGGGGGAGCTTCCAGATAATGGCCGCGTTAATGACCGATCCTCCGCCCACGCACTTTCCCTGGATCACGGGTATCATGCTCTTGCCCATGGCCGCGATTGTGCCCATCTCGCGGTAGCAATGCTTCTGGATGTTGTAGGCCGTGCCGTCGAACTCGGAGGAGCTTACCCATCTTCCTTCCTCGATCATGAGCACGTCATGGCCCTCGCAGGCGAGCACATGGGCGGCGGTGGCGCCTGACGGACCGGTGCCAATGACCACGAAGTCCGCATCTTCGCGGACCCGCCTGCCTGCGATCTCTTCGAACACCCCGTCTTTGTAATCAATCATTGCCGGCCTCCGGGTCACGCTGCACAAAGCGCGGCGGCCGGTCGTATCCCAGAGAGCGCCGCACCCGGGGGTCAGCGCCCCATGCAAAGCAGGCGATCATCTTCAAAAGCATCGCCATCTGCCGGACAAGGTAGAGCCGGCTTATCGAAAGGCGCTTCAGGCACTCGGTCTTCTGATCGTCGCTGAGGTTGGAAAAGCGGCCGGTCTTTTTCAGGCCGAACAACGGCCCGGCGAACTCGACAAAGACCACTGTGGCGTGTAGGCTTAAGCCGGTCAGCCGGGGAAGGTGGTCGATCATGTCCGCGAAGATGTCCACCGCGCCCGCATCATCCGCGGAAAGGGGCATTTCGCCTTCCGGGGGAATCAAGGCGACAAGCTCCGAGCGGAGCCATCTCTCTTCCGCGCGGAAAAGTCCCATCAATGGTTCCTTGATTTCCAGAACAGCCGGGGAACAGCGGTCTCTTCCCCCCACTCCTCCAGGCTCCAGTAAGCGGTGTGTGCGAAGTAGAGAAAGAGAAGAACGTTAATGCTGTCCCAGATCGCAACTCCCAGAAAGGGGAAGAAATGGAAACCGCACAAAAAGGCGAGCAGAAAGCCCAGCGCGGCGCAGCCCTTCATGAAGCACAGCGGGACCAGGACGGGGTAGAAGCGTCG
Organism: uncultured bacterium; assembly: GCA_964420375.1. Taxonomy (GTDB): domain Bacteria; phylum RBG-13-61-14; class RBG-13-61-14; order RBG-13-61-14; family DATKZS01; genus CAYQTK01. Next base: position 29,805 of record CAYQTK010000008.1, read on the forward strand.
AACATTGGCCATGAGCAGAAAGCACATAAAGGCCAGGGTAAGCACGTTGCCAGAAGCCAGCACCCGCCATACAAAGCCGTCCTCGGAAAAAGGATAGGGCGGAGCGCCCGATACCGAGCCCATCCACCGGAACATGTCGATTGCCGATTGAGGAGCAAACCCGTAGTTCAGCGCGGGAAAGAAAAAATGAACGGCGAGCAGCCCGAAAACTATCTGGAAGTTCCGGTAGGTCTTGTTGGGCTGGTTCCAGAACTTGCGCCACGCTTCCGCAATATCTTCCCTTAAATGTCTTAACAATCGCATGAGAAGTCTCCTTTATGACCGACAATTTTATCTGAAGCCGGCTTCCCCCGCAAACGAGCAAAGGTGCGAATCGTCGTTAACCGCGATGACTTTCGGAACGGGCTTTGTGCATATCCGGCTTATGGAGCAGTTCTTCAGAACCAGCTTCTTCCCGCAGGGATTATCAAGCGACAGCCGCTCGAGCAAAACGGCTATCATAAACGCCAGCACTCCCAGGTGGGAGACCACGACCACCCGGTTGCAGCCGCATTGCATTATCATCGAGAGGGCTCTCCGCGTCCGCTTGTCCACCTGTTCGTCGGTCTCCGCGTCTGCCGGGAGGTGATGGAAGGGAACGCCTCTTGCCGTCCTTTCCCTCACTTGCGGGAATCGCGCCGTGATCTCGTCCATGGTAAAGCCTTCGAACTCGCCGAGGTCATACTCCATGAGCTCGGCAAGGGCCATAAGAGGAGCGCCATGCGGTCCGTTAATGATCTCCGCGGTCTCGCGGCCGCGGCGGAGCGGGCTGGTATAGACCCGCTGGGGACGGAAATCGACAAGCGCTTTTTCCGTAAGACGTGCCTGTTCCCTGCCCGTCTCGGACAGGGGAAAGTCGCCCTGTCCCTGGATGATCCCCATGCGGTTTGCCGTGGATTCGCCGTGCCGGATGAAAACTATGTCCATCTAGTTTCTCTTTTTTACTGCAATGCCGTTTCTTACCTCGTTGGTTGACGGCACGTGGAGGGTAAGGCCGGGAAGCCGGACGTACAATCCGGATGAGGCACCTCCGTCCAGGTTGAGTGCTCGCCTGGCCCCCAGACCGCCCTCTTGGGGGGAGGCCATCATAATCTTCATGAGCTCGTAAAGGTCGAGACCGCCAAGGTCTTCGCCCTGGTGTTCCTTCAGAGTGCAGAGCATGAGCACGCGGCCCCGGCCGTCAATTCCGAGTGCGCTTCGGTGGCGGTACTTTTTGGTGTTGGCGTATATGCCTTCCTTATCGTCGGGCTCCACCAGCAGCGGCCCGGACTGGAGCGCGAGTCCTGCTTTCTCCCACTTCTTGTCGTACTCCCTGGCCCAGACAATGTCCGCTTTTCCGTCATTGTAGATAAAAAGCCCCGAGCCCGCTTTTTTGTGCCAGGAGTGGACCACCGAGCCTTTGCTCACCACCAGGCCGATGGGCTCGTATGTCTCCGGAAGGTAAAAGCTCGCGTTGATAGCTGCCGGGACCCCCGCTTTCTCTGCCATCTTTTTTATCTCGCCGGATGGTTCGTCCAGAAGGGACGGAGCGCGAAGAAGCGCGAACTCGTACTTTGCCGGGTCGATGCGCAAAACCGCGGGCTTTACCTTGTCGTTGCCGTCCCTGACAAGGAAAAGGCGCGTATAATCAAGGCCAGGCTCGAGCGATGTCCATTTCAGAGGTGTATCATGCCTGACAATCAGCCCGCCTATTGTCTTGCCCTTGTCATCGCACACCGGAGAACAAAGAATGGATGCCGCTGCCAAGAGAATAAACAAGCTCTTATAAAGGGGGCGCCGGAGTATGAGAGGCGGTTTCATGTCATTACAATTTATATAATTCGCGGCTGCGGGTCAATATGGCTTTTGGGGATGGCCTTATTTCATCAGCTCCCCGGCGTGGAATCCATTCATCGGAGCTTGTCTGTTTGGTTATGTCATCATTGGAATTATTCACAGCTCCACGGGCCGGGACCTTTGACCAGTAGGGTAATAGTCGAGCCTGTGGAGCTGGTGGATAACCCAATGATTTCCGTTTTTCTTTTTGATTGTGGAAAACATTTTTGATGCCCTCGTAAAAGGTCAAAATAAGCCTATTAGAGATCTGAAACAGCGACGTTCTATAGCCCGGGGTTAGTGTTCCGTCAAATGCTTCTCGGGGAATAGAAGAGAGTCGTGCGAGCGGCTGATACCGCGATCTTCGTGCGAGCGGCTGATACCGCGATCTTCGTGCGAGCGGCTTTAGCCGCGATTTTCGTCGGCCTTATTCCCCTTTATTCGAGTGACAAAGCACTACAAGCCCTGGGAAAAGATTTCAAAAAAGCGCCCCGCCCTGAAAAGGGCCACGTAACGTATTGGTGTCCATACATAAATGATGACTTTACCTCGCGCTTTCAGCGCTTTTTTTTATTCTATGCTCTCTGACCAAGGGCTTGCCCGCCTGTGCGTTGGGCACGCAGACAGCCGCCCTTGGCCATGGTTCTATGCCCCCTTGGGGCTGCAATTGGACTTTTTACAGGGGGATCGTTTTTTTTCTTGACCAAACGCTTATCCGGGATTAAAGTAATGATCAGCATCTTATAAAAAAGACCCCGGAGATTTATGCAAAGGGGCCCAGGGAGCGAAGTTGAAGTCACAAACGCGGGAGTTCGAGGGTCCTCACAAGCTGGTCGGTATGGCCGCCACTATGCTCTGCCTTGGTTACGCGCCCCTTGCTCCGGGCACGGTGGGAACGGCCGGCGCTGTTGTGGCGTATCTTTTTATCTGCCGGCTGAACGCCTATATCTACGAGCTGTTATGGATATTCCTTTTCCTGCTCTGCTGGAGTGTGGCCCATTCCTACTCGCAAGCTGCCGGACGCAACAACCCTTCCGAGGTGGTGATAGACAAACTAATTGGCTACCTGGCAGCCATGTTCCTTCTTCCGCCTGCCACTGCCAACATTATCGCGGCTTTTATTCTGTTCCGTGTGTTCGACATCATAAAGCCATGGCCGGCCCGATACCTGGAGAGAAGGGCAACCAGCGGGCTGGGCATCGTCCTGGACGACGTCATAGCGGGGGTCTACGCCAACTTGATTATCCAGGTGTTCCGATACTTTTGGGGGACATAAAATGAAAGCGGTCCTGGTATCCATAGGAGACGAGCTGACCACCGGCGCGGTGACGGACGAAAACTCGGCATGGCTGTCCGACCGGCTCCTGGCCGCGGGTGTTCGCACGGTTTTCCATCTTACTGCGGGGGACGACCTGGAAGCCATTGTGGAGGCGCTCCGGTTTGCGGGGGACCGCGCGGACCACGTTATTGTCACCGGCGGGCTCGGTCCTACAGAGGACGACCTCACCCGGGAGGCTGCCTGCCGCCTGGCCGGAGTGGGAATGGAGGAAGTCGAGAGAGCGCTTGCGAGAATCCGGGGGATTTTCGAGTCCATCGGCAGGGAGATGAGCGAGAACAACAGGAAACAGGCCCTGATTCCGGCGGGCGCCGAGCTTATCGAGAACCCGGTGGGGACCGCGCCCGGCTTTGTTATGATACTGGACACCACTGCTTTTTACTTTCTGCCCGGAGTTCCCCGCGAGTGCAAGCTCATGTTCGAGCAATCGCTTGAGCCGCGCCTTGCCGGCTCGGGAGACCTGGTCTATCGCAGCCGCATTATCCGGACCTTTGGCATGACCGAGTCCCAGCTTGACCAGGAACTTCAGATCCTTGATCTGCCGGAGGGCCTAAGGCTTTCCTTCCGGGCCATATTCCCGGAGATACAGCTCAAGCTGATAGCGGCGGCGAACAGCGAGGAGACCGGCGAGACGACCCTGGACGGGGTGGTGGCCGACATCCGGTCAAGGGTGGGAGACGTTATTTACTCGGAAGACGACAGCTCTCTGGAAGAGGAGGTGCTCCGGGCTTTAGGGGCCAGAAATATGAAGCTGGCGGTTGCGGAGAGCTGTACCGGAGGATTAATTTGCAAGCGGCTCACCGATGTTCCGGGCAGCTCGGCCGTGCTTGACCGGGGGTTTGTGGTCTACTCCAATCCTTCAAAAACGGAGCTTTTGGATGTGGACGAACAGACTTTGGAGGAGTACGGCGCGGTAAGCTCGGAGACAGCCAGGGCCATGGCCACGGGGGCGCTCGCGGGTTCAAGGGCGCACATAGCCCTGGCCATTACCGGCATAGCCGGACCGGGCGGCGGAACAGAGCAAAAGCCGGTGGGAACGGTGCACATGGCGCTGGCGGACGCCGAGGTCCTCTGGGACCGCGAGTTCATGTTCGGCGGAAGGGACCGGACATTCTGCCGCGAGCTCACCGCACAGGCAGGGCTGGAGATAATCAGAAGACGCGTGCTGGGACTTTCCGAGTTCACCCGCTGACTAGAAAAGACAAACCCTTTTGCTTTGTGTTATCCTGACAAGAGTAAACTATCCCCCGGAGCTGAAGATATAATGGAGACCATGGGTGTCGTATCCGGCCCGGCCGGCGAAGGCCGTGTCCGGGTTACGGTATATGATGAGGACAGCGAACAGGATATTGACCTCCTGGCGGCAGCCCCCCGGGGAGCGGATGTCGGTGACCGGGTAAAGATTTTTATACCCGATGCTGCGGACGAGCTTGTCATGGGATTGGTCTACCTTCTTCCGCTGGGGGGAGCGATCGGAGGCGCACTGGCCGGAGCCGGTCTGGGAGGAATCTCGTGCTTTACCTCTGCGCTCCGCGATTGGGGAGGCCGTTTTCTGGGACCCATTCTGGCGGGGTCTCACAACCTGGCCATGGCAGGAGCAGGCATGGGCCTTGCCTTGTCCCTGGCCATTGCAGGCATATGGATCAAAAAGCGGAAAGAGAGGGCCCGGAGGCTGGCCGAGATACGGGAAGTTCTTGGTCCCGAATCATGAGAGAGAACTTCGAGAGAGATGAAAAAGCCCAAGAAAAAGAAGAAGCCGGCGCAACCCTCGTCGGAGCGGGTGGTGGCCCGCGCCAAGGACCTTTATTTCCGATGGGAGGTATTGGAGACTTTCGAGGCCGGCATGGAGCTTATGGGATCTGAAGTCAAGTCCATCAGGGACGGCCGGGTGAACTTAAAGGACAGCTATTGCCGTTTTACCGGGCATGAGCTTTATATCGTGGGCTTGCACATCTCCCCCTATTCTCACGGCACCCACGTGAACCACGAGCCGGAAAGGCCCCGCAAGCTCCTGCTGCACAAGCGCCAACTGGTAAAGCTCCAGTCCAAGGTCCAGGAGCGGGGCCTTACCATTGTACCTTCCCGGCTGTACTTCCGGGAAGGCAAGGCCAAGCTGGAGATAGTGCTGGCCCGCGGTAAAAAGCAGCACGACCGGCGGGAGGAGATCAAGAGAAAGGACCAGGAGCGGGAGATGCAACGGGAAATCCGCAAGTACAACCCCTGATCTGATAAAAGTTATACTTTCTTCTCGATTTGCTCTGGACATTTTGCTTATCTTGTTATATAAATCATGCCATAGAGATAAAGGAATAATTACCATGGCGGACAGTAAGGACAAGATACTCATAGCGGACGACATGGAGACTTTTCTCCGGCTCGAGAAGATGCTGCTGGAGCGCTCCGGCTACGAGATCATCATGGCCAAGACCGGCGGCGAGGCCATCAAGAAAATCCAGATGGAAAAGCCGGCGCTGGTCTTCCTGGACATGCTCATGCCGGACATGAACGGCGACGCTGTCTGCCGATTCGTAAAGACCAACAAGTCGCTGAAAGACATCCCCGTTATCATGGTGTCCACCAAGTCGGAGCCGGAGTACAAGGACCGCTGCTTCCAGGCGGGCTGTGATGATTATGTAACCAAGCCGGTGACCCAGCGGGACCTCTTTGAAAAGATCAAGAAGTTCGTCAGGGTGGAGCGCAGGGAGCATCCCCGCGTCGAGCTCAAGGTCACGGCGACCGCCACCGGCAAGTCCTTCACTTCGCAAAACTTCACCAAGGACGTGTCCGAGGGAGGACTGTTCGTGGAAACCGATACCATGATACCCGCGGGCACCGACCTGTCCCTCGAGTTTACGCTTCCTGACGCGGAAAAACCCGTCACCGCTTCCGGCAAGGTGGTGCGGGCGGTTACGCCGGAAGAGAAGGGGGCGGGAAAAAACGCCGGCCTGGGCATAAGGTTTTCCAGCGTATCGCCGGCCGACTCGGAACGTATAAAACAGTACGTGGAAAACAAAGAGTAGCTAGTGCTTTGTCACTCGAAAAAAGGGGAACGGATCCAATGAAGATCGCGGCTAAAGCCGCTCGCACGATTATTTTCTGTTTCCCAAAAAGCTTTTGACAAGACACCAGTGTTTGTTCACAATTGTTTACGTCGCTTACAAAAAGCAGTCATTTTTGTGCGAGCGACGGAAGTCGCGACTGAAGTCGCTCGCACGCTATGCGACGCTATGCGTGATTTTAATCTTGATAAGACACGAGCAAAAACGCCCGTCCGGCCCCGTTCATATCTGAACCCACCAAAACCCGGACCAGCCGGGAGCGGCGGAAAGAAAAATGTATAAAATCCTCCGGGTCATGAAAAAGGAGTTTCTCAACTCCGCCGAGACCCACGGATATTCCCCATCCTCTTTGTCGCACCGGTGCTCCAACTCGTCTTTATGGGATATGCCGCTACTCTCGACGTCAAACATATCCCTCTCGTAACCTGGGACCAGGACCGGACCCACGCATCTCGGGAGCTGATTGCAAGCGTGACATCGTCTCTGTACTTCGACCGCCAGGCAAAAGCACAAAACTATGAACAAATCGGCAGAGCACTCAAAAGAAGACAAGCAAAGGTCGCGCTGGTTATTCCACCCGGCTACCAGCAGAGGCTGGGTCAGGGCAACCAGGTGAGTGTCCAGTCCATAATCGACGGGACCGACTCCAACCAGGCCATACTCGCCCGAAACTACCTGTCCATCATCATTCAGATGGAGAATGCCCGGATAATAACCGACAAGCTGAACTCCGCGACGGCAGCGGCAGCCCCCCAAGCCCCCGCTCCGGCAGCCAGGCTTTCCCGGCTGCAACAAGGCGAAGGACTGGCTGTAAATCCGCAGCCCCGGGTCTGGTACAACCCCGAGCTCAGGTCAGCCAACTTCATGATCCCCGGTGTAGTGGTCATGGTCCTCCTCGTTATCACCACCATGCTCACCGCCCTGGCCGTAGTCCGGGAAAAAGAAGTGGGAACCATGGAGCAGGTTATCGTGACCCCCATCAAGTCATGGGAGTTTATCCTCGGTAAGCTGGCCCCCTTCGTCATCATCGGCTTTATCGAGGTCACCATAGTGGTCATGATCGCCATACTATGGTTCCAGGTGCCCTTCAAAGGCTCCATGGCGGCCCTGTACGCATACGCCGCACTGTTCCTGCTTACTACCCTCGGCCTGGGAATGTTCATATCCTCCATATCCAGCAACCAGCAACAGGCCATGATGACGGCCTTCTTTATCATGTTCGCCATGGTGCTGCTCTCCGGGTTCATGTTCCCCATCGAGAACATGCCCCGCCCTGTGCAGTGGCTTACCCTGGCAATACCCATGCGCTACTTCCTGGTAATAGTCAGAAGCCTCTTTCTGAAAGGCTCGGAGTTCGCCATCCTCTGGCAGCAGGCCGGGGGGGCTGTTGGTTATCGGCTTGGTGGTGATCGGCCTGTCCATAAGCAGATTCCGGAAAACCCTGGACTGAAGCCTTTTTTCTTCCTGGATTTCAATTTTCATTTTAAGGCTGCTCCGTTGTAACAGTGAAAACGGGGGAACTCCACTTTTGTGTCGCCTTGACAATACGGCCCGCTGTGCTGACAATCGTCTCAGGGAAAGGTAACGACCGGCTTCAGGCAGGCTTCGTTTAAGCCTCCAAATTAATCCTTGCGAGAACGCCCTTATTGGTGAAATAAATGGAAGAAGAGAAAGAGAACCGATTACCAACTTTCGAGCAGGGGCCCATCCGGCCTCCTTCGGAGGCCCGTTCGCTTTTGTTGCGGGTTACACGCAACTGCCCGTGGAACAGGTGCCGGTTCTGCCCGGTGTACAAGGGATCCAGGTTCTCGCTCCGCAGCGTGGATGAAGTCAAGTCGGACATAAGCGCCATGAAGTACTGGGAGGGGCTGGTAATAGAAGAATCCTGGCGCCTGGGCTTCGGGGGAGTCCTGGACAACGTGTCCCTGCCCGCTTTGTACCAGCAAAACGCGGATAACCCCTATATCAGCGCCATCCTGATATGGAAGTCGGGCGGAGGCAAGACAGCGTTTTTACAGGATGCCAACTCCATAATCATGCGGCCGCAAAACCTGGCTGAGGTTATCGAGTTCCTGCGTTCGAACTTTCCCCACCTGGAACGGGTGACCTCTTATGCCCGGTCGCAGACACTGTCCAAAAGAAGCGAGCAGGACCTGTCGCTTCTGAAAAGCTCCGGCCTCGATCGGCTGCACGTGGGAATGGAGAGCGGTTCCGACAAGGTCCTCGATCTGGTGGACAAGGGCTCCACCCACGACATGCACGTCGCCGGAGGACAAAAGGCGCATGCTGCGGGGTTCCAGCTTTCGGAGTACATCATGCCCGGCCTGGGAGGAAGGGCGCTTTCCGAAGAGCACGCACTGGAGACCGCCCGGGCGTTGAACTCCATAAACCCGCATTTCATCCGCATCCGCTCGCTCGGACTCCGCGACGGCATGCCGCTTTACGAAGACGTGAAGTCGGGAAGGTTCGAGCTTTTGGGCGACGAAGAGACAGCCCGCGAGCTGCACCTTCTTATCGAGAACCTTTCCGGCATTACCTCCGCGGTTGTCAGCGACCATATCCTGAACCTCCTGCCCGGGGTCGAGGGAAAGCTTCCGGAGGACAAGGAGAAGATACTCGGGGTCATCGACGGGTTTCTCGAGCTGGAGCCCGAGGTTCGCCTTCAGTACATCGTGGGACGGAGGTTCGGCCTGATGGAGGACCTTTCCGACCTGGAAGACCGGCAGCGCTCCGAGGCCGCCCGACGGGCCCTTGCAAAGGTCCGCGAGAGCGGAGCAGATGACGTAGAAGGGACCATCCGCGAGATAGTGGCCCGTTTTATCTGATCCCCTCCAAAGCTTTGGTTCCTCCGGCTGAAGGGCGGGTCGAGCAACCCAAGAAAAAGGGCTCACCAATTACTTGTTTATTGCATGACCATTATCACTTCGAGGTCCGGTCCTTTGAGGCCGGACACCTGGAGGATGCGGGGCCTCTCCAGGTATTTCCAGGAGTAGGCGGGCAGGGTCTCGCCGTTTTTCTTTATTGCCGCCGGCCTGTCGCAATCCAGTACCCGCAAGGTATAGCTTCGTGCCATGCCCCCCGATACCCGGAACACCATGGAATCCGCGCTGCCCCTTGCGGATATGGCGGCGCCGTCGAAAAGCAGGAAGTCGGCGGGTTCGCCTGCGCTCCAGGTGATATTGACGTCCTTGTCCAGGGACACGTGCGACTTAGCGGTCTCTCCCGCGCTGGTAAACGTTTGCATTGGCTCGTCGAACAGGGGCAGCAAGTGTCCCTCCCGCAGAAACATCAGAGGCCGCGTCCCGTTACCGGACACCTCGTGTACGCCTTCCTTAAAAACCTTCATGCTGCTGAGATCGGTCCATTTGCCTTTCGGAAAGCGCACCGTGCTCTTTTTCCGACCCGGCTCTTCGGGAAGGGCCACCAGTAGCGACTCGCCCAACATGAACTGGTCGTTGACCTCGAAGAACACCTCGTCCCTTCCCAGCAAGGCGCAATGGAAAGCCATGGGCGTGCCTTCCCGCTCCGACTTGTACGACAAGGAATAGAAGTAGGGAAAAAGCCGTGCATGGGTCCTTGCCGGCTTGGAAAGGTCTTTTACGGGCTGTCGGCTGCCGCTTTCGGAGTAGTCAACCATTCCGCGGGGCACGAAGAACAGGGGAAGCATTGCACCAAGACCGGTTCTTTGCAGCATGGACTCATGGTTTGCCGAGCCTTTCGGTATGGATGACGGTCCGAACGCGGCAGTGGCCTGCACGCCCGCCATTGCCGGTCCGACGCCCCTGCGGATGCCTTCCTCCAGGGAACGGCGACTGTTTTCGCTCCAGCCCTCTGCGGTCCAGGACATGGAAGCGACCGTCTCCATGAGCGGATAGCCGAGTGATGAAGATATCCGGACGTCCTTTTTAAAAGAATTCTGCAAAGCGCGGCCGTAAATCACCGGATAGAAGTTCCGCATGGCGTAGCCGGTCTCGTTGTTGTAAAGCTCGGCGTCAGGCGGAAGGATGCAGTGCGGGTCGAGCATAAATGTGCTTATACCCATGTCAGCCAGGCGCTTCCATCTCTTGGCTCTCCATTCCATTGCCCGGTGATTGGTAAAGTCAAGTATGGTCCGGGTGCCTTTGCCGGTCATGAAATGATAGGGAAGTCCCAGGGCGTTTTTGGCAAGCAGCCCCTGCCGGAGCGCTTGCCGGTAATCAGCGCCGTGGGGGGGAAGCCACACCACGTCGTCCGCGGCAAGCTCGAAACCAAGCTCATCCGCTGCTGCCGCGGTGTTGTTGAAACCTTTGCAATTGCGATCAAGCCGATCAAGGGAGAGCGCGCAAAGACCTTGAACGTACAGGTTACCCGCAGGTATCCCGTTTTTGCGAAGAACCTCCATCTCCTGGGACGCCCTCATGTTGCACGTCTCTTCCAGGGTCGCCGACGACCATGGCGCCAGGATGCGCGGGTCGAGGCGCCTTGGCGGGGGGACCATGTGATGGTACTTTTCCAGGACCTGGAGGGGGGCGTTTTTCTTAATGATAAAGAAAGTGACCGGCCCTCCCCGGGAGGAGAAGCGCACTGCATCCGGATACCTTGTCTGGACCTCGATTTCGCCGTCCACGCTTTCGGCCATGAACACGCCGATCCCGCGGGAGAAGTACACAAAGGGAACGGGCCAGAGCCCGCCCGTGCCGGAGGAGAACTCGATCCTGCCGTCCGTCAGCCCGGAGACCGGCCCGGGCCCCGAACCGGAGCTTTTGCTCTCCGGGCCCGCCATGAGGTCTATCTCTTTGCCTTTAAGGCTGAAGGCCTTTCCCGTCCTGCCGATGCCAAGGAAGCGCTCCTTCTCGTCAGCGAAAAACGACATGGACACGGAGCGCATGGCCGAGCGGGGCCCCGGCTCGAGGGTGATCTTCAGCACCTCTTCGTCATAAAATGAAAAGGTCACCGCCACCGGCCGGACGCCTATCCTGGACTCGGCGGTCACGCTGTCCTCTGAGAAGCTGAACTCGGGCGCGGCAAAGGAAGAAGAGCTCAAGCGGACCTTGCCGGTCAGGGTTTTAAAAGAACCGGGCCACGGCGAGACAGCCACTGCCTTGGGCTCGAGGTTAAGAGCGATTCCCTGGTAGTCTCCGCTCCTGTCCTTTTCATCTAAAAGCTTTAACAGGACCTTCCTGTTACTGCTGTCGAGAAGAGCAAAAGAGAACGGCTCTTTGCGTATCACCACCATGAGCTCCCGCGAGTCCATGATGACCGTGTCTTCCCTTTTTTCGATCACCGGCCGGAGCATGTTCTTAACCATGGCCAGGGAGGGAACGTCCTCTGCGTCCGGATGATAAGGTGTTCCGGGGACCACGATGGTCATTCCCACAGTGATGATGGACAGGAAACAAAAAAAGTAGGCAAAGGAAGGTCCCGGCGGCCGGGGAAGCGCGATATCCTCTCCACCCGCTCTCTTTCCCGGGAATCGGAAAAACCATAGCGTCAGGGTAAGGTTTGCCGCGGCTCGCAACGCCGGCCCGGCAAAAGGCACCAGCACTAGGTAAAACGAAGCTATCTTGAGGGCATATATAACCGCCCCGCAGATTACAACCAACGGGAGTATCTTGAAGAGCTCTTTCGGCTTGGAGAACACCCCGCCCGCGCTTTCATAAACTCCCTGGATTATAAGTGCGCTTGCCGCCAGGCATGCGGCAAGACCAGTGGCCAGAAAAAGTCCCAGGACCTCGGCAAGCCGGCCCTCGCTGTAGTTGTCCATTACCAGCACCAGGCAGACGTCCAGCGCGCCAAAAAGAATTCCAGCCGCGGGCAGGGCTACCAGGGACGAAAGCCAACGCGGGCGCCTCGAGCTTGCGGGGATGACCGACATGATGAGCCGGCCGAAAAGGAAAAGGTAGAGCAAAAACACGGCCAATACCGCCCACGCGTTAAAGCTCGGCTCCGCCCCCCACAAAAGCGACCGGACGTTATAGAACCGGTCGTAAGCGTCATAGCTCTTAAACTGCATAAGAACGACAGCAAGCGACACGACCAGTACGAACACCAGGCCCTTGGAGAAGCCGTATTGGAGGCGTTCTTTCAGCCACAACCGAGAGGGTTGCTCTTTTCGGGGTTTCCTTTTTCTTAACATCTGCGCACGAACTACTTTATCCTGATAACATGAATTATGTCCCAGCCTCACCATGGAGTCAATCCCGGAGCACTTGCCGGCCGGGTCGGCCGCTATTGAGAAGAAAGCCGGATCATCTTTGCTCACAAGACGAAAAAATGAATCCTTTTGACCTGTCAACACATCGAAAAGTACAGATCATGGAGCAGGAGCAGGAAAAAGCAGTGAACTTCCCCCAATTTTAGCCTCCTGATTCCGAATTCCCTCTTCACGTTGCAGGGATATGGTTTGCACTACGATCCACCGCACCAGAGAACTCATACCCCGACATGAACTCCTCCAAAACCTGCGACGCCAATGCCCGCTTCCGACTCTTGCTAAGCCTCTTCCATGCCGGAAATTTCGCCTTGAGTTGATTTTTCACC
>CAYQTK010000009.1:0-42248 GCA_964420375.1 uncultured bacterium
ACCAGATTCCAAATTTCCAGCGGATTACCGGGGGAGATCAGGAGTTCTGAATTTAGCGCATGGTAACATGTGCATGAATTGTCTGAATATCTTAAAACAAGGAGGGTCAAGTCATGAGGGCTAAAATCGGGATGGCGGCGTTGGTCGGTGTTATTGGGTTGGCGGTGATCGCGAGTCTGGCCTGTGCGCCGCGGGAGGCGAAAAAGGAGGAGGCCAAGAAAAAGGAGGCCGCTCCCGAGGGCATGGTCCTGGTTCCGGCCGGGGAGTTCACCATGGGCATGGACGCGGATGAAGCTCTAAAGGAGTGCAGAAAATATCTTGATGATTGCAAGCGCAAATGGTTCACTAACGAGGAGCCGGTGCACCAGGTCTACCTTGACGCCTTTTACATAGACAAGTACGAGGTGACGCAGGGGGAGTATGATAAGTGCGTTGCCGCGGGCAAATGCGAGGCCAACGAGAAGTATGACGGGTTTACTGGCTCTAAGCAGCCGGTGGTTGGTGTTGCCTGGGAAGACGCCAAGACCTACTGCGAGTGGGCGGGTAAGCGGTTGCCCACAGAGGCGGAATGGGAGAAGGCGGCAAGGGGTACTGACGGCAGGATGTATCCGTGGGGCAACGAGTTTGACGGGACGAAGGCGAACTTCTGCGACAAGAATTGCGAGAATGATTGGGCGCTCAAGGATCAGGATGACGGTTACGCGAAGACCGCTCCGGTGGGGAGTTATCCTGAAGGCGCGAGTCCGTATGGAGCTCTGGACATGACCGGGAACGTGTGGGAGTGGACCGCGGACTGGTATGATTATGATGAGGACTATTACAGGAACAGCCCGGCTAAAAATCCGAAAGGTCCCGATACTGGTACGTATCGCGTTTTGCGCGGCGGGGGTTGGCGCGCCGACCCGGGCGCTTTGCGCGTCCCTCACCGGAGCTACCTCAGGCCGGTCTACCGCTACTACGACATCGGCTTTCGCTGTTCTCGGGACTGATTACCCTTTAGTTCTTTTTCCCTTTTACTCTTTGGGGGGGTATGCCTGCCTGTGCGTGCCGCCTGCCTGTGCCGGACACGGCAGACAGGCACGCAGACAGGGGGCGAAGCCCCATCGAAATTTTTTGTAAAACGAAGCTAATATTTCACTTTGGGGAGGGCGGCCGATAAACGTATCGCGTTTTGCGCGGCGGGAGTTGGAACAACAACCCGAACAATTTGCGCGTCACAAACCGGAACAACAACAGGCCGGACAACCGCAACAACAACATCGGCTTTCGCTGTTCTCGGGACCGAGTTCCTTCATGGCGACATGGAGGCATGGCCGGAGTCCTCGGGAGTATTTCCCGTGGAGCGAGCCCCATCAGTCCTGGCCCCCTTCCCGGGCCGGTTTTTTGCCGGGCCGAATATGAAAGGCCCCCTCGCGGCAAGTAAGTCTTAGTGCTGAACGCGGCGAGGGGGTTATCTTTCCTCTCTGCTCCTCGATTGTCAGTCGCGCTATTGACCTTTCTCTGCCCTTCGATTATTGTCCACTTTTAGGACCATGACGCAATTTAAGATTATTGTGGAAAAACATTGTGACGGCTATGTGGCTTACCCTCTGGGTCTGAAAGGGGTGGTGGTTGGCCAAGGCGACACTTATGAGGAAGCGCTGGCCGATATCAAGTCCGCCATCCAGTTTCACATCGAAACCTTTGGAAAGGAAGTCCTGGAAGTGGAATCACCCGTCCTGGAAGCTTTTGTAACCGAAGCCGGTATTTCTATCGGATGACCAGGTTCCCGGTTGATGCGCCCAAAAGCAGGGTGATTAAAACGCGTAAAGCGCTGGGCTTTGAAATAGTAAGGGAAGGCCCGCATATTTCCATGCTCCGTCAGAATCCTGATGGGACCAAAACCCCGCTCACCATTCCAAACCATACCCGGATCAAAGCCTCAACCTTGAGAACCGTCTGCACCCAGGCCGGAATTAAACGGGAAGATTTCTTGAAAGCCTACGAGCAGGCATAATTCCAACCACCGGGCTGAAAATCCCGGCCGGCGACCGAAGTTCCCCTGATTTTAGGTTCTTCCGGCTAAAGAGTAGGTGGATCAACCGATGAAAAAGATAGCGTTTATCGCCTTGGGGCTTCCAGCGGGGAAAGAGAAAAAAGCCGGAACCAGTCCGGCCCTACCCGCTGCAAACGCCACCGGCCTCGGCGCTCGGGTCGCACGCCTTAAGTTGCCCTATCCTCCGGACCGGCAAAGAAATCATCACGCAACACCATCTCCATTGCACGCCCCGCCGGCAGCCCTTAATGCGATAACCGCAAGCCCAAAGCCGGAAAGAAAATCAACACCTTCCACAAATGCACCAAACCACCTATCGTTAAACCGGAAGAGCCTGTTTTTTTGCGTTGCACTGTAAACCTTGATTGATTCGTCTTGATCCGCAACCGGGTGAGAACTGGTACAGCTTTTGGGGCCGCTTTACCGGCGAACCAGCCTGCGCCGCTAAGGGCAAAACTCTGGCCCCTCTATTCCTCTCCATCTCCGCGGTCAGCGTCTTTTTCATCAGCATCATGGACCATCTTCAACTGGTGGCCGGCGTACCTTCGCTTGGCTTCTTTCTCATCGAGGCCGGGCTGCTTTTCCCCTTCCACCTTTCTCATCAGCCAGTCTTTTTCGCTTCCCTCTTCCGGACGCACCGATGTCACGTTTTCCATGGGTATGGTCAGGTACATGGTCTCGCCGATAAGATACAGGAAGTCTTCATCCGCGCCCACCAGGAAACCACGATAGAGAATTCCCTGCGCTTTGACCTCTACTCGGCTTCGGAAGTAACGGGCGAGCTTATCAAGCATGGCGTATCCTCGTGTCCTTCACGGAAGGTTAGCATTATTATCCTGGACAAGCCAAGATGATTTTGATAATAATAACCGGACACGAGGAGAAGGTTACGGATATTAGGAAAAAATGTAACGAGTTTTTATTAACAGGAGGAGGGTATTGATGGAAATTCACAATCTGAGGGAAATGTTGGAGCAGAGGGTCGAGGAGACCCCTGACTGGGTCTACATTGCCTATTACGGCGAGCACATCACCTACAAGGAGTTTGACGAGAAGGTGAACCGGATGGCCAACGCCCTTTCCAGGCTGGGGATCAAGAAGGGACAGGTGGTCTACGTTCACCTTTCCAACCGGCCCGAGCACCTGGTCTGTTGTTTCGCGTGTCTCAAGATCGGGGCAGTGGCCGGTCCGGTAAACGTGCAGCTCCGGCCCGACGAGCTTCTCTACCAGGTGAACGACTCCAAGGGTGTGGCCATCATAACCGAGAGCGCCCTTGCAAACGTGGTGAATGCGGTGCGCGATAGCTTCGAGCACGTAAAGAACGTGATCGAGATCGGCGACGAGGTTTCCGAGGGAAACTTAAAGTACGGCGACCTTGTCAAGAACGAAAGCACCGAGCTCGAACCGGTCGAGATCGCCGAGAACGAGCTAGCCTTTATCTTCTATACTTCCGGGACCACCGGCAAGCCCAAGGGCGCTCTTTTGACCCACGGTAACGTAGTCAACACCATGACCGGTCTTCGCAACGCCCTCACCGCGGAAGGGGAGGACGACGAGAGCATACAAAGGGTGGCCCTTATTTTCCTGCCTCTTTTCCACGTCAACGCCATGATGAGCCTTATCAGCGCGGTCAACCGCGGCCTTAAAGTCGCCCTGCTGCGCAAGTTCAGCGTCAAGGAGTTCGGCCCCACTGTAGAAGCCGAGAAACCGGAGTTCTTCTCCGCGGTGCCCAAGGTATACAAGATTCTTCTCGAGGCCAAGGACACGGTCAAGCAGCATGACTTGAGCTCGCTTCGCTTTGCCATCTGCGGTGCAGCACCCATGCCGGTGGAGACCATTAACCAGTTCGAGAAGGAGTTCGGCATCGAGATACTGGAGGGCTACGGCCTTACCGAGGCCACGGTGGCCAGCACCCTGCACCGACGCGGCGGCAAGAAGAAGGTGGGGTCCATCGGCCAGGCCCTTGACGGCCAGGAGGTCGCCATTATGGACCCCGAAGGAAACCTGCTCGGGCCCGGCGAAGTCGGAGAGATAGTGATCCGTGGACCGTCGGTAATGCAGGAGTATTACGGCAAGGATGAGGAGACCCGGGAGACCCTGCGCGAGGGCTGGCTCCATACCGGCGACATGGGCAAGAAGGATGAGGACGGTTTCTTTTACGTAGTTGACCGCGAAAAGGACATGATCATCAAGGGCGGCGAAAACATCTATCCCAAGGAGATAGAGGACGTAATAAGCCAGATACCCAATGTGCACGATGTGGCGGTGATCGGCGTTCCCGACGACATGTCCGGCGAAGAGGTCAAAGCTTTCGTGGTTCCCAAGATCGGCACTAATCTTTCCGAAGAGGAGATACTCGAGCACTGCGAGC
This sequence comes from uncultured bacterium, assembly GCA_964420375.1. Classification (GTDB taxonomy): domain Bacteria; phylum RBG-13-61-14; class RBG-13-61-14; order RBG-13-61-14; family DATKZS01; genus CAYQTK01. The sequence continues at coordinate 4,407 of CAYQTK010000009.1, forward strand.
GGAACCTGGCCGAGTTCAAGGTCCCCCAGGAGGTTGAGTTCGTGCTGGGCATCCCCGCCAGCGCCATCGGCAAGGCATTGAAAAGGAAGCTCCGGGACGGCGAGGGCATCTTCCGCATGGACGAGAAGGTGGACGAGGTCCCCCTCGACTTTGTGTGGAAGGCCATGGCGGGCAGGTTCAATCCGCAGAAAGCCGGCAACTGGAGTGCAAAGGTGGCTTATGAGATTTACGGCAAGACCTCGGGCTCGGCGACCTTTGTGATCGACAACGGACAGATACAGGTCAAGCAAGGAAAAGAACCGGACGCCACTGCAGTGGTAAAGATGACTGACGTGGCATTGAAGAAGCTCATCGAGGGTAAGATAGACGCCATGACCGGCATCAACATGGGGATGATCCAGGTGGAAGGCTCGGAAGCAGACGTGGCCATGTTCGGCGAAAGCATGGGATAACGGCATTGATCTTGCCTTTTATACAAGGGCAAGGCCGAAAGTTTCGAGCTTAAAAAGTCCCAGGCGGAGCCTAACTCGCAGAGATGGAAGAATTTATCGAGCGGAGGTGGAAAAATGAGATTTAAAAGACTGGCAGGTTTGATTGCGATTGTCGCCGTGATTGCTTGCGCTTTTGCTCTCCAAGCCAGGGAGCCGGAAAAAGCGACGAGCGAGAATTCTAAGGCACAGGAGTATATTGACAAGGCGTGGAATTCGGTTGACGAGAACATCAACATGCAGAACGTAAAACAAGCCGTCAACTACCTGGAAAAGGCGCGAAAGCTGGACCCGGATAATCCGGAAATCCTGGTCGAGCTGGCTGATCAATACTACTACCGGGGCGAGCTTATGCCCCGGAAGACTGACGAGGACTACGAAGCCAGGAGCAAGTGGTTCAAGAAAGGGCTGGAGGCCGCAAAACAGGCTCTAAAGATAAAAGAAAACGCGGCCGCGCATTACTGGGTTGCAGCCAATAAGGCGGCAATGAACGAGAACGCCAGCATCTTTACCCAGGTGAGGATGTTCCCCGATCTCATGGGACACATGGAATGGATCGAGGAGCACAACCCCGACTACAAGTACGGAGCACAGGCACGCTTCTGGAGCAGGGTCGCAGCCCGCGTGCCCGGTCCCGTACAGAGCGCGGTGGACATGGGCCCGGAGGACGTGTATCCCAAGTTGGACCAGGCAATCAAGAACCACCCCCACTTCATTGACAACTACGTGTACAAGGCGGAGTTCATGTATGCCATTGACAACAAAGAACAAGCTATCGACGTACTGGACAAGGCCCTCAAAATGGACCCCGACGCGTTACCCAGGGAAAAGGCCTATAACAAGTACGCACAGGAAAGGGCCCGCAAGCACTGGAAAGAGTGGACCGGCAAGGAGTACCCCAACAGGTAATACCGAACTAAAACAGCTCACATCAAAACCTCGGCGGGCGTGGCGGTGCGAGACCGCCGCGTCCCCGGAATTTTCAAAAAATCCTGCAGACGACTCTCGCCGCTTGCTGGAATATTTTCGGGTTCTACGCATTTTAGTGTGGGTGGATAACCAAAGATGCGTTTGTCGCTTTTAGGGCTTCCCGCCTGCCTGTGAGTTTCGCCTGCCTGTGCCGGACAAGCCTGCCTGTGCGGACACGCAGACACGGCAGACAGGCGGGGAAGCGGGAAAACCCCGGCTTTGTGAAGACGGACAACTGAGCCAATGAACGTGGCGCAAAGATTCCTCCTCATTTGCCAGCCTGTATTTCCACGATACTTCATGCAGAAAGATTGAGATATTTCAACTTGACTTGTTCTTGCCGGTGCAATATCTTACCCTGTCAGTTCGGATTACGAAATTTTCGCCTTTCGAATTAAACAGCCAAGGAGAAAACCAATGGCGAAACTCGGCACAAGACCGCAACAAAAGCAGCAAAACAAAGAGCTGGAAGACCTTTCTCGACGGGCTGCAAAGGCCGTACTGAATCTTGCAGGCATCCTTCACCATACCACCGGCGCACAGCAACTGACCCGGAAGACGCCTTTCCGACAGTTACAGGCGTTGCTTGTTCTGTCTGAGTACGGGCCCGTAACCATTGGAGAGCTGGGAAGGATAATGAACTTGGCGCCCAGTACGGGAAGCGAGCTCGCAAACCGCATAGTGAATGCCGGTCTGGCTAGCCGCAAACCCGGCAATGGTGACCGAAGGCAGTGTCTCTTGGTCTTGACCGACCAAGGTAAACAAGAAGCGAGACAGTACCACAGCGCGGTCCGGAAAGCCATGCAGTCTAAGCTGTCGGCTCTAACCAACAAGCAGAGAGAAGAGCTTCTGGAATCCCTTGAAAAGATCGTCTCCCTTCTGGGCAGCCCTGGTTCACAATAACAAGGACGGACTGAATGAAGATTGTAAAGAGAGCATTTATCGTGGTCTTGATCCTGGCCGTTGCCGCGTGGGTGATATTTTATTACGGCCTGGAAAAGCCTGAAGTAAAGTTGATGTCTTTAAACCGCGGCTCGGTGGTGGACGCGGTTTACGCTACCGGCGAGGTCAAGGCTCTTACAAGAGCTGAAGTCGCTCCGGAGATAAACGGCAAAGTGACCGCTATCCATTACGACGTGGGGGACACGGTTTCAGAAGGCACGGTGCTTGCGGAGCTGGAGACGGCGACACTGGAGCAGTCCAGGAAGATGGCCGAGCAAGCGCTTCGAAGCGCGCGGGCAAGATGGAAGAAAGCGCAAAAGCACTTGCAGAGGATGGAAAGCCTGTACCGTAAAAATGCCGTTACCCGCGCGGACCTGGACAACGCCCGCCGCTCCGCAGAGGCTGCACAGGCGGAGTATGAAAGACAGAAAGCCGGAGTCGAGCTCGAGTCTCTCCGGGTTATAAAGGCGGTCCTTAAAAGCCCCGTGTCCGGACTGGTGATCGAGCGCGACATCGAGCCCGGCGAGTACGCCACCGCGGGAAGACCGGTCTACACCATCATTGATCCTTCCTCTCTCATGGTCATGGTTGACGTGGACGAAACCGAAGTGGACGAGGTCCAAGCGGGACAGACGGTGCACCTGTCCCTGGACTCCTATCCCGGCGAGCGCTACGGGGGACGGGTGCAGCTTGTCGAGCCCCGCATAGATAAGATCAGCCGGACGGGCAGGCTCCGCATCAGCATTACCAACAAGCCGGATACGCTTAAAGAAGGCATGAGCGCCACCGTCAACATCATTACCAGGAAGATCGAGAACGCACTGCTCGCGCCCCGCAACGCCGTGATCATGGGCGAACAGAAAGCGTGGGTCTACACAACAGGTCCGGACAATAAGCTCCGGAGAAAGTCGTTTCTGCCGGGCGCAAAGGACAAGGACAAAGTCGAGATACGCTCCGGTGACCTCGAAGCGGGAGCCATGGTGGTGCTCGAGCCTTCCGACGACTTCGAGCCGGGCATGGAGGTCGAGATCATAAGCGAATGAGCAATATCATCAACATCGTTTTCATGGCTTTAAAGCACCTTCGCGTGCGGGTGAGACAGAGCATGGCCGCGGTCCTGGCTGTTGCACTGGGGTCCATGATCCTGCTGGTCACCTTGGCAATGATGGAAGGGCTTCTGGCCGAGTTCAAACAAAAGCTTTTAGAAGCAAGCCCGCCGGTGACGGTCGAGCCCAGACCTGTATCCGGTCCGCACCTGGTTGGACAGATAAAAGGAATGCAAAAACCCGGACTCGTGGACCTTCGGAAGGGAAGTCCACCGCATGAGCAGGAAAATATCGAAAACTACCCTGCGCTCGAGAACGTCATCAAGTCAGTGCCGGGAGTCAAGCAAGCCGCGCCACGCGCTTGTACGCCGGTGATAGCCTATCACGGCACCCGCTCGAGACGAAGCGTGCTCTGCGGGGTCAATCCCCTTGCGGAAAAAGAAGTCACCCGGCTCTGGGAATGGCTGGAAAGCGGAAAGATCGAAAACCTGTCTTCTGCAACCGGCGGCATCATTCTCGGTAACATGCTCGCCCGCAACCTGGCGGTTGAGATGGGCTCCCCCCTGAGAATAGTCTCCCCTGAAGGAGCCCGCACCGACCTCAGGGTCGTGGGCATCTTTGCTTCGGGAATAACCCGGATAGACGAAAGCCAGTCCTTTGTAAGACTGGAGCAGGGACGAAGGCTCGCCGGTCTCGGCGGAGGCAGGATAAGCTCCATAAGCGTGGGAGTGACTTCCCTTAACAAGGCTCCTTATGTAGCGCGCGAGATTCACCATCGCACCGGCTACGAGGCATTGACCTGGAAAGAAGCCAATCAAAGCGCCATCGCCCAGTTCCGGATGCAGGGGATCATCACTTACTTCCTGGTCATCTTCACCGCGATAGTGGGCGGGTTCGGAATTCTCAACATCATGGTGACCATTGTCATGGAGAAGACCCGGGACATCGCCATACTACGTTCCATGGGCTACACCGCGCGGCAGGTCGTATCCGTGTTCTTTCTGGAAGCAGCCTTGATCGGCGCCGGCGGCGGGCTGCTCGGCCTGCTCGCAGGTTACGGCATAGCTCTCCTCATCCGGATGATTCCCTATGAGTCGTCCGCGGCAAGCTCGATACAGCGCGACCAGTTTACCATGCTTCTCGAACCTTCATTTTTCGTCATCGCTTTCATGGTAAGCCTACTGGTGAGCCTGGTGTCAGGCATAAGCCCGGCCAGGAAGGCCTCCCGCGTCGATCCCGTGGAAGTGCTCCGGGGGGAGAGATGATCCGCTCGTGCCTTTTCATCGCCATTCGGCACATCTTCACCAGGAGGCGGCAGAGCGTGTTTACCATCCTCGGCCTTGCCATAGGAGTGATGGTGCTTATCTCCGCGGTGTCCATGATGGACGGACTCAAGACCTCGTTTATAAAACAGATGCTCCAGGTCTCCGCCCACATTGTAGTGATGCCGGAGCCGGCCATACCAGAGGACCAGAGGTTGGTTTCCGGCGCGGACCTGCTCAAGCTCGATCTTCCCGAGGCCCCTGAGGAGGAGACCGAGATAGAAAACTACCGGCGGGTCCGGGAGCTTGTCGCTGCCGTGCCCGGAGTCGAGGTCGTGGCCTCCGAGCTCGAGATGGAGGGATTTATCGTATACGGCAGAAAAAAGAAAAGCGCGCAGCTCCACGGCGTTATTCCTTCCCGGCAGAAACACATCGGCAACCTTGGCGAGCGCATGACAGCCGGAGATTACCAGAGCTTCCAGGCCACGCCGGACGGGGCTGTGCTGGGATACCGCCTTGCCGAGAAGATGACCCTTGAGGCGGGCGACAACTTCCAGGCGGTCGGAAGGACGGGTGAGCTCATGCGGTTTAAAGTATCAGCCCTCATGAAGACCGGGGTGACCAGCTTTGACACCACCCACGTGCTCATCCACCTCAACCGTGCGCAGCAGCTTCGCGGCACTGCGAGCGACCGAGTGTCATTGGTGAACGTCGGTATAGCCGATCCTCAAAAGCCCGCTCCCGTGGCCGACCGGGTGGAGAGAATCCTCGGCCGCGAGGCCCGTACCTGGCAGGAGACCCACGCCAACGTGCTGTCGCTGTTTACCATGATCGGCAGGATCAGTTACTTCCTGGTGGTCTTCACCATGATTGCCGCGGGGCTGGGCGTGTCCAACCTGCTCACCACCGTGGTCCTTCAAAAGAGCAAGGACATAGCAGTGCTGCTGTCCATGGGATACGGCCGCGGGTCCGTAAGCTTCATCTTCCTGGTGGAAGGCGTAGTCCTGGGAACTGCGGGCGCGCTTTTGGGCTGTGCGCTGGGATACTTGAACACCCAGTTTCTGGGGTCCATTCCTTTCGACTTCGGGGAGGAGGCCATCATCTCCCGGCAGACGCTCTACATGAACCAGAGCGTCTGGTACTATGTTCTCTCTGCCGCGTTCGGGTTCGTGGTGAGCTTGACAGCAGGTGTGGTTCCCGCCCGCCGCGCTTCCCGCCTCGACCCCGTCGAGATCATCAGGACGGAGGTTTGAGCTTGTCGCTTATAATGGCGGAGAACGTAAGCAGGGTCCTCGGCGGAGAGGACGGCGGAGTGGCTTCCACCGTGCTCGAAAACGTGAGCCTCGAGATTGGCCAGGGCGAGTTCGTCTCCATTATCGGTCCTTCCGGGTCAGGCAAGTCAACCCTGATGTATCTGCTCGGACTGCTGGACCGGCCCACCAGCGGCTTGGTCCGCTTTAACGGAAAGGCCATCCACGAGCTGTCCGACCGCGAGATCGCCCGGACCAGGAACCGCGAACTCGGGTTTATCTTCCAGTTCCACTTCCTGCTTCCCGAGTTCACTGCGGCGGAGAACGTGATGATACCGCTTCTGGCCCGAAGCGGAGCCGGGCGCGGCAAGGCCCGCAAGCGCGCAATCACACTTCTGTCCATGATGGACATGGCAGAGCACGTGGACAAAAAGCCCAACCAGCTCTCCGGAGGCCAGCAGCAGAGAGTGGCCATTGCCCGGGCATTGGCCAACAACCCCATGGCAATGATGGGAGACGAGCCGACCGGCAACCTGGACACCAGGAACTCCTGCGCAGTATTCGACATCTTTGAACAATTGAACCGCGAACAGAACCAGACAATAGTGGCGGTAACTCATGACCGGGAGCTGGCATTGCGCGCCCGCCGCATCATCTTTTTACGCGACGGAGTAGTCGAACTCGACCACCAGACCACCGAGGAAGAGAGAAAAACCGGAAAATGCGATTTGCTCTAGAGTTCTGTCACTCGAAAAAAGGGGAACGGATCCAATGCAGATCGCGGCTGAAGCCGCTCGCACGAAGAATATCTGTCTTGTAAGCGACGAAAAATACTTGACAGAGCACTCGTGCTTGGCCACAATTTTTTTATCGCTTACAAAAAGCAGTCCTTTTGTGCGAGCGACTTTAGTCGCGATTGAACTCGCTTGCACGCAACTTATAAACTTTAATGTGTTACGCTATTAGCTCTTCCCTTGTTCTTTTCGCCTCCGGCGACTAGAATCGGTGTTAATGAAGGTTATTGCAGGCTCGAAGAAAGGACGCAAGCTCAAGGTGGCATCGGGGAAGAAGGTCAGGCCGACTTCCGGCAGGGCACGGTCAGCCATGTTCGACATCCTGGGAGGCGACTTCAGCGGTCTTTTTGTGCTCGACCTCTTTTGCGGGTCGGGAGCACTCGGTATCGAGGCCCTTTCCAGGGGAGCGCACAGCGCAGTGTTCGTGGACTCGGGACACAACGCTGCCGTGAATATAAAAAAAAACCTTGATGCAGTGGGCCTCATGGACCAGGCCCGGATCATGCCCAAAAAGGCTGCTGCTGCTTTGAAGCTCCTGGCAGCCCAAGATCACAAGTTCGATCTCGTGTTTATGGACCCGCCATATAAAAGCCGGGAGACCGGGAAGATGCTCCGGCTTCTGCACGAGCTCGGTCTTCTGAACCGGGGGGCTGAGATAGTCGTCGAGCATGACGCGGACAACCCCTTGCAGGACACCTGCACCGGCATCGAGCTTTTTAACAGGCGGAGCTACGGCAGGACCACTTTGTCTTTCTATCGCAACAAGGAGGAGGACGAATGAAGCTTCACACCGGCAGCACCTCCAGGGTTTGCCTTTTGGGAATTATCATCTGCTTCTTATTAACTGTAAGCCAGGCGGGAAAAACCCGCACCGGCCCCTCCAGCCCCGGCTTGCAAATCACTCCTGTACTCATCGCACAGGCAGACAATTACCTGGCTTCCCCCCACGTGGACCGGGCCAATAAGTTCTCCATAAGGCCGCCTTTGCAGTGGTGGAAGAGCACCCGTTCGCGAAGATTCGCTCTCAAGCTCTCCAGCCGCAACTACAAGGCTTTCATCCTGGTAGATGTTATAAAGACGGAAGGCAAGGTCGAGATAGACCGTGACTTTCTTTTATTCATCCGCAAGAAGAACCGGGAGATAGCCGACCGGGTGCCCAGCTTTGATATCAAGGACAACCGGCACCTCGAGGTCAACGGCCGGGAGGCGTATCGCACGCACGCCACCTTCATGGCAGGCCAGAACGAAGCGGTAATAAAGATATATTACATTCCCGGCAAAACCAGGCTGTACATGATTACCACCGTTAGCCCCGAGTTTACCAACCAGCGGTGGCTGCCGTATCTGCGGGCCTCGGTAAACTCCTTTACCATTCTCGAGTAGCACCTTTATGTCATGGCCCGGATAACCTTTGTCCAGACTGAATGGTTCGAACACCTCGGGCTGCTGTCCCTGGCCGCATATGTCCGCGCCGGCGGGCACCAAGTCGACCTGGCGCTGGGAAGAAATCCCCGCAAGGTCCTTCCAGCGATCATGGAGTCCGATCCGGACATGGTCGCACTTACCGCTACCACCGGCGTTCACAGGACCGCGCTTAAGATCGCGGAAAAGCTCCGGGACTGCTTCAGCGGGCCCATCATCATGGGAGGTCCTCATCCCACCTTTTTTCCGGAGGTCATTCAGCATCACGGGCTGGACGCCATCTGCCGGGGGGAGGGAGAGGTCCCGCTTACCGAGCTGCTCTTTCGCCTGGACCAAAAGCAGAGCTTAAACGACGTGCCCGGCCTGTGGGTCAAGGAAAACGGGAATATAGTGAAGAACCCCTTACCCGACCTGATCGCGGACCTGGACTCTGTGCCGTTTCCTGCGCATGATCTGCTTTCCAAGGCAGACCCCTTCTTTCAAAGGCCCGGCATGAGAAGGGTCATGGCAGGAAGGGGATGCCCCTACCATTGCACCTACTGCTTTAATAACGCCATGCAGGAGCTGGTCCGGGGGAAAGGCCCTTATGTGCGGCTTCGCAGCGCTGACAACGTCATGGCCGAGGTAAAAGAACTGGCGGCGAAAGGGGCGGAGACCATCAACTTTGTTGACGACACCTTCGGCTTGAAGCGGAGCTGGACACTCGAGCTCGTCGGGCGCCTCGGCTCTGAAGTCGGTCTCCCCTACATAGTGAACCTTCGGCCTGAGCAGGTGGACGCCGAGCTTGCGTCCGCTCTTGCTTCTTCCGGGTGTTACTGCGTGCAGCTCGGGGTCGAGAGCGCGGACGCATCGGTTCGAAAAGAGCTACTCGCCCGGGATGTCAGCGACCACGAGCTCGAAGAGGCAGCCGTTCTTATAAAGTCTCATGGCATTCGTCTGCTGACGTATAACATGGTAGGCATTCCCGGGGAGACGCTGGAAGACGCCTCCCGAACGCTGGAGTGGAACGCCCGGCTGGGTGTCGACTTCCCGCGCGTATCCATTTTTCAGCCCTATCCGCGCACTGTTCTTGGCGAGAAAACACTGGGCGAGTTAAACAATGGTTCGAAAGACCCGTCGGAGTCGGTAAGCGAAAGCTACTTCAGAAGGTCGCCTCTTTGCGGCAGGGAGTACCGTAACATCGAAAACCTGCAAAAGCTGTTCATGCTCTACATCAGGTACCCGCGCTTGCGGCGGTTCATACTCTTGCTTTCCAAGCTTCCCGCCAACCCCTGCTTCGATCTCGTCTTCCTTGTATCCATGGGAAGCCAGTACCGCCGGGCCACCAACCGGGGAATAAGAGAAACCATCCTGCTTGGCTTTCGAAACCTGGTAGCCTATTTTACTTAGGGCACGTTGCAAAATCCCTGTTGTTGATTGATCCTATACCAATTATATGGTGAAGAGGGGAACAAAGAAGATTGGAACCGGATTCGCGATGAGAGGAAAACCATGACGGGAAATGAAAGAGATAGAAACCCGAAGCCGTCGGAAAAGCCGGTTCTTCTGTCCGACGGAAAATCGGCGAGTATCTTGACTGACGATGACGTGTACCTTTTCAACCAGGGTTCTCATTATCGTCTTTACGAGAAGCTGGGCTCGCACCTGGCCGAGGTCGAAGGTGTAAAGGGCGTTCACTTCGCTGTTTGGGCTCCGGAGGCGCGAAGCGTTTCCGTTATCGGCGACTTTAACGGGTGGAGCCGATCGAGACATCCGCTTATGGCGCGGGGAAGCTCCGGCATCTGGGAAGGCTTCATCGCGGGCCTGGGCAGAGGCGAGATTTACAAGTACCACGTGGAGTCGAGACATAATGACTACCGGGTGGACAAGTACGATCCTTACAGCTTCTACAGCGAGATATCCCCGCAGACCGCGTCCGTGGTGTGGGACCTGGACTATGAATGGGATGATGCGGACTGGCTCGCCTGCAGGGGAGAGAGACACCGGCTTCATGACCCCATGTCGATTTACGAGGTCCACCCCGGCTCCTGGATGCGGGGGGAAGACAATCGGCAGTTGTCATACCGGGAGCTGGCGCCGCTTCTCGCCGATTACGCGGAGCGCATGGGGTTTACGCACATCGAGCTGCTGCCGATAATGGAGCACCCTTTTTACGGCTCCTGGGGATACCAGGTCACCGGCTATTTCGCGCCCACCAGCCGGTACGGGACTCCGCAGGACTTCATGTACATGGTGGATTACCTCCATCAGCGCGGAATCGGCGTGATCCTCGACTGGGTCCCTTCCCACTTCCCGTCCGACGAGCACGGCCTGGGCTACTTTGACGGCTCGCACCTTTATGAACACGCCGACTCCCGGCTCGGTTATCACCCGGACTGGAAGAGCTATATTTTCAACTATGACAGGAACGAGGTCCGTTCGTTCCTTGCCAGCAGCGCCATGTTCTGGCTGGACAAGTATCACGTCGACGGGTTGCGCATCGACGCGGTGGCCTCCCTGCTCTACCGCGACTACTCGAGGGAGGAAGGCGATTGGATTCCCAACCAGTACGGGGGCAACGAGAACCTGGGCGCTATCTCCTTTCTGCGCTGGCTCAACGAGATAGTGTACGAGAACCATCCCCGGGTGCAGACCATTGCCGAGGAATCAACCTCCTGGCCCATGGTATCCCGCCCCACTTACGTCGGCGGACTCGGCTTCGGCCTGAAATGGGACATGGGCTGGATGCACGATACCTTAAAGTACATCAGGCATGACCCGGTCCATCGCAATTACCACCACAACGAGTTGAGCTTCCGGATGCTCTACGCTTTCAATGAGAACTTTGTCCTGCCTCTCTCCCACGACGAGGTCGTCCACGGCAAGGCATCACTGTTGTCCAAGATGCCGGGGGATATGTGGCAGATGTTCGCCAACCTGCGACTGCTCTTCTGTTACATGTACGGCCAGCCCGGAAAGAAGCTCCTCTTTATGGGAGGGGAGATCGGGCAATGGAAAGAATGGGACCATGAAAGCAGCCTGGAATGGGAACTGCTCCAGTACGAGACCCACCAGGGGGTACAGAACCTACTTGCGGACTTGAATAACACCTACAAGCAGGAGCCCGCCCTCCACCTGCGCGACTGCGACCCGCGCGGATTCGAGTGGATTGATGCCAACGACTCCTCCAATAGCGTGTTGACCTTTCTGCGCAAGTCCGGCTCTACAGAGGACCTCATGGTTCTGGCTTTCAACTGCACGCCAGTGCCCAGACAGGCATACCGGATCGGAGTGCCCGTCCCCGGCTTTTATAGCGAAATATTGAACAGCGACGCGACCTGTTATGGAGGAAGCGGTCTCGGCAACCTGGGCGGTGTATGGACCGAGGAAGCGCCTTACCACGGCAGGCCGTTCTCCATAAATGCAATGCTGCCGCCGCTGGCCGCGGTGTTCTTCAAGGTCCTTGCATGAACGGCAATCGCTACATCTGCATCCACGGTCATTTCTACCAGCCGCCTCGGGAAAACCCCTGGCTGGAGGCGGTCGAGGTCCAGGACTCCGCTTACCCGTACCATGACTGGAACGAACGTATTAACGTCGAGTGCTACGCCAATAATGCCACGTCGCGCATCCTTGACGAGACGGGCAGAATCATAAACATTGTCAACAACTACTCCAGGATAAGCTTTAACTTCGGCCCCACACTGCTCTCCTGGATGAAAGACAATGCACCGGAAACATACGGCGCGGTGCTGGCAGCGGACAAAAAGAGCAGGCAGAGGTTCGAGGGCCACGGTTCCGCCCTGGCCCAGGCTTATAACCACATCATCCTCCCGCTGGCAGACCGCGGCGATAAGTACACCCAGGTTTGGTGGGGCATACGCGACTTCCAAGCGCGTTTCCAGAGGTACCCCGAAGGCATGTGGCTTCCGGAAACCGCGGTTGACACCGAGACCCTCGAGGTCCTAGCCGAACTGGACATAAAGTTCACCATCCTTGCTCCCCGCCAGGCCGGCAAGGTCAGAAGGATTGGGGACAAGCAATGGATTGACGTAAGCCAGGGAAATATAGACCCCACTACCGCCTATCAAGCCGTGCTTCCCTCCGGCAACAAGATCGCGCTTTTTTTCTATGACGGGTCCATCTCCCAGGCAGTGGCGTTTGAAGGACTACTGGCGCGCGGTGAGTACCTGGCGGAGAGGCTGAAGTCGGCTTTTTCCCAAGACTGTGAGTGGGACCAGCTTGCCCATATCGCCACCGACGGCGAGACGTACGGGCATCATCACAAGTTCGGCGACATGGCGCTGGCATACTCTCTTGAGCTGATCGAGAACTTTGACGATGTCGAGCTGACCAATTACGGCGAGTTCTTGGAACGACACCCGCCGGAGCACGAGGTTGAAATAATCGAGAACAGCTCGTGGAGTTGCGAGCACGGTGTGGAAAGGTGGCGCAGCGACTGCGGCTGCAGGATAGGCGGCCCGGATACGAGCCAGGCCTGGCGCGCGCCGCTCCGGCAGGCTTTGGACATGTTGCACGATAAGTCTAAAGAAGTTCTCGACAAAGAGGGCGGCGCTCTTGTGCATGATTCCTTTGCCGCACGCGACGACTACATCAATTTAATCCTGGACCGCAGGGAAGTGACCGTCCGGGATTTCATTGAAAAGCATGCCAAGAACAAGCCTGATGACGCGTCACTCTCCCGCGTTCTCATGCTGATGGAGATGGCCCGGCACTCCATGCTCATGTTCACGAGCTGCGGCTGGTTTTTCAACGACATCTCGCGGATCGAAGCAGTGCAGATACTCTGCTATGCGGCCCGGGTGGTCCAACTTGTGCGAGAGCTCACGGGAGAAGACGTTGAAGAGGAGTTCCTCTCCGTCCTGGAAAAAGCCAAGAGCAACGAGCGCAAGTACGGCGACGGCAGGCGCATTTACATGCAGTACGTAAAGCCGGTGGAGATAGACCTTAAAAAGGTGTGCGTACATTTCAGCGTGAGCTCCCTGTTCGAGGACTTTGAGAAAGAGACCGACATCTACTGTTACTTCATAAAGACCGGCAGGCATGAAAGGCTTTGCGCGGGCCGCGCCGGCCTTACCACCGGCGAGGCCATTATCGGCTCGCGGATCACTCTCGAGTCGGCGCGGCTTTCGTACTGCGCGCTTCATCTCGGCGACCACAACCTGGTGGCCGGCGTCCGCGACTTCACACAGCCGGAAGCGTTTGAGCAGATGGAGCGCAAAGTAGCCGATGCTTTTCATCAGGCGGACTTTCCCGCGGTCATAAGGCTTATTGACGACGAGTTCGAGGGCAACACCTACACCATCAAGGCGCTTTTCCGCGACCAGCAGCGCAAGGTTATAAACGAGGTACTCGAATCCACCATGTCGGAGGGCGAGACCATGCTCCGGCAGTTTTATGAACACAACGGCCCCATCATCCGCTATCTCCAGGAGACCGAGGCCCCCCTTCCTTCCGTGTTCCGGATCGCGGGCGAGTTCGTTGTTAACCTTGACTTGAGAAGGTGCTTCGAGTCTGAAGATATGGACGTGGACCGGGCGCGCGAGCTGGTGCGCGAAGCTGAGGACATGGACCTCGAGCTCGACACCAGGGGACTGGGCTTTGCGCTTGAACACGCTATCGAGAGGAATGCCAAGCAGTTCAAAGAAAACCCTGAAAACAAAGAGCGGCTTGACGCACTCATTGAAATGATCCGGTTCGCCCGCTCCGCGCCCCTTGAAATCAACTACTGGAATGCCCAGAACAGTTTCTGGCAGATGCTCGAGGAGTACTATCCCTATCTCGAGCAGAGAAAGCAGTACGGCGAGGAAAAAGCCTCCACCCTGGTAGAGGCTATACACAAGCTTGGAAAGCTTTTAAAGGTCCGCGTAGATTAAGATCAATCTCCTGCCAGGTAGATTACCGCTGCTCCGTCCGAGTTCCGGAAGTACCAGTAACTGTATTTGCCGGGGCTTCCCTTCTTGTTCTTCACCTCCTTGCCTTTAAAGGACACGCTCGCGGGATCGATGTTATAGACAAGTAAGGCGGCGGGCGCGGGAGACGCCTTTTGGATCTCTATCACTCCTTCAGTGATCTTTAAGTCGAGCACCTGTTTTACGTCTTCGGTAATGCGGGGGTCACGCGTTTTCCACTGTCTTTTTATTGTTGCGGGGGCTTTGGCATGTACCATGAAGCCGGCAAGGAGGTCGTCTTTCTCCTCTTGCAGGAACTTCCCGCCGGGCACGAGTTCCTGGTTGAACTGGACGGGTATCGCGGAGTTCAAGCGTACGAACACGGGAATGACGTCCTTGGGGGTCTCGTACTCGATGGCGGCGGGTCCGGTTTTTATCTCCCTGGTCCAAAAGTCCATCCATTGTCCTTTGGGCAGATATACTTCCCTGTGGCGGGTGAACGAAAGCACGGGCGCGACCAGGAGGTTGTCCCCCAACATGTACTGGTCGTCGATCATCCAGCATTTTATCACTTCCGGACATTCGAAAGACATGGGCCGGATTACGGGAAGACCCTTTTGGTGCGCTTCCCAAAAAAGATGATAGAGATAAGGGATGAGGTTATAGCGGAGGCGGGCGTAATAGCGGTAGATGTCCTTGCCTTCTTCAGTCTGGTTCCAGGGGGCGATGGCGCTGCCGTGGTCATGGAAAGACGCGCTGAAGCAGGAGAAAGCCACTGCCCGGTTGTAGACCTCTTCAGCGTTTATGCCGCCGCCGGTGTATCCTCCCAGGTCGGTGCCCCACAAGGACAGACCGCTGGCCGCGGCGTGCAAGCCCGCCAGTACAGTGGTCCGGAGCTGACGGAACGTCCTGCCGCGGTCGCCGGCCCACACAATGCCGGTGCGACGCGCACCGAGCCCGGCGCCGCGCACCCAGGTTATTCCGCCCTCCGGCTTTACCGAGTTGATCTTCTTGTAAAGCCACTCCGAGAAGAACGTGGGATAGTAAAGCCTCATCCCCGGCCGGCGGTCGTGCATCTCGAGCGGGACTTGATCGCCGGGAAAGAACTCGCCGAAGTCGACCTTGACGCCGTCCAGGTTGAGATTTGAGAAAGTGGCTTCACCGTCCGGGCCGGGCACGAACAGCCTTTTAAACACGTTCATCCAGGCGTACTCCATGGCCCGGGGATTGGTTATATCCAGGTAGACCTTGTTGCCGTTTATCCCGCCCACGTAAAAGTTCCCGTCAGGGTTGCGGACCAGGTAGTCGGGATGATCGAGAAAACTGTAGTAATCCAGGTTGGCCTTATCCTTCTCGAACTGCCCGCAGCGATGATACCCCACAACCTTGATGCCGCGATCGTGCCATTCCTCGATAAGCTCCGGCATGCGCGGCTTGTTCTTCTGGTGGACCTGCATGTCAATGTCCGCTTCGTTCTCCATGGTCATGTTCTCGTACATGATGACGCCGAGGGGGAAGCCCTGCGAGATCATGGTGTTGATGTCACTCTCCGCTCCCTTGTCATAGCGCCATCCCAGCCAGGTGCGGCGCGATATCCACGGCTCGAGCGTCCAGCGCGGAACCATGTAAGACCTTCCCGTCAACGCGCTCTGCTCCTCGATGAT
This sequence comes from uncultured bacterium, assembly GCA_964420375.1. GTDB lineage: Bacteria > RBG-13-61-14 > RBG-13-61-14 > RBG-13-61-14 > DATKZS01 > CAYQTK01. The sequence continues at coordinate 20,135 of CAYQTK010000009.1, forward strand.
GCGGTATGGGTCGCGCTGTACAAAGACATAATAGTCAAGCTCGTGGTGCGGGTTCTCGAAAAACATGACGCCCGGCTCGCTTTTGCCGAAGTCGAACCTTGCCCTTTGATACGTGTTAAGGAAAAGCCCGTAGCCCCTGCTGGAAAGAAACACGGGCACCGGTATGTAGGTGTTGCCCGACGTGGTTTGATAGGCGTCTTCAGTGTCGTTGATCACAATTTGTCCGTTGTGGTTCCACCATCCGTACTGCTCGCCCCCGCCGATGATGACCTCGTCCTCTGAAAGCGAGAAGCTCTGCCTGCAAAGGCTGTTGCCCAGCGCCAGGCCCGCCTGGAAAAGACCGTCGCCGGGAGCGGCGAGAACGGTGTTTCCGGCATTGTCCAGGACATCCATGCTGAAGGGTGACTTCTCTACCTTGACTATTACTGCTTCCGCGGCTACCCGGTAATGGTTGCCGCTTTCCTTTACCCGGGGATCATGAGCCGAACGCTTCAGTATCGGCATATCTCCAACGCCGGCCCTGACGCGCACCGCATCCGGAAAAGGAAAGCTCAACACCACAAACCCGGTGCCATCCGAGGCAGTCCTCACCCGGAAGACGACATTGCCTTGTTGGATATCAAAGCCCTCGACTTCGCGAACAAAGGAAGGCTTGTGCTCCCGGGCGTATGACTTGACCTCGAATACCCTGTTAAGCCACTTGTACTGGTCGTAGATCTTGACTACGGTTATGTCTCCCACGTGCTGGTAAAAGTGCCGCCAGCCGGCCTTGGCCCGCGTCTCCGGCGGCAGGCCCGAGTACTGGGCCGCCTTTACATGAGCTGACAGACAAATCAAAAAACAAATCAAAAGCGAAAATACCGGGGCAAACCTGTTAAATAACTTATCTTTCATCATTCACTCCTCTGCAACTATATTAAGTCTCTTTTCATATCCGCTTATCCCGTAAGATACTGACTGATGCCTTCTTTGAAGGAAGGCGACTTGATATCAAAAGTCTGGAAAAACGGCTCCGGGTCACACACGTTGTTCATGAGCAGCATCTTAAGCTGCGCCGAGGTTATGGGAAAGGCCTGGAACCGCTCCATGAGCTTGATAACCGGCATCATGAGCCCGAGTGGAAGGTGGACCTTCCTGGTCTTGCCCTTGCCGAGCACTTCCCCAATCGTGTCCAGGAGTGTGTTGTAGGAGAGCTCCTCCGGACCGCCGACCTCGAAAACCTTGCCGATAGTCTCCGGCATGGTGCAGGCCTTGACAAAGCCCTCGGCCACAGTCGAAACCGGCGCCGGCTGGAGCCGGTACTCCCCGTCCCCGATGACCGGCACCACCGGCAAGAGCCGCGCCTGCTTGGCCAGCATGTTCACGAACTCGTCTCCCGGACCGTATATCACCGACGGCTTAAATACCGTCCATTCCAGGCCGGAGTCTCTGACTGCAAGCTCGGCTTCGTGTTTGGTCTTGAAGTAAGGAGTTTCTCCGACTCCGGCTCCCAGGGCCGACATGTGCACCAGTCGCTTCACGCCCGCTGCCTGCATGGCCCGGAGCACGTTCCGGGTCGCGTCCGTGTGGAGCTTTTGAAAAGTAACGCCCTTGGAAGGGTTGTCACGGATGATGCCCACCAGGTGGACAACGCAGTCCACTCCTTCCAGGTGCTTTTCAAGGTCAGAGTCCAGCACGTCTCCCGGCGCAACCTCCGCTTCTTGGGTAAGCACGCCCGCTCCGGCAGGACTGTCGGGCCTCACCAGGACGCGGACCGTGTGGCCGGCCTTTATCAATCGGCCCAGAATCTCGCTGCCCACGAAGCCTGTACCGCCGGTAAGTAATATCTGCAAAGCTTAGCCTCCTTTTAATCACTACTAACATTTAAAATCCAATTGCGCAAAAACCCTGCACACATCACCTTGATCTGTTAACATGTTTTGAGATGACGGAGACTAGCAGGATACTGGCGGCAAAGACAGAGGACCGCCCCGGTTTTGTAAAAGAGGCTCTACAAAGGATGTGGCGCTCCATACCGGAGGGTCCTGTCCTTGTAAAGCCGAATATAGTCTCGCACGAGCCATACCCCACCACCACGCATTCTGATACACTTGAGACGGTAATATCGATCCTGGCAGGCAATGAGCTCCGAGTGGCTGACGCTTCCGCTGCTGACCTTATAAGGCCGGGAAAGGCGCTCCGGCAGCACGAGCTGAGCGATGTTTGCAAAAGGCACGGGATCGAGCTTGTCGACCTCTATACCAGGCCCATGTCCAAGCAGGAAGCCGAAAGCGGCGTCAAGCTCGAGATAAGCGAGCTTCCTTTTCAGGTGTCCTCCATGGTCTCCCTGCCGGTTTTCAAGACACACATCCAGTGCATAATCACCGGCGCGCTCAAGAACCATTTCGGCCTTCTGGGCAGGACTCAAAGGGGCAGGCTGCATTTCGGGCGCGTGGACATCCACAAGGCAATCGCATCATTGCATCAGCTCGTCCGCGCCGACCTGTTTGTTGTGGATTTCGTCGAAACCTTGATCAGCGCCAACGAAGTGCGCCACGGGGGAGTGCGGACGCCCGCGGGCTACATGTTTGCAGGCACCGATCCGGTGGCCTTGGACAGCTTTGGGCTCTCCCTGCTCGCAGAGATTGATCCCAAGCTCGACGGCAAAAAGCCCGCGGACATCCCCCACATCCGCTATGCAGAGGATTGGGGAATCGGTTCCACGGACTATGAGCTGGAATGGATCGAGGTCTGATTTCGGTTCAACCGGCAGCCGTCCGGCTTTTTAGCTCTTTTAGATGTACTTTTTAAGGACCAGCCCCAGGTCCTGTTTCATCTTTTCGGGTATCTGCTCGGGGTCTGTAATCACCGCGTATTTCAAGGCTTCTTGGCACGCACAGTAGCGCTCTCCGGAAAGCCCGGGAATGGCGTCTTTGATAATGGCCCGGAAAGTCTCCGCGTTTTTCTGCATTACCTGTATCACCATCTCAATGGTCACGTCCTCCTCCGACTCGTGCCAGCAGTCGAAGTCCGTAACCAGGGCCAGCGACGCATAACATATCTCCGCTTCCCTGGCAAGGCGGGCCTCGGTAAGGTTGGTCATGCCGATAACGTCAGCGGCCCAGGAACGGTAAAGACGGCTCTCCGCCCGGGTCGAGAACTGCGGCCCTTCCATGCAGAGATACGTTCCGCCCTTGTGAACGGATGCGCCCGCCTTCTTTGCAGATTCGTAAAGCCTGTCGGCAAGCTCGGCACAGACCGGGTCGGCGAACATGGCGTGGACCACAAGTCCCGGTCCGCTGAAGGTGTCCTTCCGGTGCCGGGTCCGGTCGATAAACTGGTCCACCACTACAATATCGCCGGGGGGAAGGTTCTCCTTAAGGCTGCCGCAGGCCCCGGAAGCGATGATCCTCTCTACGCCCAGTTTCTTCATGCCCCATATGTTGGCCCGGTAATTGAGGTCCGTCGGAGGAATGCTGTGGCCTTTGCCGTGGCGCGACAGGAAAGCCACCCGCACGCCGGAAATGGACCCGATCAGAAACTCGTCGGAAGGCTCTCCAAAGGGTGTGTCAACCTTTACGCTGTCCTCCACTGAAAGCTCGTCGATCTTGGCCAGGCCGCTGCCGCCGATAACTCCGATCCTTACTGGCTCCATATGATACCTCCTGAGTCCTGGTCTTTGGATTTAAAGTGCTTGTTTCGAAACTCCGTTTTAGGAATGCGCCTGCCTGTGCGTTCCGCCTGCCTGTTCCGGACACGCCTGCCTGTTCCGGACACGGCAGACAGAGCAGACAGGTACGCAGACAGGACAGCTTGCTGCCGCACTTCAAAACAGCGCCGCAAAAGTAAATTAAACCTCCGTTTCGCAACGGGCACTAAATAAATCACGGCCGCTCAAGGCGCAACTATCTTTACGGTCGGTCCAACCGAGTAATGGAGCGGCTCTTCACTGTCGTACATCTCCCCGTCAATCATCCACCGGATATGCTCGAGCGGCTCGACTGTCGCTTCCTTAATCGGAGAGCTTAAATGGAGATTGGGGTGGACAATATCCTTACCCAGCCAGATTTGGGGAAGCCGAACCGCCACTTGCGAAGGTCGGATAGTGCCGGCAAGCAGGTGGAACCGGTCCGGATGGTCATAAGCTCGCGGAGTGGGCGTAAACCCCAGCCCCAGCTCCCGGATGGTGCACGCAAGAACAATGGTGTACTCCCGGGGATCAAGCTCCTGCCCGTCGGCAATGACGCGGAGCGGTGCGGAACGGAAAATCTGTTTTACAAAGTTCGAGCGAAAAGGAGCACCGGCAGCGCCGCGGCCCACAAGCTTGGCCGCCTGCCAGGGACCGGTGCTGGTGCCCGAGTAATAGGCGTCCAAAAAATTGGCGATGATGCCGGCGCCGCTCATGAACCCGTACATGTCGTTTATCTTCAAAAGATGTTGCGTCATCTCGGAAAAAGGCTCGCCTTCTTCAAGACGCTTGACAGCCTTCTTGAGTATGGACAGGGTCCGGCCCTTGATCTTCAAGGAATTGGACATGGTGTTCATGGTCCCGCCGCGAAGGGACATGACTTTGGGCAAAGCATCGTCTTCGTAAACCGGCACGAAAGCGGAGAGCGCCATGTGGAGAGTGCCGTCGCCTCCGTTGACCGCCATGATCTCAACCCCTTGCTCCTTGAACTCGCGGGCAACATCGGGAAGCTCATTGACGTTGCGCGTCTCCCGAACGAAGCCAACATTCTCCACTGCTTTCCGGATTTTGTCGCCGATCCAGGGGCGCTTCAGATTGCCTTTTGCAAAAGGGTTATGAATAATTCCCAGTTTTTCCATGATTCCTCCCCCAACCGAAAAAATATCATATCATGATTCAATGCTGTCCGCTACCCTGAAAAAGGCGCCGCAAATAACAAAAAAGCCTTTTGAGTTTGGAATGACGGGAAATAACTGATATAAAATATTCGACATAACCCGAGATCGCAAATCAGCTTTTCGGGAAGGGAGAATAAAAATGAAAAAATGCGTCGCCATACTTTTAACTTCCATCGTCTGCTCGTGCGTTATGACCGGCAACCGGCATGAGAATCTGAACGGGGTCCTCCATGGACATGACCTGGAAAAACCCGTAACCATCATCTACGACAAACATGGAGTTACTCATATAAATGCTGAAAACGATGCTGATCTTCTCTACGCGCTCGGCTACTCCATGGCACAGGACCGCTTCTTCTTGATGGACCTGCTCCGCAAGATGGGCAGGGGAAAAATGTCCGCACTCTTCGGAAGACTTCCCCATTACAAGTCATATGACCTGTTGAACGCCGACCGGCTTATGAGGTCCTTCCAGTTTTCGAAACGCGCCCGCGAAGGCGTGAACAGCATGGACCCGCTTAATAAGAGAATGCTCATGTCCTACACCCAGGGCATAAACCGCTACCTGGAAGATGCAGGAGAAGACATTCCCGAGTACCGGGCACTGGCAATCGACCCCGATCCCTGGACGCCCGAGGACAGCTTTATTTGCATGGACGTATTCGGCCTGTCAATGACCGCCTACAGCTTTTTCTACGAGTACTACGCGGGAAGACTGGCCCGCGAGCACGGCATGGAAGCGGCCCGCCTCTTTATTCCCGAGTACCCGGATGACGCCGCCTATGTAAATCAAGACAAGTTGAGTGGAGCAGACGTTCCCCGACTGGAGAGACTCTTTTCCGCTCTTCGGCCGCTCATGCCTTATATTAACGCTATCGGGTCCAATAACTGGGTGGTTGACGGGACAATGAGCGCGTCAGGAAAACCGATTCTCGCCAACGATCCCCACGTTCCCCACTGCTTCGTGCCCACGTTCTGGTATCACGTACATCTCCAGAGCCCCACGTTTGACGCGGCAGGGTTCGTCTTTCCGGGGATACCTCTCATGGGCGCCGGAACCAACGGTCAGGTCTCCTGGGGAATAACCAATGCCAGGTGCGACTACATTGACATCTTCGTGGAAAAGCTGAACCCCGCAGACCCGGGCCAGTACAGGTACAAAGGACAGTGGCGGGACCTTCAAAAGATCACCGAAACCATACCCGTCAAAGGGTATCCCGATTACACCTATACCTACAGGCGCTCGGTGCACGGAGCATTGATCGAAGAAGACATGACCGGCTATCATGTGCCCGTACTCGACAATAAGGTCCTTGCCATACATCTCATTGCAGTGGACTTCCCCAGGTTCTTCGCCGGATACATGAATATACCCCGGAGCGAAAACGCCGCTGACATGAAGAAGGCGGTAAAGGACATGGCAATGGGACCGGTGGCATGGAACACCGTCTATGCCACCACCGACGGAGACATAGGATACCTCTACTCCGGACACGCTCCCCATAGACCCGACAACCAGGGAGTGCTCCCCCGCACCGGAACCGGAAAAGCGGAATGGGGAGAATGGATACCATTTCATGAACTCCCCCATACCGAGAACCCGGCAAAGCACTTCATCGTTACCGCCAACAACAAGATCGAACCGCCGGACTATCCCTATTACCTCTCCAGCGGATACAACATACCCTCCCGGGCCGAGAGAATCACCGAGCTTCTTGCCGGAAAGAAAGGACTTTCCGCCGAAGACATGATCAACTTCCAGATGGACGTCAAGGTCAAGTCCGCACAAGACTTTGTGCCGCTTATGATAAAAGACCTGGAAAATGCCGATAACCCGGCCGTCAACTCGTGCCGGAAAGCGCTCCGCGACTGGCAAAGACAAGGATACAAGGCAACTCTCGACTCTATCGGCACCGGCGTCTATAAACTCATCATGAAAAACATGGCGACCTCTACTTTTGAAGACGATCTCGGCGAAACGCTGGCCGGAAACATGTCCATGGCATCAATGCTAAAGCCCGCACTGTGGAAAATACTTGATTCACCGGACAGCCACTGGTTCGACATCAAGACCACGGACATGAAAGAGACCAGGCAAGACATAACCCTGATGGCGGCCAAGAAAGCCGCTGATTACCTGGACAAACAGTTTGGAGAAGACCCGGCAGCATGGAAGTGGGGTGACATGCAGACCTTCTATCTCCGTAACTTCCTGGGCTATCTGCCCTGGAACAAGCAGGCCAGGATCGGCTCGTATCCGCTTGCCGGGACCGAAGAGACAGTAAACAACTCAACCAGCCTCTTTATTGGAGCCGATTACGGCTTCTTCGTGCTGGCAGGGCCTTCCAGCAGAATGTGCGTGGACATGGCAGACCCGCGACATCTTCATTTCAACGCCACTACCGGAAACTCGGAAAACCCCCAATCGCCGCTCTACGACAACACTACACAGGAGTGGCTGAGCGGAAAGTACGTTACACTAAGCATGGAACCGCACGAGTACAAGAAAAACAAGATAGGAAAACTGGTACTCAAACCATGAGCAAAGGAACTATTATTCGGAAGGGGGTCTAACCGTCAGGTCCAACAGCCAGGAGTCGCCCTTGCCGGGAAACGCCCTTGACATGGCAAGAGCAAGGTAGGAACGCGAAAGCATGACCGACTCCTTGATGCCGAAACCTTGCACCAGACGGGCAACCAGGGCGGATGCAAGCGCACAGCCCGTGCCGTGGAACTCGCGTTCATAAAGCCGGTTCGTATAAGAGGTAAACTCTCCTTTGTAAAAAAGAAGATCGAATGAGTCGCCCCTCATGTGCCCTCCCTTTATAAGACAAGCATCAGCGCCTGCAGACACCAGCATACGCGCCGCTTTCTTCAGCGAATCTATGTCTTTCATCTCCATGCCGGTCAAGGCTTGCGCTTCGGCAAGGTTGGGAGTTACAAGCGTTGCCAGCGGAACAAGAGAATCACGAAAGATGGAGACAGCTTCAGAATCCAGAAGCCGGGCGCCCGAGGTCGAGACCAGTACCGGGTCAATGACAACTATGGGCCGGGGATCGAGTACTTCAATAAATTTGATGACAGCCTTGACGTGCTCCGCTGTAGCAAGTGCGCCTGTTTTGATTCCATCAAGCTTACGGTCCGCTCGGATGATATCCAGGATACGTGAAAACTCGCCATGATGAATGTTTAGAACAGCGTGAACGATCGCCGAGTCCTGAAGGGTAAGCGCGGTCATGGCGGTGACAGCGTTCACATGATGGGCGGTTAACACCTTGATATCCGCTTCAATACCGGCTCCTCCACTGGGGTCGGATGCTGCAATGACTAGAACATTCTTCATTCATGTAAATAATATATCATCCTCGCTTCAATAAAAAGCGGGACCTGGGAAGGTCCCGCCGATGCTGGAACACCAAGCAGCGCCCCGGACCTGGGGGGAAGGTCCGGGGCGCCCACCTGTTGTGCCGGAAGCGTCAGTAAACGTAAAGTCCGTCGTAGAAATAATCCAGGGTCACGTTCGAGCAGGTGCATTCCTCCCCCAGGTAAACGTCCACGTCGTACTCCATGTAACAGGCACTGCCGTAGAGGTCCAGGCAGGTATAGAACTCGTCAAGCGCGGTGTCCAGAACAGGGTTTATGTCACGGCCGCTGATGACCTCGCCGGGATATATGTCCATGTAAAGTACGTCCTCGCAACCGTAGTAGTCGCAAAGGGTGACCCACACGCTGGTGGTGTAGTTGCCCCAGTTGGTCACCGTGTAGTTGAACTGGAGGTCTACCAGGTTGTAGTCGTAATCGCCGGTAAGGATCAACGTGTCCCACGAGTGGTCCTCTTCGCACCATGAACAGTCAGTACAACCGCCGCAGCCGCAGTTGTCGCCCACCGACAAAGTGTTGAAATCCTGCCCCAACATGTGCCATTCTTCCACCGGAAAGCTTCCGCCGCCCGACCTGCAACAAGTATCGTCATCGCTGTCCTCCACCGAAAGACATCCCGACATAAAACCTAAAGCCACCACAATAACCGCCATAAACATAATATTTACAAACCGTTTCATGACTCTGCCCCTCCTTTGTTCTCCCCCCGGGGAAAGGACATTTAATTTTGAAAGTATTGTTTGTTTTTTCCTGGTTTCCATCTCTTACCTTCTTAGCTTTCTTGTTAAGCAAGCGATATGCCAAACTCGTCCTTAAATGCTTCTTTGTGTAAGTATCTGATATTCAAGATTTTTTATTAAAGCGACACGGAAAGAAATGAAAAAGCCCGGCTCTCGAATATTGCTTTACCAGGACAGCATTCAAAAATTGTCCATAAATTCAAAGGGTTAACTTCCGCAAGAATAAGCGGCACAAAAGGAAGGTTGCTTTCCGGACGGCCCACAGGGAACATCTTCAAAAACGCTTTCCTCATGAAGATGGCCCATGCCCATTACGATCCCGGCTTTGTAGTCCAACAGGTCGTCCACACAGGTTTGAGGATAGTGGCAGACCTCACCGGAGTAACCGACAACCTCTGTACACAGCTCAGGTGGTGTTTGTCGCTCGCATTATTAAGATGCTTCCATAGGTGCCGGGGTTTATAAAAGGCCGGGGTTCCCCATGCGCCGATTAACTGTCGGATCTCATTATACCAGCTTGAGGCATAGCTCGGCAACCCTTTTGCCCAGCTTGCGGCCGTTCTCTGCGGTGGATTCGTCCGGCGGTCCGGAGCAGGCGGTCCCGTAGTGTCCGGTGGCGTCCATGGGGTCCCCGGCGATTATCATGCCGTAGATCAGCAGGCATTGGATGATGGACATCATGGTGGTTTCCTTGCCCCCGGTAGGGTCTCCGGAAGTTGCAAAGGTCGCTCCTACCTTTCCTTCCATCTTCCGGCGGGTGGATATGAAATCGTCGAACACGCGTTTAAGCTCAGTAGCCATAACACCGAAGTAAACCGGCGAGCCGGCGATAACTCCCGCGGAGTTTACAAACTCTTCTTTGGTGACCTCCTCAGTGCTCCGGAGCAATGTGTCAACACCGGATACGGAATCAACACCCGCTGCTATCTCTTCGGCAAGCTTTTTGGTGTTGCCTCCCTTGGAATAATAAAGAACCAGTACCTGCATGACTCTCCTCCTTTTTAAGCTATTATGGTGCTTTTATTCGCGTGGTTTGTCAACTGTTCCCGCAGTGAAGTTCCCCCAATTTTCTCCGCTCGTCCTTATTCGCATTTGATCGGCGTGCGCAACCAACGAAGAACCCGGCCGTGAAACAGCCTGATCGGTAGCGTTCGCGCAAAGCCTGAAACATTCCCTTCGCCTTTGCGTGAGATAATTCGACGCCGGGAAAACCCCGCGGCGCCGGCGAGTAAACCACTGAATGCAACGGCGCCCCACTTTACTCCTCGGCAAGCCTATGCGCCGCTTTTTTTCACGCAAGGTGCATCCAGAATTCACTGTGGGGAAACGTGGCTTGAAATCGCATCTCCCGCGGGTTAAGTTTTGAAGACACAAAAGGAGGCTCTCATGCGTCGCCGCGATTTTATGAACGTTTTCATAGGCGCGCCGGGGTTGGCTGCGTCGCTTAAAGCGCCTGCCGCCGGGTGCAGGCTCGAGTTTCGACCGGAACGACTTGCGGAAAATCCCGTGATCAAGCCGGGAATGGACCCGCGCCTCGAGGCCGAGGCCCGCAAGTACGGTTACGTGAATATTAACGGCCCTTCCCTCATCCGCGTGCCTTCCTGGATAAAGGACCCGTTAGGAAAATACTACCTTTACTTCGCGCATCACAAGGGCGAATACATCCGGATGGCTTATGCCGATGATCTTGCCGGTCCCTGGAAGATTTACGGGCCCGGCACGCTGCAACTTGAAGAATCGGGCTTTCCAACCGAACCTGCCGGGCCGGGCAGCATGTTCGATGCTGCTGCAAGCGTACTCGATAAGTATCCTCCAAAAGTGGCATGGGCTATAATCAGGGTCGGCTTGGCTGCGAGGCTGGCGGCTTCAGACAGGGAAGCGGAAGGCAAGGGCGGCTCCAAGGAGACAAGACCGCACATTGCCAGTCCGGACGTGATCGTGGACCATGACCGAAAACAAATCCGGATGTACTATCACGGCATGTTGGCTGACTCGAACCAGATGAGCAGGGTGGCGTTGTCGGATGACGGCATCAACTTCCGGGCCAGGCCCGAACTCCTCACCAGCCCCTATCTGCGCGTCTTCCCTTTTCGGGGAATGTACTACGGCCTGTCCATGCCCGGCCTGTTCTGCCGGTCACGAGACGGTCTCGAGGGCTTTGAGATCAGGCCCGGCTTGGTCTTCGGGGTTAACATGCGCCACTGCGGGCTTTTGCTTTGCGGCTCAACCCTTTACGTGTTCCGGTCCCGGGTGGGGGACGCGCCCGAACGCATCCTTTGTTCAACAGTGGATTTAAGCTCCTCCGAATGGAATGACTGGAAGGCTACCGGAGAGCGCGAGGTAATGCGTCCCCGGAAGAGCTGGGAAGGCGCCGGCCTTCCGGTAGCCCCTTCGCAAAGAGGCGAGGTCACCCGGCCTGAAAACCAGCTCCGCGACCCCGCCATATTCGAAGAGAAAGGAAAAATCTACCTGCTCTATGCCTGCGCAGGCGAACACGGCATCGCCATCGCAAGGCTTCATGAAAAAGAGGTTTGCAAAGGCTGAAGATACCTTCTTTATGTAGTGTCCGTTGCGAAACAGAGGTTTAATTGGTTCATCCGGTTTGTTGGTACCTGAATAAAAACAGGCGGTTACCGCTTTGTCGGCTGCCGGCGGGGAGCTTGACCCTCTCATGCTTAGCGGCTATGGTATTAATGCCGGCATGGAGGAGAGGGCAACTTATTGATTTATGCAGAAATAATGGCACCGGAGGAAGCGCTGGAGCGAATTTATGTCGCGACTAAAGTCGCTCGCACGTATCACTGGAAATCGCGACTAAAATCGCTCGCACGTATCACTGGAAATCGCGACTAAAGTCGCTCGCACGTATCACTGGAAATCGCGACTGAAGTCGCTCGCACGTATCACTGGAAATCGCGACTAAAGTCGCTCGCACGTATCACCGGAAATCGCGACTGAAGTCGCTCGCACGAGGAAGATCGGTCTTGTAAGCGACGAAATTCGCAACAAGCACTATGTAATATCGGCCAAGGTGACGTGGTCTTTGCTTGCTTTCCCTGCACCGAGTAGGACCTTGGATACGGTTTGCCTTCCGATGCAATACAGGATATACTCTACATGTAGAGGGCTTGAACTGACGGCTTAAGAAAAGCTCCTGGTACGATTCTGCGGGCGCGGATGCTTTCTATGGATAAGCCAGATAAAACCATCAAGCTGAATTACCCGAATGAAGCCAGGTTTTTAAAGGACTACAGCTTTATCCGCAAGGGCAAGCTGGCAGTGCCCATGGCCGATCCGCCGGAGAAAGGCCGGTTAGTCTCCCTCCAGATCAACGTACCCCGCCTTGACCGGTGCTTCAGCTTTCAGGCTGTTGTAGAAAAATCCGTGGGCGGCGAAGCAGCTAAAAAGAGTGGCAAGAAACCGGGCATTATAGTGGCTTTTACTGAAGAGTCCAAAAGGGAAGCTGTCGGGCTTGAACAGGAACTCGTCAAGATAGAATCATATCACCAGGCTCTTCTTGCCGAAGCCGGCGACAAAGAAGGGAACGGAAGAGAACACGAACCCGCGGAAACACAAAACAAGACAAAGGCAGAGCCGCCTCCCCCGCCGGAACCTCCGCCCGCAGCCGGGCGAAAGAAAAAGACGCCTGACCACAATAAACAAAAGCAGGAGCCTCGAAAGGATGTAGCTGTTACAACTCCGCCTCCAAAAACGCCGGTTCAAAGCGACTCTGCGCTGTCCTCTTCCACTTCGAATGCCGCGCCCGGCAAGGCCCCTACAAGCCGCGCAGCTTCCCGGCAAGAGGAACAAGAAGAGGCAGTCCCCGTTCCTGCAGAACCTGCTTACGAACTCGACGAACCGACGATTGAAGAAGAGCGGCAAGTTAACAGGGTTGTTTTAACGCCCACAAAAACTGTAAAAGAAAGCCCGCCTCCGGCTCAGAATTCCGAGGAGCCCGAACCTTTGGAAGAGGCTATAGAAGAGAAAAAGCAAGGCAAAGATACTGAGGCAGAGAAGAAAACGGGCGCGAAAAAACCGGTTACTCCCCGTCCCCATCGGGCCAAGGCAGCAAAAGTGAAGAAAAAGCCCGCTACTACCGGCTCCGCCATCGAGCTGGAGTGGATCCGGGACATCATCAACCAGTCGGAGGCTGAGGAGGAGGAAGAAGAAAAGCCGGTCTATGAAGCCGCTCCTCCACCGGAGAAGAAACAACTGACCTCGGAAGAACGCGCCCGGGTTCAGCCGGCAGGTGATTTTATCATGGACTTGACCAAGGCCATGCAGCGTTCCGGCTACTACTCTTCTGACCACCCGGAGAGCAAGGGGGCCAAGCACGGTCTTTACGACGAACTCCAGAAAGCCCTGGAAGAGCGGTCGGAGCTGATGATCACCAACCAGGAAACGCGGGAGAAGACCGATATCCTGATTACCGGCATCCTGGACGAGCCGGTGAGCATCAGGACCGTGGTGGGAGCGGGCATGGCGGAGATGTTCGTGCCGCGTCTGCGGGAGTACTTCAACCGCAAGGGTCTGGTCAGCTTCGCCTTGAAAAAGGAGATTACGCAGGAGCACTTCAGCACCTTTATAGATATCATGAGCGATCCCCAGGTGGACCAGGGCTCCGAAGGAGGGGTAGGGGACCTTTTGACCAATGCCCTGGTTGAAAACGGCATTACCGAGATATCCACGGTCTTCATGGACGACATGCTGGTCCTGGAGGAAAAGTTTCCGTGGCGGGTCGAGATGGCCATCCAGCGGCTTGCCAAGGACCTGAAAGTACTTCCCATGTTCAAGGAGAAGAGCGAACAGGAACTTCGGAACATGAAGTACCAGACGGTCATGGACATCATCCGGCCGGTCCTGCATCCCGAGTTTTTAAAGGACATCCTTATAAACACTTATATTATCTCCCGCCACGTGAAGACTCTTGACCTCAAAGAGCTGGAAGCACTTATAATAGAGACCTTTCCCGCCAAGATCATCCTTCCCACCGCAAGCTACGTACTCGAAGAGATGAAAAGACTCCAGGAAAAGCTCGAAGAGCACCCCGACTCCCAGGTTCTTACCGTCCGCATAAAAAGCGTCAAGCGAATTTTGAAGAATATCTCCCGCAGGGTGGTCATGGAGGAGATCAAGGGTGCCGGAACGTTTTTGGAAGAGCTTTATTTCAACAATATACTTGCCATGGAAGAGCTGCCGGCCGAGGTCCGCGCCCGGGTCAACACGTTGAAACTGGCCGAATCGGTAAAGGCTGCCGCGGACGATTATGCGGGGTCCATAACTTCCACCACGGATGCAGACGAGGCTTACGTGCTCCTGGAATGTTTTAAAAGGGTATCGCCGGTTTTCATCGAACGGGGTTTCTGGCAGGAGCTTCTAACTATTGTCAAGGGAGTAAACAAGGCAGCGGGCTCGTCCCGGCTCTTCCAGGGCGGCGAAGGCCTTCCCGCTATGCCTTTAATCTATATCTTCAGCGAGATGGTAAGGGAGCTGGCAGCGGCGTACATGGAAGCGGACAAAGATAACCGTCCTGTTCTGGATGAGATAGTGTCCTACCTGGGCCCTACCGGCGTGTCCGTCATGGGAGAAGTGCTGCTTCGTTCCGAAGACCGGGGGGTGCGCAAGACCGCTGTTGAATCATTGGTCAGGATGAAAGAGAAGTCCCTGCAATGGGTGCGGAGTGTACTCGACGACTCGGCCCAGCCGTGGTACCTGCAAAGGAACGCCGTTCTCATCTTGAGCCGCATCGGGCAGGCAGACGAGGACAAGAAGCGGGCCAGAATGTTTTTGACCCATTCCCGGCCTCGTCTCCGTGAAGAAGCCCTTTCCACGGTGTTGCGACTGGAAGGCAGGGCCGCGGAAAGAGCGGTGTTTAACGCTCTGGACGACAAGGACAGGAAGGTACAGGGAAGGGCGGCTTCGAGCCTCACCGTCCTGCAGCCGCTTTCCGACTCCGCGGTAGAAGAGATTTTAAAACGTCTCCGGGGCCAGTTGCCCAAGGACAAAGAGCAGGCAAAAGAAGAGGCCAAGAAAATGGCCCCTCTGATCCGTGCGTTGGCTAACCTTACCGACCTGCCTCGCTTCGACGAGATCGAAGACTCCTTGATTGAGCTTTTAAGATCGCAGACGGCGGGCGCCAAAAAAGGCCTCTTCAAACGACTGCGCAACGTATTCGAGGACGAAGACGAGCCCATTCTGTTGCAGGCGCTTGTTGATTGCCTGGGCAGGATAGGAACAGAGAAGTCTCTCCAGGCCATCGAACCATTACAGGAACAGGAAGGCAACATGGGCAATCGCGCCCGACAGGCCGCGGATAAGATCAGCCTCCGCCTAGAAGAAAACCGGAAGACAACGGACTCCTGACCCCGCATAGCCGGAGCCAAACAAGTCTTGATACCCTTAACAAGAGGGAACATTTATCCGCTTTTCATAACCGGTCTCCAACTACTTAAAATTATCGACGCCTTACCAGAATATGTGGGTGAATAAAAGTCATGCAAGCCCTCCACGATGAGTGTAGCTCATCTCCTCCGAGAGGAATGACAGCCTTGGTTAAAGGCCCACGTCCTTGCCGGCGCCTGCAAAAATCAAACGCTTCTGCTGGTACTCTGTCAAGCGTTTCTCGTCGCTTACAAGACAGATATTCTTCGTGCGAGCGACTTTTAGTCGCGACTTCCGTCGCTCGCACGATTATTTTCTATTCCCCAAAAATCTTTTGACGAGGCACTAGTGTTTGTTTACAATCGTTTTTGTCACTTACAAAAAACAGTTCTTGTGCGAGCGACTTTTAGTCGCGACTTACCCGGGCAATATCCCGGACGTGAGTCTCTTCCCCCAATTGGCCCAAGAACTCACCGTCATAAAAGAAGTGGCAGTGATCTACCCTAAAGGAACCAGGGCCCGCCGAAAAGATAACCTCACCTTAAGCCGTATACCCCCGCCAAAGAAAACCCGCCAACGCCCTGGAAATCGCCCCAGTCCTCGGTCGGTAAACATCCCTCCATTTGTAACTTACCGACAAACAAAAATAATCTTGAAATCTTAAAACATAACTCGTAAACTCAGACCAGTGCTCGATGATTGAATATTCTCCAAGTTGGTATTGTCCTTTCCTGTCAGACGTGCTAAGGTGATTATGTTCAGGCATAAAGCCGGGAGATGGAGGAGGTCATGCAGGAGAAGCATCGCAAAGAGATGAAGATAGTGGGGGCGTTGACTGCTTTGTTTTGTTTGATCGGTATAGTTTTGGTGGTGCTGGGCTTTCGGGACTATGCTAAAACGCGGTCTTTTGTTTCCGTTGCCGCGTCCACGTCGGGGGAAGTCACCGGCTTTGAGAAGTGGGAGCCCGAGGTCAGCACCTCAGAGCGGGACAGCATCCTTTACGCGGTAGTGGTTTTCGAGACAGGGGAGGGCAGAGAGGTCCGCTTCCAGGGACCTTCCCAGGACGGTCTTGCAAAGTACGAGGAAGGCGACAAAGTAGACGTGCTTTACGACCCGGAAAACCCGGAAGACGCCCGGATCGATTCATTCCTGGGATTATGGTTCGGTGCCACCATGTTCTGGGTCATCGGCGGCGGAGCCATAGTTATTCCTCTTTTTACTTTATATCAGGGCTGGAAAGGGGCGAAGCGGCAGGAGTAGTCGAACGTTTGTGCGATGATTTATGTCGGAAAGCTTCTATCATCAGGGTAGCGCATAAGGTAGTCCGTAGTCCACGGATGCGTGCGGGAAGCCGATTCAATATAAATCTTTTTCCTGAAACAAAAGGCGCGGGGTATTTATCGTTTCTTTTAAATCTGAATTAAAACGTTTGATGTCGCGACTTCAGTTTTTCGAAGGTTAAAGAAGCACGTCCTTGCCGGCGCTTGCAAAAATCAAAAGATTCTGCCAGTGCTCTGCCAAGCGTTTCTCGTCGCTTACAAGACAGATATTCTTCGTGCGAGCAGCGGAAGTCGCGACTGAAGTGGCTCGCACATTTGCGTCTGAACCAAGTTTTTGATATTACAGCACTAATTTCCCTCTATTGCATCGCGACCACCCACAGATTCTTTGGAGGCCCCCCCAATTTTTTCGTGATGCCGCCTGCGAAAACAACTAATAAGATTTACCGTCCGGGCCGATGTTGTCCGGCTTCGAGAGCTTGGCGCGCCTTATCCTGTCCTCTATTATACTTATCCCTCCGCCCGCGATCAAAAGGGCCATGCCTGGCGCAAAAAAGAGCCGGTAATTCAGGGCCACCTTGCTGACCTCCACGAACGCGCTCAGCAGATCCTCTCGGACTGCCAGATCGAACTTGAACTCGTAGCTGCCTTTTTTATCCGCCTGGAAGTGGAAGTCCTGGCGGGGGGCGGGGGTTTTCCTTCCATGTTCGAGCCGCCGGGTTTTCTCCCATCCCGGCACCTGGGGTGAAGTCAGGGAGGCACTCCACATGTCAGCCAACTCGTCCCCGGAGCCGCTGCCGCCGGCCGATATCTGGAGGAACACGCAATACTCGCCGGGATCGAGATCGACCGGGCCGAAAATAAAACTCGCCTCCCCTCCATGGTTCTCGACCATCATGTTCTTTTTATAAATCACTTCCCCGCTCAGCCGAAACCAGAACCCCACCGCCATAAGAATCACGCCCGTCACTAAAATAGGATACCGAAGCTTCTTCAAGTTCTCCCAACCGTCTTCCATCGTGCCCATTATCGTGTCCTTTCATCAATTAAGCTGACAACGTATCAGTCCTCGAAATCGAGCATCCGCCTCCTTTATATCTGCCGGGGTTTACCTTTTCATGATTCATTATACTATATGCCGCTTGTTTCACAAAACAGTTTTTATAAGTGACACGAACTCGGGTTTTTTATGCCGGGTGTCACGAATAATCAATGTGTGCTAAATATCGGTTTTTACTTGACAATCTCAGCAAAAGCTGCTATAAATATATATAACAAAGAAAGCTGAAAAAACAAATAAGGAGGGCGGAAAATGAAAAAGGTAAAGAAGACAAAGAAAGGCCTTTGTAAATGCAAAAGCTCCTGCTAAAAGCAGGATAAAATCCTAACTAAGATAAAAGCGGCTTTCGGGCCGCTTTTGTTTTATCGGTCTTTTATCACTATTGCCCCGGCCCCCCCCTCGCGTCTAATGGCCATGCTTTGTAATCCATCTTTCATCCTTTTCAGCGCACAAACATGAGAGAGAGCTCTTCCGCGCTTCCTTTTATTCGTATCCACAACACCGCACATCCTTTGAGCTCTTCGGAAACGTGCAGCGGCGGGGGTCCGCAGCCCTTAACCGTGATTATGCCGTTACGCACGTTCGCGGAGTCTATGGGCATCTTTTCGCTGCTTTGCAAAACCGAAAGGGCCTTGTCCGGAGGCACGAAGAAAAGGTTTTGTTTTTTTACGGCTTCGAGAAGGGGGGCTCGGACCTTGTCGGGCGCAACGTCATGGGACTGGGGCGTCTGAAGGGTATAGGCCATAAGGTTGCCGGTATAAAAGAAAGGCTCGCCGGGCTGATGCCTGGTGAAGAAGTGTCTTAAGGCATTTCCTTCGCGGGGAGGAAAAACAAACACTGTCAGCCGCGGATGCTTTTTCTGCTTGGGCCCTTTGGAGTAGGGGTGTCTCCATTCAATCGTTTTTAGGGGGTCCTCGATGCCTAAAGCAAAGCCGGGCGCGGGACTCCACAACAGGTCCCTGCGGTTTACGGGAGCGGTTTCAACTTCGTATCCCCGGGACACCGCGGTCTCGATAATGGCGTTCATGTCCCTGCAGAGAGCATCGTATTGGTGCGGGTCAAAGAGTTCTTCAGCCCTTTCCATGGATATGCCCAGCTTCTTGGCCAGCGCCTCGATCTTTTTGTCGCGTTCGTTGAAAAGCCAGGCATTGGCCGGCCCGAAGTGCGGCCGCATGGCACAGGTGATCTCCAGTGCCCCTTGCTGGAAAGCCTGTGAAGCTTGTCCCCCCGAGCCGGTCTTTTCAACCACTTTGTCGGCTTTTTCTTTCATGGACTTCATCTTCTCCTTGACAGCTTCTCTGCCCGCGGGAGTCGCCGGCTCCTGGACCTCGTGCTTTACTGACCGGGCTTTGTTCACACTCGAGCCCTCCTTTTCCGACACATCCTTGCCGGAAAGACCGCGCGCGTAAACCGCGGCAAAAAGCACAAACCCTGTAAAAACCAAGGCACGGAAATATCTGTTCTTCATGGGCTGTTCTCCTGCTATTAAAAAATATCTTGACAATCCGATTCAATAAGTATATGATACCCTCAAGATGTTACAAAAGCGCATAGACCCTGGACATCGATATTTATGCTGGCGATGGCGTACCCGATTTACCTTTAGGGCGTCCGCTGGCAGACGTGTGTTCTGATCTCTACATAAGGCGCAGCCGGCGGACATAAAAACATAATCGCCGGCGGCCCTGAAATAACGCGGGCCATGGCAACAAAGACAGTTCCCATGGTCTTTTTGTTAGGTAAGCCGGCAGGATTAAGCCGGCTTTTTTAATGGAGGCGCGAAAATGATGGAAGTAGAGATCAACCGCGAAAGCTTTTTGATACCCGGCGAACTCGCCGGTTCGGAGATCATAAAAATCCTGGATATCAAGCTGTCCGGGCGAAACGGTTCGATATGGAGGAAGGCCGACATGATCGTGGTAATGAAGACCAGTACGACCAAGGACGAGTTGGAGAAGGTGGTCGAGCGGATCAAGGAGATCGGGTACGCCCCTCACGTGCTTCACGGTGTGGAGCGCAAGGTGGTGGCCTGCATCGGTGACGAGCGGGGCAAGACGCGTCTCCAGGCGCTGGAGACC
Source organism: uncultured bacterium (assembly GCA_964420375.1). Lineage (GTDB taxonomy): Bacteria > RBG-13-61-14 > RBG-13-61-14 > RBG-13-61-14 > DATKZS01 > CAYQTK01. Next base: position 39,900 of record CAYQTK010000009.1, read on the forward strand.
ATGCCGGGCGTTGACACTGTAATGCCCATCCTGAGGCCCTACAAGCTGGCCAGCCGCATCACCAAGCCGGGCAAGAGCTCCATCAAGATCAAGGTCAACAAGCCCAAGACGCAGCTCACAGTGGGCGGCAAGAAGTTCGTGGTCATTGCGGGTCCGTGCTCGGTGGAGAGCGAAGACCAGGTAATGGAGACCGCCAGGTTAGTCAAAAAGCACGGGGCCCACATGCTTCGCGGAGGGGCGTACAAACCCCGGACATCGCCTTACAGCTTCCAGGGCATGGAAGAAGAAGGGCTCAAGATACTGGCGGGGGCCCGCGAAAAGACCGGCCTGCCGGTGGTCACCGAGGTCATGAACCCCCGCGACGTGCTGATAGTAGCCAAGTATGCCGACATGCTCCAGATAGGCGCCCGCAACGTGCAGAACTTCTCCTTGTTGAAAGAAGTGGGCAAGACGCAAAAGCCGGTGCTCTTAAAACGCGGCATGATGACCACTGTCGAGGAGTTCCTGATGAGCGCGGAATACATCATGAGCGAAGGGAACCCTAACGTGGTCCTCTGCGAGCGCGGCATCAGGACGTTCGAAAAGGCCACGCGTAACACCCTCGACCTGTCCGCGGTGCCCGTGCTCCAGCGCGAGACCCACCTGCCGGTCATCGTGGACCCCAGCCACGCCACCGGTCACTGGGACCTGGTCGAGCCCATGAGCAGGGCTGCGGTTGCCGCGGGTGCGGACGGCATCATGGTCGAGGTCCACCCCCGGCCGGAAGAGGCCTGGTCGGATGGAGGCCAGTCCTTGAAGCCGCAGACCTTCCGCGACTTGATAAAACACCTCCAACCCTTTGTGCAGGCCATGAAGAGGACGATGTAAAAAAGATTGCATTAACTCGCCCGCCCGGTTATATTGTATCGCAGGCTGGAGGTGTTGATATGAGAGTAGCCATACTTGCGCCCATAAACCGGAGGATACCGCCGCGGCCTTACGGGCCCGAGGAGCAGATGATCTCCGACCTCACCGAAGGTCTGGTGGAGAGGGGCCACCAGGTGACCTTGTTCGCCACCGGCAACTCGCTTACCCGCTCGGAACTGGTCTGGGTATGTCCCGAGCCGCTGGTGGAATGGGAGGATGACCCCTGGCCGGACCCGCAATGGTGGGAGAAACTCCACATCAGCGAATGCCAGGAACGGGCCCGTGCAGGTGATTTCGACATTGTGCATAACCATCTCCACGTCAAGGCCCTGACCTGCCTTGCGCTGTTGCGCGTTCCCGTTCTCACCACCCTTCATGGGGCCGCCCGCGACAAACAGATTCAGGCCATCCTTCACAAATTCAAGTCATATCCGTTTGTTGCCATGGACGCCGGCGAAAAAAGACAGCTTCCCGGCCTCAACTACGTGGCCGAGGTCTCACTGCCAAACCCGGAGCACAGCCGGGCCATACCCAACATGGTTGATTCCTATGAGGCTCTATATGAAAAGCTGCTCTCCGGAGAGATCGAGCCGCCTTTTGCCGAGGTCCGCCGCAAATGCGAATGGGGAGCATCAGAGCTCATGACCAGGAAGGATTCCTTCCAGGTTAAGAAGCTGGAGATAGACCCGGGCTGGCGCATCGAGCACCCGGGCAGGGAGTTGGAAAAGCACTGGAGCGTAATATCCGGCAAAGGCGTGCTCACCGGTCCGGCAGGAGCAACCGAGCTTGTACCCGGAGTCAGCCTGGACCCCCCCGCCAAGGAAGGATATACACTGGAAGCCAACCCGGAGACAGCCCTGGTAATCATCGAGGTCTGCCGGGGAGAAAAACTGCAGCAAGACCGCCCGGACAAAACGAAGAAAAAGTCGTAGAAAACATTTGCCGAAACAAGGAAAAATCAGTATCTTCCGGTTTAACAGCAGGTGAGCTGGTGCACTGATGGAAAGGTTGAGTTCCTGTCCGGCTTTGGGTTTTAAGTTTATCGCATCGGGGGCTGCCGCGGGGGTTGAAATAAAGACGGTGTTACCTTATGGTGCCGTTCCGTCGCCGCTCCGCGGGACAGGGCAAATTAAGGCGTGCGGTCCGAGGCCGAGAGCGGTGGCGTTTGCAGCGGAGAGGCTCGAACCGGTTCCGGCCCTTCCTCTTTGCCCGCCGGCAGCCAACAAAGCGGTAAGCGCTTGTTTTTGTAAAGGTACCAATAAACCGGATGAACCAAACTAACTCTATAACCGTGACCTCACGGAAGCCACATATCGCGGCTAAAGCCGCTCGCACGTATTACATCAGTTTTGCAGACAATAAATAGTGCCTGTTTCGAAACTTTGTTTTAGGAGTGCGCCTGCCTGTGCGTTCCGCCTGCCTGTGCCGGACACGCCTGCCTGT
>CAYQTK010000010.1:0-41744 GCA_964420375.1 uncultured bacterium
TAAGTTCCGGCAAGCCGGAACTTATGAGTGCGAAAGCAAGCTTTCCTGTCTGCGTACCTGCCTGTGCGTTCCGCCTGCCTGTGCCGGACACGGCAGGCGGAACGCACAGGCGGACTCCAAAAACGGAGTTTTGCAACGGGAACTACTTAATCCCGGCCGCTTCCAGCCTTGTTTGAAGGGACTTTTTATTCGACCAGGGCACGAACCGTGAAGCAGGGCGGGCGCACGTCAGCCGGCATCTCGATGTTAAAGCTCGACAACAGCTCGTGAAAGTTCTCGAACGTATGGTTGCTGTGCCTGATGGTATGTATTATGCCCGGCTTGCCTGGAATTGATAAAAGCAAGGTTGTTAGGATATGATATATTTAAATTATTTTATCCGTGTAGTTTGAAAGAGGAGGCCGATATGAAGATAGTCGAGTTGGATGCCTGGCTTTGCCGGCACGATCTTCCGGAGACATTCTATCCCACCTGGATACCGGGCTACCCGCAGACTCACAACACCTGCCTTGTGCTGATCATGAAGACTGATGAAGGCATCGCGGGCGTGAGCGCGGGCGTGGGTTTCCTGGATGAAGCCAAGGGGCTTGTCTCCCTGCTCCGTCCTTTTATCATGAACCGGGACCCGTTCCAGGTGGAGGATTTCATCCGGCTTTTGCGCAGCGCCAACTTCCTCGGCTACCGGGGCTTCTTCGCGGAGATCGCGTTGTGGGACATCATCGGCAAGGCTGCCGGCCTTCCCATATACAAGCTGTGGGGAGGAGTCCGCGACCGTGTCATGGCCTACGCAAGCACGGGTGAGCGCCATCCTCCCGAGCAGCGCAAGGACGAGGTCCTCTCCCTCAAGGAATCCGGCTTCAAGGCGGTGAAGCTCCGGCTGAAGTCGGAGAAGATGGCTGACGACATCGAGCTCGTGGAAACGGTTCGGGACGCCGTGGGTGACGACATGGACATCATGGTCGACGCCAACCAGGGCTGGCCCATCCACGGGTTCGCGCCATACCCTGTCTGGACGGTAAAGCGGGCCATTGAGACCTGCCGCGTCCTGGAAGACCTGGACGTCCGCTGGGTGGAGGAGCCGCTTTATAAGCACGATTACCAGGGTTACGCTGCTTTGCGCGACTCGACCACTGTGCCGGTGGCCGGAGGGGAGTTCAACGTGGACCTGCACGAGTTCCGGGACCTTATTGAAAACGGCTGCCTTGATATACTCCAGCCGGACGCCACCATATCCACCGGGCTATGGAACGCCCGCAAGGTCGCGGGAATGGCCGAAGCCTTTGGACTCGAGTTCAGCCCCCATACCTGGACCAACGGCCTGGGACTGGCGGCAAACCTCCAGGTTATGGCTTCCGTCTACAACTGCCCCTACTGCGAGTTCCCTTACGAGTCGCCCGCATGGGTTCCCGAGGCCCGCGACTTCATGCTCAAAGAGCCCCTGCAAGTGGACGCGGATGGATATATAACCGTTCCCCAGGGGCCGGGACTGGGAGTCGATCTGGACATGGATAAAATCCGGGCCTCCGGCGAAAAGGTATAGCGCCGTTAAATGGAATTTCATTGTAATCTGAAATTTATGGCTCCGTACGTCCGGTATGGCCTTGCAATATCCGCAAGCACCGGAGACAATCGGGGCCTTTCTAAAATGCAGTACACGATTTGCGACACGGCAGAAGAGACCGGCAGGCGGGCGGTCTTGCACGGCTCCGGCCATATCCGGCCGGCTCTTTCAGACAAAAGGGAAGCAATCATAATTCTGGCTGCCGGCACTTCACAGATCGGCGTGCTCGACTGCCTGGTCGAGTCACGCGGCATTGACTGGGAAAAGGTTACCGGATTCTATCTGGACGAGTACACGGCCCTGTCCATGGAGCATCCCGCGTGCTTTCGGAGGTTTCTGAAAGAAAGGTTCGTGGACCGGGTCCCCCTGCGGTCTTTCCATTACATAAACAGGGAAGGCGAACGGCTGGGAGGCTTGATAGAGAACCGGGAGATTGATGCCGCTTTCGTGGGCATCGGCGAAAACGGGCACCTTGCCTTTAACGATCCTCCCGCAGACTTTGAAACAAGCTCTCCCTACCTGGTGACGGACCTTGATGAAAGATGCCGTAATCAACAGGTGGGAGAAGGCAGGCTTTCTTCGCTGAAAGAGGTCTCTTCCCGGGCGATATCAATGTCGGTGTTTCAGGTCATGCAGTCCCGGAACATCATCTGTACCTGCCCGGACAAGAGAAATTCCCCCGCTGTCAAAGGGTGCGTGGAGGGTCCTGTAACGCCGCATCTTCCCGCTTCCATTCTCCATCGCCATCCTCGGGCGTCCCTGTTTCCGGACAAGGTTTCGGCATCGCTTTTAAGCTCGAAAATAAAGGAACCCGCGGTGAACTGAGCTGGTCTAAAACCCAGGTTTTTTGATTTGTCGGAGAACCGGGATATAAATAGAAGAGATGTCTAATAGCGGAGGAAAGGCTATGAAAGCGGTTTTCATTTTTTGCTTGGGAGTATTCCTGGTGATTGGCGCCGCAGGTTGCGATCCTTACCAGGAAGGCATGGAGTTGCTTGAAGGTGGAGAGTATGAGGCTGCCGCGGAGTATTTTTCGCAGCGGGTGAAAGAGAACCCTGAAGACCCGCGCGTCCACCACCAGCTTGCTTACTCCTACACCCGGCTCAAGATGCGTGACGAGGCCATAAAGCATTACAAGAAGGCGCTGGAGCTCAAGCCGGACTACTTCGAGTCCAGGCTGAACCTGGGCACGGTTTACCTTAAATCAAGGAAACAAAAGCAGGCATTGGAAGAACTCAAAAAGGCAGTGGATTTAAAACCGGACAGCGAAACCGCGCGTATCAACCTGGCGTGGGCGTATTATTACAACCTGGAGACGGCAAAAGCTGATAAGCACCGGCAAAAAGCGATAGAGCTCTCCGGAGGCGAAAGGCGCTACCTGCAATTGCAAAAACGGCTCAAGGCGGATAAAAGCCGAATAGAGAAAATTAAACGGAAAAGCTTTAAAAAGGATTCTGCCGAAGGACCGGAAGAAGCCGAGCCCTCACCTGGAGCTACCGCGAAAAGGTCTCCCTGATAGTGCCCGGATAAAAACGTATCTCCGGGTCCCCGTTGTTCCAGTCAATTACCAGAAGGTCCATCCGGACCGGAAGTCCGTTAAGAGAGTACTTGGATACAAGGTACCCCGCGGTCTTGCCGAGGCGGGAAAGCTTGTCTGCCCGCAGCGACTCTTCCGGCACGTAGGGGGAACCCGGCCCGCGCGAGCGGACCTCGACCACACAAATGCAATCATCCTGACGGCCCACGATATCAAGCTCGCCCTGTCGGCCGCGGAAGTTCCTCTTCAGTATCTTTATCTTCTGTTTCTTAAGGTAATCGCAGGCCAGGCTTTCAGCCTTGTCTCCGCGCCGCTTGGTGGACAACATTACTTGAGACCTACCTTGCCCGACTTGCGCAGCCAGGCCTTGACAAGCCGCTGGATGCGACGGCGGTCCTTCTGAGACACATTGGAAAACACCACCGACATGCCGGAAAGGGAAGCGTCCTCTTTGGCTTCCTCCAGGCTCTTGGAATAAACCACTTCGCCCCAAAGCCAAAGATCGCCGTCACCGTCAGGAAACCCGATCTCCATCTTGATGCTGGACTTCGGGGGCGGGGGATCAGCGCACTTTACGAACATGCCCATCTGGCTAAGCGTGTAAGAGGAGCACCTGTACCTCGAGCCACTGTACTCAAAAACCACCGGAAGGGATAGGGGAGCGCGGTCGTATTTGCGCGTGCTTTCGGACTTCTCCCGGAAAAGTATCTCGTTTATCTTGAAAAGGACCTCCTCAGGGGTCTCGGATGAAATCAGGTAATCCTGGAGGAATAGGCTGGGGTCCTTCTGACGCACGGTCCTGGAAGCTTCGTTCCGGTTACTGTTGACTTCAGAATCTTCCTCGTTCATGACTCCCCCCCTGCTGTTGCGGTCAATCCGGTCCATAATGAGCCTCTACCCGACCTCTGGTTATAACAATATGCCCCGGCATCTCTTGCCTGCTCTAATACCTCGGGAGTGACGGTCAGGGAAACACCTTTTTCTGGAGTTGTGCTTTTCTTCCACCACCGCCCGGCTTTTAACATAAGCTGTATCAGAACTTCGCGAAAAAGCCTTCAACATCTCTGAATTTGAATATTATAATACCGGTTCAAAAAATAAAAATCAAGTTTAATCTAAGAGGGCATGGCGTTTATTAATCAGGGCTTGTCTTCTCTCTGGAAAAGCCTCATATTCGCCTTCTTCGAAATAAAGGGAACTCCGGGCGCTTTAGTCTTGACAAACATATGAAAGCAAATTAGCATATGAGTTTGACGGAAAAAAGGATATAGCGGGGAATGGCAAAAGCGGTTATAGGACTGGATTTCTCCGGGAAACACTGGAAATTCGTGGCCGTGTCCGCGGCATACAAGAAGCTCCGCATTCATGTGTTCAATTCATTGCCCCCGTCACCAGCGGACCACAATCGGTTGCTGCGGGATATTGACGAAGACCCTTCTCTGGAAGACCGGATATCAAGTTGGTCATATGAAGTGGCCCGAAATCTGGGCAGGCACGTCAAGCAGTCAGCAGGGGTAATTGCAGGGCTTCCCCAGGACCTGGTAAGCGTGCGGGTCCTGAGTTTCCCTTTTAACCAGTCGGCCCGGATTGCAAGGACTCTGCCTTTCGAAGCGGAAGGGTCTTTGCCGTTCGAAGTGGACAGCCTCGTCTTCGATTTCTATCCTCTCCACGAACAAAACGGCGAGACCAGGGTCTTCTCCGCTGCAGCTCAAAGAAACCAATTGTCAGTACTCCTCGAACGACTAAAGCCTCTTGACATCGACCCCATGATGGTGACCCCCACCGCACTGGCCTATCATCAACTCGCCAGGTTCCGGTTCTCCACCACCGAGCTCAAAGAACACCGCGTGCTTTTCGTACAGGTAAGCGACTACATCTGCCAGATGGCAGCGGTGGAAGGAGATATGACCATCTACGCAGGCTCGCTCAACATGGGACTCTATCCGCCGCCTCCCCGGCAGGAACAACGCGAAAGCGAAGAGGAGAACGAACACGGAGAGCTGAAACAAAAACCGCAAGACACCGAAGAGTTCGAGCATTCCCCTCAACAGGTGAAAGAACATCAGGTAAAACTACTTGATAACCTTGCCGCTTCCCTGCAAAGGTCCGTACATTTCCTGGAAGGTTACAACCCCGCAGGCAGCGCTTGTCCGCCCTCCCTGGCCCGCATATTCCTGGTGGGGGAGGGAGCTTTTCTGCCCGGCCTCCAAGAAAGGATCGAGGGCGACATAGGAGTGGAGACCGAGCCTTTCCGCATACCCGACGAGGTCCTCGCCGAGGAGAGCGACATAGACGAGAAATCCCATGCTGCGCTGGCCCCCGCCCTGGCGGTAGCCCTGGAAAAGGTTACGCCCACATCTCGAACCGCGATGAACTTCAGGAAAGAAGAGTTCGCCTACCAGCCCGAGCGGCAGGCGATGATGAGGAAAATCCTCATGCCCGGCATACTGGCGCTGGCACTCCTCATATTTTTCGCAGTTAAACTGGTGACGGAAAGCAAGATTGAGACAACGCGCGCTAATGCCGTGTACTCCTCGATGCATTCGGAGTTTAAAAAGCACTTTCCCAGCAGCCCCGCGGAAGACATCGAGGCTGAGATGAAAAAGAAGATTTCCAACCTGGAGGCTTTAGAGGCCAAGTACAAGGGGCTTAATTACCCTTCCGCCCTGGATTGTCTGGCTGCCATATCCGAGGCCATCCCTGCATCCACGCCCATCACCATCACCAAGCTCGACTATCACGGCGAAAAGCTGGTTTTGATGGCCGACACCGAGACCTTTGAACAGGCCAACGAGATCACCAAGCAGCTTCAACAGGTCCCCTTTTTCCACAAGGTAAACCTGGGAGGCATGGACCAGAAGCGCGACAAGGTGAGCTTCCGCATATCTATCGAGTTCAAGTCGTAAGAGGTACAATGATCAGGCAGCTTAAAAAAAGTGAGAAGATACTGCTTGCGGGCGGCGGGGTAATACTGGTCATCTTCCTGCTCTTTTTCCTCCTAAGAGGGGGCGGAGGAGGAACTGTCGAGGGGGACCCGGCAGAACTCATGATGCAAAGAGACGTCTTGCTCTCTCAGATCAACAAGTACAGGCATACCAGTGCCAAGATAGACATCATTGATAAAAAGATAAGCCGGACCCCGGTGAACTACGACCTTATCGGAGAGATGAGCAAAACTTGCAAAGAGCTGGGGCTGACAGTGGAGAATATCGATCCCCGCGACTCCGGAAGCGAAAGCGATCCCTTCAATGAGAAGTCAGTCACCATAAACCTGGAGGACGTGACTCTCCAGAGCCTGGTTGACCTGCTGCGGAAAATCGAGAACTCGCAGGCATTTCTTAAGGTCACCCGCATGAACGTGAAAAGGAAGACCTTCAACGAACAGTCGCTTTTGAACGTAAGGATAAGGGTCGCAGTTTACTGGCCCAAGAAAAACCAGGAAGCAGGCGGCTGAGATCACCAACATGGAAGAGAAAAGAAAATACATTCTAAAGTCCGGCGGATACGTGGCGTTCTTTATAGCCGCCCTCGTGGTATCGGTGTTTATTACCTTTGACGCCCAAAGCTTGAAACCCCTCATAAAGAACCAGGCCAGAAAAAACAACCTTGACGTCAGAATAAACGAGATATCCCTGAACCCCCTCATCGGACTCGATATAACCGGGATCAGGATCATGCCTCTCCAGACAGGAATGCAAACCAAAAGCGGTTCCGTACAAATAAATGGATTGTCCCTGGAAGTTCCGCCAACCAAGATACCCGCCATCGTCTTGTCGGCACTGTCCGAAAAACGACCCACAATGGCGGTCGAGTTCCACGGAGAAATCGGAAAGGGAAAGATAAAGGGAACCATTGAGCAGACCGACAAATCCTTTTTCCTGGAAATGGAAGCCAGGAGTGTTCCCGTGGAAAAAATCGACCTGGCCGGGTCCTACCTTAAAGGAATGAAAATCACCGGTGTTCTCAACTGCGAGGTAAATCTTGACTTCAAGGACTTCAACCAGCCGAAGAACTGGGAAGGAAACATAATGGCGACCATTGACCAGCCCGCCTTCTCCGACTTCGAGTATGCATCCTACAACGTCGCCGGCATAACCATGAAACAGGGCATGTTAAGCGCAGAACTTGAGAACGGAAAAGTAAATATAAACAAAATAAAGCTCGAAGGAGACGATCTTCCCGTTGACCTGTCCGGAGAGATATCCCTTAAAAATCCCCTGAGAAGCTCGGTAATCGACCTTAAAGGAAAGATCGACTACAGTTCCGACTATCAGGATAAAATGCCCCTCATAAAAGCCTTCATTCCGTCAACTGACAGCTATCACTACCAAAACGCCCTCGGAAAGCTCATTCCCGGGCTGTAATCCTGCTTCGGTAATTAAACGGAGAGAAGCCATGAAAAACCGACTCGTTTACAAACTCGGCATTGAATTGCCCGTTCTTCAGGGAGGCATGATGGAGATATCCCGGGCTTCCCTGGCGGCGGCAGTATCCAATGCAGGCGGGCTGGGAACACTGGGACAATGCATGGACCTGGAAAAATGGCGCAACGAGATCATAAAGACCAAGGAGCTTACTGACAAGCCCTTTTCAGTAAACCTTCCCCTGCATATCCCTGACCTGGACCGGCGGCTTGAGGCCATCTTTGAAGAAAAGGTCAAGATAGTAACCACTGCCGCAGGTAATCCCGCCCGGGTGATTGATACCCTGAAGCAGGAAGGGATCACCGTGCTTCACGTGGTGGGCACTGCCGCACAGGCGGAAAAGGTGGAGAAAGCCGGCGTGGACGCCATAGTGGCCGAGGGAGGCGAAAGCGGCGGCATGGTCGGCAAAGACCGGGTTTCTTCTATAGTGCTGGTTCCCGAGGTTGCCGGCCGCGTAAAAGTGCCGGTTGTAGCAGCAGGAGGTTTTGCAGACGCCCGCGGCCTGGTAGCGGCAATGGCTTTAGGAGCACAGGGCGTACAGATCGGGACCCGCTTTCTGGTGACCAAGGAATGCGATGCTTCAGAAGAATGGAAAAACGCCATATGCAGGGCAAAGGACACGGACACCCAAGTGGTCCCCCGCGGACCCGCGCAGGGAAGAACGCTCAAAGACGAACTCATGCCGGGGGCAATGGCGGGAATAGTATCAGGACTTATAGACGATGAAATGAGCGTAAAAGAAATAATGCAGGAAATTGCAGAAAACGCCCTGCCTGTACTGGAAAAAATAAGAAAACAGCTCCAGGACTAATTTTTGCCCCCTTTAAGGCCGAGAGGGGACCTGAAGACAAAGCATCCCCCAAACGCCAGGCAGGCGAAAAGTCCGGACAAGGTTCCGAAAAGACCGATGCGGAAAGAAACCGGCTGGAAACGAAGCTCCACCAGGTTAACGCCACCCTGAACGGCAACAGCGCGAAAACTGTGATCAGCCAAAAGAACCGGGACCTCTTCGCCCTCCACAAAAGCGCGCCAGCCGGGATAATACTGATCGGACATAAATAATAAACCCGGACCATCGGAAACTACCCGGTACTTCTTGATACCCGGCCTCCGATCCAGCAAGCGGACCATGTCTTTATAAGGACGTATTTTACTGTTCTTAAGCCCCCGACCGGCTTCAGGCGGCAGCCGGTCAACGTAAACCGTGGTGAGAAGGTCCCGACGACTTGCGTTGGACAGCTTTTTCAGCAGCTTTTCTCCCGATGCCTCTTTTGCATCGTGTACTACAAACGCTCGCGGCAGGACCTGCTTGTTTATAAAAACCGATATCTCCGGAGACGGCCGGTACCTTTCCTGAAAAGTAAGCTCCGGGTTCGTTATCCGTGCATTGTCCCACATATACAGAAGCCCCGGACATTTCTTTCCCCGAGGATTTGAAAGCTCGAGCAGGACCGTCCGGCCGGCATAGTCCGTAAGCGGAAGCCGGACCTCTTGGCCCGTGCCCTTTTGCGGAGGCCACGGCCGGCCTTGGACGCTTTCTTCAAAGAGCTTCTCTACCGTATCGCCCCCACGTACCCTGATGGAGAAGACTCCCCGCGAGCCGGCAACTCCTTTATCAAGCCGGTATGCGCCGGGAGTGAAGCGCAGGACATCATTGCTCCGCACGTGCACCTTGTATTGATACACCTCTCCGGGGGCGGCAATTACAGACCTGGAGAAGGTCTCTTTGCCCGCATCCTCTTTTTCGGAAAGTCCGCGAAAAGGTCCGGACAGACACTCCCTGCGGTGATAGTAAGGCTTTGACCACGCGAGCTGATACGGAGATGCAAACTTAAGGTTCAACTCCCTGTCGATTATGAATCCCAGGGAAACCAGGTCCAGGATGGGCACGCCGTCCCTCCTGATGAACTTGCCGTCCCTGAACTTGTCGTTTATGCCCATGTCCGACAGCTTGCCGTGGGCGAACTCCGCGGCACGCGGGTGTGCGAGAGCCATGACCTCGGCAAAGCTGCGGGGCGGAACGGTAATCCACCCGTCAATCGAGTCCGTGCCCAGCACAAAACCCGCATGATATAAAAGTTCCGGGTCCTTCAGTCCCTTCCTGCTTACCATGATGTAGCGGTGCCCCGTCTTCCTGATGTCCCGGGACGCGTCTTTGAGCCAGTCAGAGTAGTGGTACTGTGAATGATCGTGAGAAGGAAGATAGTAAAAAGCCATCCCGTAAAGCTCGGCGGTCTGCACAAGGCAGAGTCCTGCCACTATGGTTACCGCAAGCAGGCCCGGCTTGAAGCGCCAGGCAGCAAAGAACAGCATCAGCAAAGCAGCGTATATAAAAGCGTACACCTTTGAGAATGGAAAAAAGTCCGCCAGTCGGGGACCGAAAAAATGGACTGCAAAGCACAAGAGTGCAATGGCTGCGCCATAGGTGAAAAGACGCCGGGACACGATCTCCTTGTCGCCAAGATATGTCACGGCCTGACCGGCGAGGATGGCCAAAAGAAGCTGGGCCATGAAAAAACTGAGCTCCGGAAAGTCCATGGCATTCAAAAAAGGGAACAGGTATTGGAAGCGGGAAAGCAAAGGTATGCTTCCGAAGGACCAGAAAAGCGCCAGCAGAGCCAGCGCGCCCACGCCCCGCGAGGAGGGGCGCGAGCGTACGATCACCGAGAAGACGGCCAGGACAAAGCTCATGAAGCCAAGATACAGCAAAGGCTTGGGAGCCCCGATATGGCTCGTTGTGGCGATTCCCTTTACAGGGAAAAGCAGTCCCCAGAAAAGCTGCGGAGACAAGCTGTTCTTCGTAAAGTAGGAAAATGTCACCCCCTGGTTGCGGATGAAATGGTCAGTGTACTCGTAAAGAGGCAAGAGCTGAATAAGGCATAAAAAGCCGGCCACCACCAGGATGAAAACAAGCGCAGGAACGCGCCGCAGCCATCCCGGATGGCCCCGCACCAGGATGATGAGGAGGGGAATGGAAAGAAAGAACGAGTATGCCGTGGACTCGATGTCTCCGCCCAGCACCTGGAGGGCCAGGAAAACAGCACACAAAACAAGCCACAGCGACCTGCCGTGATATAAAAAACAAACCGCGGAAAAAAGAAACCACGGTATCCACACGTTCGAGCAGGTGCTGGGAAGAAAGTGTATGAAGTAGAAAGGCTTGCCGCAAAAAACATAAGACACTGACGCAAACCACGCTCCAGCCGAACTGAGATTTATGGCACGACAGAGAAAGAACACCCCGGAAGCGGCAACGAAAAGATGTAGAGGATAAAAACAGTTCACCACCTTCGAGTAATCGGAGATAAGAAAAAGCCAGCCCGGCGGGTAGAAAACACCGGTATGAGAGAACGATGCAAAAGGAAAGCCGGCAAAAGCGTTCCCGCACCAGAGAGGGAAAAGACCCTGGCTCCACGATTTCGAAATGTGCGCCCGGAATGGTATCCACTGGAACCCAACGTCATGGACCAACGGCAAAGAAAGCGAACTGTCCCCCTCAGCGAAGCGCAAGAGAAAAGGGGCCGCAATCATAACCGCCAGAACAGAAAGGGCTCTGTAATCCCACCTCCCGTATTTTATGCCTGTCCCCGACACAGTTAGATTATAACCTTACCAAAAGTGTCCAGCCAAAACCGGAAACAAAATAAAAAACATAAAGCCGAACCCGAAGCCTTGCACGAATGTCGAATTTAAGTAGTGCCCGTTGCGAAAATCCGTTTTTGGAATGCGAAAGCTTGCTTTCGCTTTCATAAGTTCCGGCTTGCCGGAACTTACAAAAAGGCGTCTCGTAAACTGTGAGCCTTTTGTGGAGCGCATTTCCGACAAGCAAGCTTCCCGGCGGAAAAAGCGGACAGCTTGCTGCCGCACTCCAAAACAGCGCTGCCAAAGTAAATTAAACCTCCGTTTCGCAACAAGCGCTAAGTAAAACATTAACTGATGCGGCCTCCCTTTGCCGCCGTTATTGCGCCGTGTTAGATTAACTGAATCACGTTTTTAAAATGATGCGGATAAACGTCATAATACCCAACATGAACGGAGAGAGGCTGCTTCCCGATTGCCTGGATTCACTCGCCAGGCAAACGAGACAGCCGGATGAGGTCATCGTAGTTGACAACGGAAGCAACGACCGCTCCCGACTTATCGTCAAAGAACATCACCTTATGCCCCGGCTTCTCGAGCTTCCGGAAAACCGCGGCTTTGCAACAGCAGTCAATTACGGCATACAAGAGTCCGCCGCTGACGTGGTGGCCCTTCTCAATAACGACGTGGTCTGTGACCCGCGCTGGATCGAGATGGGGGAAGATGCGCTTCTTCAGCACCCCCGCGCGGACATGGCTGCATCACTGGTCTTGAAAAGCTTCTCCAGGGATTTGATAGACTCGGCAGGAGACATGTTAACCCCTGACGGAAGGCCCGCTCATGTCGGCGGCGGCAGGCGCGCCGCAAGCTTCGGGCAGGAGATTTTAGAGGTGTTGTCTCCATGCGCGGGCGCGGCCTTTTATCGCAAAAACATGTTTTCAAAAACCGGCTGCTTTGAAGAGAGCTTCTTCGCCTACCTGGAAGACGTGGACCTCGGGCTGAGAGCACGCTCTGGAGGACACCGCTGCATTATGTCCCCTTTTGCAGTTGTCTATCATCACGGCGCTGCAACCGAGCTTGCGGACAGGAAAGCAGACAAGCGCGTTGACTCGGCCATGCGAGTGCGCTGGATCGCTGCCAACCGCGTCCGCGTCATGGCAAGGAACCTGCCCGCATCCCGCATCTTTTTATGGGGACCCTGCATAGCCGCGGGATTTATTCGTAGCGCCGCATATCACGTGACGGTCTCCCGCCAGGCAAAACCTTTCTGGCAGGGCATCCGTGAAGGCTTCGCCAGGTGGGGAGATGACCGCAGATACTTTAAAAAAACGGATCATGGCGCGTTTTTCGATACCGAGTCGCTCATCAAGGAAGGCTTCCGGCCATGGCAGGGCTGATCAGCGTAATCGTTCCCAACCGCGACGGAGAAGCGATACTTCCCGCATGCATCAGTGCACTGCAAGATCAAAGCCTTTGCGCTTACGAGGTCATCGTGGTGGATGACTCTTCGTGCGACGGCTCGGTGGAGATGATAAAAAAGCTTTACCCGGATGTCAGGGTTGTCGCCCTCGATCATGTGCACGGCTTTGCCGGCGCCTGCTGCCGCGGCCTGGAGGCGGCGGGAGGAGAATGGATAGCTGTTTTGAACTCCGACGCCCGGCCGCGTCGGGGCTGGCTTAGCGAGTCGGTAAGTGCGGCGGGAAACAATCCTTCCATCGGCATGGTTGCCTCCGCGGTCTATCTGGAGGACGGCACCATTGACTCCATGGGCATTGGCGTGGACCGCTTCGGCATGGCCTATCTGCACGGACACCGACAAAAAGACCCTGATCGAAACAACCCGGCTGCCGACTTTGAACAAGTGTTCGGACCGGCCGGCTCCGCTGCCTTGTATCGCCGTGCCATGCTCGAAGAGACAGGGTTTTACGAGTCGGATTACTTCGCATACTACGAAGACCTGGACATTGCTTTCCGGGCGAGGTGGAAAGGATACAAATGTGTGCTGGCAAGGAACGCACGCGTAGAGCATGTTCACTCCTACACCGTTAAAAGAACAGGAGTGGACAAAAGGCTCCTGCTGCAAAGAAACCGGCTGCGCACGGTGGCCCGTAACTGGCCAGGCTCCTGGATCGTTCGTTACTTTCCCTGGCTTATCGCCGGGAGCTTCGCCGGCGTTGCCGCGGCAATGGCGGAAAAAAATTTTCGTGCGCCTTTCAAGGCCCGCAAACAGTTTATTCAACATTTGCACGCGGACCTGAAGACCAGGAGAACCGTGCTGGGCAATAGAAACGTAGACATCGGAACAATGGAGCACTGGTTGTTCCACCGCTCGCTGTCAAGGAAACAGTTATCTTGAAAACATCAAGCCGGTACTCTACCGCTTTCTTCGCCATGCTGGTGATTTTTATACTCGCAAGCCTGGTGCTTATTCCAATACCATTTACACGCGACCAGGGCATCTACGCCTATAACGGCTGGCGATGGCTTGCCGACGACACCCTGTACGCTGATACCTTCGGCCATAAAGGGCCGCTGCTTTATATCATCTATGCCGTTTGTTTGGACCTCTCCGGAGGCGCAATGTGGGCGGTCAATCTGGCGGACATCGTTTTTCGCGCGGCCACTGTGGCGTTCGTGTTCCTTGCCGCTCGCGAGATATCGGGCAGCCGTGCTTCGCTTCTGGCTGCATTGTTCGCCGCCCTGCCTCTGGCCGGCGTGTTCAACTCCTGCTGGTGGAACGCCCAGGCGGAGACCTTTATGCTGCCCGCACTGGCAGGGTCGGCCTGGCTTCTCCTGCGCTTTCAACGAAAAGGACAGGCGTGGAACCTCGCGCTTGCCGGGTTCATAGCCGCCCAGGCGGTGATGCTGAAATGGAGCGCGTTTGCCCACGTTCTTTTATTATATCTGTGGATTGTTATTGTAAGCCGCGGACCGGCTCAGGCATTGACCGACACCAAAGGACTCGCCCGACTGCGCACACACGGCATTGGAGCGGGTTTTCTCCTTGGAGTTATCTTATGGCTTTTCTATCTCGCGGTCGCAGGCGCCCTGTCAGACATGTGGGAGTTGGCAGTGGTGTTCAACTCTTTCCACGCCCGGGCGGCGTTTGCCGGGTTTGACCTTTCTTCCGTCGAGCTCTTCTTCGTGCGCGCAAACCACGTCTTCAGCTTCGTCCCCCTTTGCGTTCTTGGACTGGCGATTAAAAGAGACTCCAGGCGTATTGACGAGGGAACCGCTTTCGCGCTGCTGTGGCTTCTCATAGCGTTGTTGCAGCTTTTCTCCCAGGCCCGCTTTTTTCTCTACCATTACCTCGTCGTCATCCCTCCGCTGGCCGTGGTCGCCGCCGTGGGCATGGAAAGGGCATGGAAGAAGCTTGCCGATTTACTCTCTGCAAAAAGCGCAACAATCATCGCCGGTCTATTCCTGGCCGCGCTGGTTCTTGTGTTTGCAGTGCGCTTTTACTGCATTACGAGAAGCTATCAGACCTTTGCATATCTGGCGGGCGACATCAGCCGGTCCGAGTACTGGTCTAGGTTTTCCGAAGACGACGAATCCGGGAAGGGAGATTTCAACTTCCTGGCCACAACCGCAGCCGCAAGCTATGCCCGGGAAAACTCCGCTCCAAACTCGACTCTCCTCGTGTTCGGCTATGAGCCGCTTATGAACTACCTTGCCGGAAGACCCGCGCCCACCCGGTTCGAGATAGACTATCCTCTCACCTTTGAACCGCGCTCGAAAAGAGCGCACGAGTATCGCGAGAAGTTCCGCAAGCAGTTTATGAGCGAGATAAAAGCCGATCCCCCTTTGCTCGTGGCCCTGGTGGACAACGACAGGAACGCCATCGAGCCGCGGTCCTCCCTTCAGCAGGCAAAGGAGTTCAGAGAGTTCCATACATGGCTATTAAAGAACTACCGGCGTTCGGATACGATTGAAGACTTCCATTTTTTCATCAGGAAGGAGCCGGCAAGGACTGAATAAAGAACGCCCTTCCGGCCATAGTGGGGGCCATGACACGGACCGGCGGCCAGTGTACGTGCTCAGCTTATCTTGTGCCCGCATTCTCCGCAGAACTTGACTCCCGCGGAAAGCGGCTTTCCGCACGCCGGACAGTTGGCTGCTCCCAGCGGCGCTCCGCATTCCTGGCAGAACTTGCCCTGTCCCGCGGGTTTGCTGCAGCTCGGGCAGATGAGTCCGGACGGCGGAGCTACTCCTTCGGGATCGCGGAAAGCCTGGGAAGCCGCGGCAGCGGCTTGGCCAACGATCTCGGCAGTGGATTGCGCTTCCATGACTACTGAACAATCCTTGCAACAACTCTCCTGCGGAACCCAGCAGCTTTCGCAAACCCAGCTCGAGCAGCTTCCGCATCTTTTGAACTTGGGCGCAACCTCTTCCTGAGCCTCCAGCAAGGCGTTGTCCCGCTTGTCACGCCATTTCTTTTCCACCCGCGTCTCAAAGATGCTCCCCAGAAAGCCGCCCAGCGAGTTGGCCAAAGCATTGCCCAAAGCGCCCCTGGTGTACTTCTGAAACGAAGTCAATTGCTGATAGCCGCAACATTCGCAGTAAAACTGGAACTGGAATCCGTTTTCCTGGCTCAGGTCTTCGTAGTTGTCCATGAGCTGTTTTGTAGCCATTTTCAAACCTCCCTGCGTTAAATAGCTTTATACTATTCACCTCTTAAAAAAATTTCAACACCCGTTACAAAAATTGAACTCTGCTTCGCTCCCGGTTATGTTGTAACGCGTAGATTAGTTAGAAGGAGCTTTTGATTATGCTTGAGAAGAACACGCTTAAGATTCTGGAACGCGCAATTGCGGTATTGGAGGAAGGTTTTACAGCTTTACCGGAGATTGATGATGATCATGATTATGCCGCCGTGGAGGATGTCATACTCGAGATCGCCGGGATCATGCGCGACAACTATCCCTACTTTCATTCTCTGTATGCAGGCCAGATGCTGAAGCCTCCGCACCCGGTTGCTCGCGCCGCCTACATGCTCTCCATGTGGCTGAACCCCAATAACCACGCTCTTGACGGGGGCCCGGCCAGCTCGCGGCTTGAAAAGGAAGCGGTGGCTGAGCTTGCCGGTCTGTTCGGCTGGGAAAGCTTCCTGGGCCATCTCACCGGCGGGGGCACCATGGCCAACCTGGAGGCCTTGTGGATTGCCGGCAGCTTAAGTCCCGGCAAAAAGGTTGTCGCCTCCGAGCAGGCCCACTACACTCACTCCCGGCTCTCCGACGTGCTGGGCCTGGATTTCCAGTCAATCCCGTGCGACGAAAAATCAAGGATGGATGTAGACGCGCTCCGTCATGTTTTGGAAACCGGCGAGGTGGGAACAGTTGTCGCCACCATCGGCACCACCGGCACCGGAGCAGTGGACCCGCTTCCGGAAATCCTCGCGCTCAGAGAAAAACACGGCTTCCGGCTCCATGCCGACGCCGCGTATGGCGGATACTTCATACTTGCCGACAACCTGGAGACTGAGACCCGCCGGACTTATGATCGTCTTCACCATGCCGACTCGATCGTAATAGATCCGCACAAGCACGGGCTTCAGCCTTACGGCTGCGGGAGCGTGCTTTTCAAGGACCCGGCCGTGGGCAGGTTCTACCAGCATGACTCGCCCTATACCTACTTCACTTCATCCGAGCTGCACCTTGGCGAGATAAGCCTGGAGTGCTCGAGGCCCGGCGCTTCGGCTGTTGCTCTGTGGGCCACTCAAAGGCTCCTGCCTTTAGTCCGCGGCGGCGAGTTTGCACGCAGCCTTGGGAAATCGCGGCAGGCGGCGTTAAAGCTCTTTGATAAGATATGTTCCGACGACCGTTTCATGGCAATCATGCCGCCGGAGCTGGACATCCTGGTGTGGGCTCCCGCGGGTAAGACCGCAAGCGAGGTCTCCCGCAGTTCGGAACTGTTTTTCGAACACGCTGCCCGGCAGGGACTTCACCTTGCCAAGTTCAAGTATCCCGCGGCATTGTTAAGAAAGGTGTGGGCCTCTGTATCCTTTGACGCGGAGTGGGTCACCTGCCTGCGCTCGTGCCTCATGAAGCCCGAGCACGATGACTGGGCGGACCGGATTTACGAGATAGTTGCAAATGCGATGGACCATTGTTAGAGAGCTCTGCCGGGTTTACCGGCTGTCCATGGTTTACCGGCATCAATTGCTTTTCTTGCCATCTTTGCCGCTTTTGTGAAGTATGCATATCTCCGAGGACCCGGGCGGATAGTCGCGGCAGATGGCCGGCTTGGTGTGGTGTATGGAGCATATGGCCCTCCCGTCCGGCAGTGTTAACAGGTAATGACAATTCTCGAGTTGCTGGCCTGTCTGTGCGTCATAGGGCCAGTGCTCGTTCCATCTCACCCGTTCCCGCTCGAGTTCCAGGCGGTCCAGAAGATCATGGCGTCCTTCGTTCCTCCACCTCTGCTCGTCCTCCTCTTCCACGTAAAGTGCGAAGTAAGGACCGCAGCAATGCCCGCACATCAGGCATTGACGGGGTTTTCGCTTACGCGGGTCTTCCTTTGCAGACACGGCTTTTCTTCTCGCTTCCTGAAAACTGCGCCGGTCACTCGAGGACGGCTCCCTTTGCAGCCGAGCTCACCAGCTTTACATAGCGCTTCATAAAGCCCGGCGGTATCTCGCGCTTGGGCGGATCATAGGATTTGATCCTTTCTTTTATCTCGTCCTCGGAGAGGGCCACCTCGATCTTGCGGTTTTCGATGTCCACGGTTATCTCGTCCCCGTCTTGCACCGCGGCAATGGGCCCTCCTGCCTGGGCTTCCGGCGAGACGTGCCCCACGCACGGGCCGTAGGAGGCCCCGGAAAACCTGCCGTCCGTTATCATGGCCACCTTCTTGAGCCCGGACATGTCCAGGGCCATGGTCACCGCCAGAGTCTCGGGCATTCCGGGTGCTCCTTTTGGACCCTCGTTCCTGATCACGATTACTTGGCCGTCCTTTACGTTGCCTAGCCGGAAGGCCTCGAGTAGGTCGGCCTCTGACTCGTAGACCTTTGCCTTGCCGTTAAAGGTCCTCATCTCTGGTATCACCGCGGCCTGCTTTACCACCGCTCCTTCGGGCGCGAGGTTTCCGAACAGCGCAACAGTCGCCCCTTCGGGAAGGAAGGGGTTTTCCTTGGTGAGGATGACCTTGTCGTCCATAACCTCGACCTGCTCGAGAGCTTCTTTCCAGGTCCGGCCGGTGACGATAGTGTTATCCATGTGCAGATCGTCGGTAAGCCTTTTCATGACTGCGGGAACTCCGCCGGCTTCGAACAGGTCTACCACTCCGTAAGGCCCGTTCGGTGAAATGGCGCAGATAGTGGGTATTTTCTTTCCCGTCCGGTTGAAGCTGTCGAGGCTGAGCTCGAATCCGAGCTCATGGGCCAGCGCGGGCAGGTGGAGCGCGGTATTGGTTGACCCTCCTATTGCCAGGTCGACCATGAGTGCGTTTTCTATGGCGTTCTTGTTCAGAATCTTGGTGGCGGTCAGTTCCTCTTCCACCATTTGCACCACTCTCTTTCCTGCGTTCCTTGCAAAGGTCAGCTTTTCGGAGAGGAACGCGGGCACGTTTGCAGAGCCGGGTATGGTCATGCCCAGGGCTTCCGCCAGGCACTGGAAAGTATTGGCCGTGCCCATGATCTCGCATGCGCCGCATGTCGAGCAGGTGGCAGTGGCCATTTTCTGGGGAAGTTCGTTATAGTCCTTGTGGTCCACGCTTTCCTTTTTTCCCGCCATGTAGCGGATGCGCCAGGCGTTGGGACCGCCGGGGAGAAAGATAGTGGGAAGGTCCAGCCGCGCCGCGGCCATGAGCATGCCGGGGATGATCTTGTCGCAGGAAGCGACCATGACAAGGCCGTCATAGCACATGCTGCGCGCATGCGTCTCCACCATGTCGGCTATCAGGTCGCGCTGGGCAAGCACGTAGCGCATGGCTTCGTGTCCCTCGGTGATCCCGTCGCAGGGCGCGGGCACGTGGAACTCGAACGGTACGCCGCCGCCGGCGTGCACGCCTTCTTTAACGCGTTCGCCCAGTTGCTTCAAGTGCATGTGACCGGGGTTTATGTCGGTCTGGGAATTGACCACTCCGATCATGGGTTTTTCTTTCATCTCCTCGATGTCAACGCCCGTGCCCCGCATAATGGATACCCTGACGATGCTGATGGGAAAATCGCGGGTGTCGAATATAGGAGCGCTTTTCGGTTTCTTCATTGCATGTCCTCCCTGGTTTCGGCTATTGATCCGTGAAAAAGCAATGCTGCAAGCTTAAGCTTATAGAAGACGCTTTCTGTCGCGACTGAAGTCGCTCGCACGTCAGAGAAGTATGAGCATTTACTTCTGTCGCAACGTGTACTTACTTTCATTATATGACTTTGAAAAGTCTGGTTCAAAAGAGCGGGAATTAGAAAAGAGGCGCAGGTATTGGGAAAAGGGAGAAGCATTATTGATTTATGTAAAAGTAATGCCCTACATGCAAGTTCAGACAAAACGCCTTTCTTCGCGGCTAAAGCCGCTCGCACGTATTGCTTTGTTTTTGCAGATTTCTGTAAATACAATTCTTGCCGGGAGATGTTTCTATTCGGAGAGAAGCTGGTTTATCCGCTTTTTTTCACAGTGCACTCTCATACTGAAGTTGGAAGGCCATTGGCTTTGGCATTTTTTTCTTATCTTCGCGAACTCGCTTTCGGGCACGTCGTCCTGCCGGGCCTGGTTCAGCACCCGGATGGCCTCGACCTGTTCGGTCACGCAGTGGGAGCGCATGGCGAAGTTCCCGGGCCATGATTCGAGGCAGCTTCTTTTTACGACATCATACCTTGCCTGCTTGATATCATCCGGCTTTCCCTCCCGCAGCTCGCGAACGGACTTGATCTGCTCCTTCCGGCAATGTGCGCGCATGGAAAAATTTTCGGACCACTTTTGTTTGCATCTCTCTTTCAAGACCTGGAACTTGTCCGTGGGGATGCCTTCGGGTTTCGGTGTGGCAAGCTTTGAAAGCGCTTTTATCTGCTCGCTTTCGCAGTGCTCCCGCATGACGAAGTTATGGGGCCACTCTTTTCCGCAATGCTTGCGAAGTGTCTCGAACTTTTCATTGTCCACGTTTTCGGGCTTGCCTTTCTTTAACTCTGCCAGAGCTTTCCTTTGATTCTTTTCGCAATGTTTTCTAAGCTCGGCGTTCTCCGGCCACTGTTCTTTGCAATAGTCCGTGATTTTCTTGTCTGCGTTTTCGAAACTCTGCGGCGTGTTTGTGTTCTGTCCTGACGCGGGCAGGCAGGTGCAGAGAACAGCAAGGACGGTTACCCATTTGATGACATATCTCATGATTGGCTCCTCTGTGTCCGATTAATGGATATGATAACAAATTTTGGTTTTTGCAGAAAACATCCCGTCCATATCTTGACTTTTATTTAGGCAGTGGTAGATTTTTATTGATACGGTATGGGCTGACTGTTTTCAGGGGAATGGTCCTGCACAGGTTCGAACCCGCACTTTCCGTTTGTATTTCCTTTCTTTAAATTCTGTTATTGGGTAAGGAGGATTTTTATGTTCGAGAAGATCGGTTACACTTGGCGTGTGATGGGTGCAAGCTGGGAGGTTTTGAAAAAGGACAAGGAACTTTTGATATTTCCGCTTCTTTCTACAGGGGCGCTGGTTTTGGTGGTTGCCTCTTTTGCATATCCCTTGATGTCCACCGACTTTGTAGGAGACTACGCCAAAAGCATGTCAGCGTCGGAAGGCGGCACCGTTTCTACTTCCAGGGAGATTTTGTTTTATTTTCTTCTTTTTATCTTTTACTTTTTGTGTTACTTCGTGATCACTTTTTTCAACACCGCGATTGCTGCAAGCGCCATCAAGCGACTCGGCGGCGGCGATCCTACTTTCCGGTTCGGTCTTTCTTCTGCCGGCTCGAGGCTCCCGCAGATCGTGGGGTGGGCCTTGCTAGCCGCCACTGTTGGACTTATCTTGCAGATTATCGAACAGCGTTCGGAAAAGGTCGGGCGCATTATTTCTTCTTTATTGGGCCTGGCCTGGTCGGTAACGACTTTCCTGGTAGTTCCCATCCTGGTGGTGGAGCGGAAGGGACCGATAGATGCATTCAAGAAGTCGGCCTCGCTTCTCAAGCGGACGTGGGGGGAACAGCTTGTGGGTCACTTTGGTTTCGGGGTCATCTTTTTTCTTCTTTCCCTGCCCGCAGTGGCCCTGGTCGCCCTGGTGGCCATGTCCGGAAAAGTCGTGCTGATCGCGCCCGTTCTGGTTATCGCGGTTTGTTACTGGATCGTGCTCTCCCTGGTGCAAGCCACTTTGAAGACCGTATTCCAGTCCGCAGTGTACGTGTACGCCACCCGCAACACCGTCCCCGAGGGGTTCAGCGGAGACATGTTGCAAGGCGCCATGATGCAAAAGCAAAAACGGGGGCTTTTCGGCAGGAGATAGTTTTCAGGAGAGTTGATAAAAACTTCACGCCGAGCAACGGACGAGTAGCTATGCTTTGTCAAGCGTTTTTTGTCACTCACAAGACAGACATTTTCGTGAGAGCGATCTCCGTCGCTCGCACACTATGCGTCAGAGTAAGCTTTTTAATACACTGGTGCGGTCTGTCTTATAAGATTATTACGTCCCGGTCTTCCTTCCTGAGGCCATGATCTTTACGGAAACGGTATCGCTTTTTCCTGCTCTGTCCATGACCCTTATGTGGTGTTTTCCGGGGGATGGCTTCATCCACACCCTCTGGTGGGAGGCGGCTTTTTTGAAGAACCTTCCGTCCACGAACCAGTAGAGCTCCTCTGCGTGGGGACCGGCTTCCGCTTTCATGACGATCTCCTGTCTTTCCGGATCAAGTCCGGGGACCATGAAGAACACCGCTTCCGACCGAGGACTTATGATTCTAGGCGCGCTTTTAGTTTCCGCTTGCCTGCACGAAGGGTCCATGGGCGGCAGCACAGGGGCTTGGAGGTTTACATCCGACATCCATCTTCTTACTGAAGCAGGCAACACGGTGAAGACCTTTGACTCGACTGGCCTTCCCCTGGCGCACAGGGCGTTGGTCCTCATGCCGGTAACTTTATCCACCATGTACTTGACGTGGTAGGGGCATCTTTTATAAGGCAGGGAGTTGCGCGGTGCAAAAACGGTCTTGGTATGGGGGCAATGTTTTGTGGCTATGTGCCCTGACCACGAACACACGCGGACCTCTATCAGGTTCTCCGGTAAGCTTTCATACTTCTCTTCCGAGCGAATGCCGCGAATTCCCTCCAGCACGTCAAACAGTATGGGTCCCGCTCTCTCGCTTCCCACCAGGTACCTGCTCGGCGTGCCGTCAAAGTTGCCGACCCATACCGCGGCAGTGTACTTCATGTTTCCTCCCACCGCCCATGCGTCTTTGTGAAATGCCGACGTACCGGTTTTCCAGAACACCTGGGGAGCGATTGTCGCGGACCTGCGCGGTCCGGGAAAATCCGGCCTGTTCCTTTTGCGCAATGCCTGGCGCGTCAGGTAGCAGGCGCCCGGCGAAAGAAGCTGTTTCTTCTTTTCTCGCTTCGCGTCCGTGGTCCAGGCCAGGTCCATGTGCTCGCCGTTTCGCGAAAGCATGGCATATAGGCCGGCAAGCTCGACGGGTTTCACCTCCAGGCTGCCGATGGCAACGGAAAGCCCGTAGTAGCCGGGCTCATCCTTCAAGGTGGTTATTCCTCCCTTTTGCAGAAAGCCCAGATACTCTTGCATCCCGATGTCGCCGAGCAGGTTTACAAAGGGAATGTTCAAGCTCTTGGAAAGCGAGTCCTCAAGGGTGACGAGTCCGCGAAAGCGGCGGCCGTAGTTCACCGGCTCATAGCCGGCATAGCTTACGGGAACGTCCGCCACCAGGTAGGAGGGAAGCGCCATTCCCCTGTCAATTGCCATTGCGTAAATGAACGGTTTCATGGCTGATCCGGGGGAGCGGGGCGCATCGAATCCGGGCACCTGTCCCTGATGCTCGTAATCCCAGAAGTTGAAGTTGCCTGCCGCTGCCGCCACGCTGTTGGTTTTGTTCTCGATGACTATGACCGCGGCGTTATGAATGCCGAGCTCTTTCATTTCGGTATCGTATGAATCGAGCACTTTCTCGACCGTCTGTTGCACGTTCCCCTCTATGGTGCTGGTTATTGTTTTGTCGGAGCGCTTGTTCGCCAGGAAGTAGGCGGCGTGCAGACTGTGGCGGGGAAAGTCCTTCATCCTCTGGGGAACTTCCCTTGATCTTACCTCGTCGGCTTGTTCCCCGGTCAGTACGCCGTCCCTTTGCAGTTTTGCGGCGATCACGTCGATTGCTTCGGTCATGCGCTCAGCGTTTTCCGGCGCCGGGTACCTGGAGTTGGGGTTTTGAGGAACTCCCAGAAGATAAGCGATCTCGAAGGATGACAGCTCAGATGCCTGATGCCCGAAGTAAGCGATAGATGCCGCTTCCACCCCTTCGAGGTTTTTTCCGTATGGCGCATGTGTCAGGTACATCTCGAGTATCTCTTCCTTGCTGAAGCGGACTTCGAGCTGAATGGCGCGGAGGGCCTCAATGACCTTGGACGAGAACGTTCTCGGTCGGGGCTCGAGTATCTTGACCACCTGCATGGTTATGGTGCTTGCGCCGCTGACTATTTTTCCGGAAGCCAGGTTATGATAGGCGGCGCGTACTATGGCTATGGGGTCCACGCCGGGGTGGTAATAAAACCTTTCGTCTTCATACGCCACGAGAGCTTTTACGAATTGAGGGTCCACGTCAGAGAGCTCGACGCGGATGCGCCACATATCGTCAGGGCTTAAGAACACGCACATGGGAGTGCCGTCCCGGTACTCGACCGTGCGTGAGGAGTCCTTCCCCCACCGCTTGGGAAGAGGAACGGCAAAGGCGGCCGCGATCGCGATTATAACGACAACCGCGGCCGCCGCCCCGAACAGAGCTGAACCCTTTATGATCCTTCTAAACACGGTTTATATCCTTTAGTTGGTGATCACTCCCCAGGGATCGGTGATGGTCACCTTCTTTCCTGCCTTTTGCGACCACACGTAGGGGTCATACATGGCTTCAGCGCGCACCGGCGGGGTATAGAAGCGGCCGCCGGTAACCGCGCGCATGGCGTATGTCACTTTGACCTCGCTTCTGTGACCCAGCTTGCCGAAGAACTCGATGCTGCTGTCGCGCATGTTCATGTAATCAGTTTTCCATCGTTTCTTGGGATCGAACCACTTGGACACGTGCTCTCTTCCCAGTCGGGGATTCTCGATCTCGAACCCTGCTGCAAACCTGTCCACCAATGCCACGTTCTCGATAGCCTGTCCCGTCAGGTTGAGGAGAGTCAGCTCAACGAACACCAGGTCTCCGACTTCCACCTTGTCCCTCCGTACGGGCTTTCCGGAGGCGTCCCTGTATGCTCTTTCAACCCTTATGGAGTGATCGCCCGTCTGTACGGACGCGCCGGGCTTGATGCCTTCCACCCTGACCAGGGCGTAGAGCTCTCCGCCTTTGATCGAGTCCACGCTCAAGGTAAGTGCATCTGCACTGCTTGCGCCTTTTATTGACCAGGCCTGGGCCTTTTTGGCTTTCTTTGACTTTTGGGTAGGAGGAATGTCCTTGCCGTCGAGGAGAAGACGGGGGTTCGTCCACTTATCGGCGCCATATGCGGATCGCCTGCCCAGCCCGCTTATGCACCAGGCCAGGTCCTGGGTGGTGTAACGGAGGCTCTTTCTATTTAGCTGCTTTGCTACAGTCTGGGCGAGCGGCGCGGTGCCGGGATTTTTGGGCATCATGTCTTCGGTAAGGTTCAGCATGATCCCCTTGGTCCGAAGCGCGGACCAGAAGGACCAGTCGTTCACCCGCTTGTCATTTATCTCAAGCGACGGATGCCTGAGCTCGTGTTCATAGGTATGGTCCCCCATCATGTAAAGTGCCGCCTTTAAGAAGAACATGTTCTCCTGCTCGAGATGTCCCCACTCGTCGGGCGGGTCTTCGATCAGGTTCCTGACCCTTTTGGCTCTTCCCTTGCCAGCCTTGGCCACTATAAAGTGCATGTAAGGCTCGGTGTCCACGAACTTCTTGTAATCGTGTCTGCGGTCACTCCTGCCCGGCGAGTAGGTCAGGGTCTTTTCCAGAAAGCCGACTGCATTGGCGAGCTTTTTCTCGTCCACCGGGTATCCGGCGTCCTTGGCCTCGAGGAGCACGTGAGTGGCATACACCGATCCCCAGAAGCAACTGTCGTTTCCGCCGGGCCAGTATGCAAATCCACCGTCGGAGTTCTGCATGCTCAGTATCCTGTTCAGGCCGTGCATGACCATATCCTCGATGGGCGCGTTCTTGACGATTTCGGGGTCTATGGCGGGCAATATGCTGCTAATGAACAACAGGGGCCTCGTAGTGGACGTGGTCTGTTCAATGCACCCGTAAGGGTATCTCACCAGGTACTTGAGATGGGACAGCTCGTTTATGTACCTGTTGCTGGTAAGTGTCACCGTGGTCTGTTCGTACTGCGGCATCCATCCGTCGAGCAGGCTGGTAAAATCGTTCTCGCCGGGTTCGATCTCTTTAACGGTAAGTTCGTTGATTTCTCCTCCGGAAATCTTTATGGGGAGGTCGACATGGTCAGTGGACACGATGTCTCCCGCGCTTGCCTTTACGTCGAAGCTCGCCGCTCCGTAGGCCGCGTTCACCTTGCACAGGTAAGTGACCAGTCCGGATTGATCGGGGCCCAGCACTATGGACTTTTCCGTGCTGTCGGAGATTTCTATCTCGGCGCTGTGTTCGAGGCTCACGGTAATGTTTCTTTGCTGGTTTGTAGTATTGGTTATGAACACGGGAGCCACGAACTCGTCTTTTGCCGACAGGAATCGGGGGAAGCTTGGTTGAAGCACCAGCGGGTCCTTTACGAGGACGTTTGTGGTAGCGCTTCCCACGCGGCTGGGCCCTGCGACAACCGTCATGGCGCGCAGCCGGCCGCGGTAGGTGGGCACCTGGAAGGTCACTTCAGCTCTTCCTTGGGGGTCCACCTCCAAAAGTCCGGACCATAACGCGACCGGCTCTATTGTGTGGACGCGTGACTGTCCATTCCTGGCGTCATGTGTTCCCGGGCCTCCGCCGCCGGTGATGGAAGCCTTTGCAGACGGCGGCAACAGCAGTGTCCAGCCGATGGTCTCGAACGTCCTTACACCCAGCGAGCGCTTTTTGAAAAGCTCTGCGAGGGGATCGGGGCTTTCGAAGTCGGTAAGCTGGAGTATGCCCTCGTCCACTGCCGCGACTGTGGCATAGACCGGTCCTTCTCCAGGGGCCGTCTGGATTTCGACCTTGAGCTCGTTGTTGGGCTGGACCTTGTCGGGAGTGAAAATCTCCACCTTGGTCTTGTGCTTTACCGGCTCGACCTTAATGGATTGGACGCCGTAAGACCTTCCCGGTATGAACGCTTCTTTGCTCTCGTAATAAGGGTCCTTCACCAGGAGGACGCTAACGTACACATTGGGCGCGAACTTCCCAAGGGTAAAGTCTGTAGTGAACTTTCCTTCGTCCACATTGATCCATTGATGTTTTACGATCTCGTCGGTTTCGACAGTAAAGAGGAGCTTGCCGGGATAAGGCAGGTTCATGGAGACGGTGGCGGGCCGGTTGACTTGAATGTTGTGGGGAGCTTTGATGGCCAGGCCTTCGGGTACATCGGGACCGGGTGTGGTGTCTCTGTCCTCTTTCCTGCCGCGGTAACGGCTCCAGTACCAGTCATAGCCGTTGCCGCGAAGATAGGCTTCGGTGCGGGCCTTGTCGGCTTTGTACGCCCTGACCAGGTATCCTTCAACATATCCGGAATGGGTAAAGGAGTATTTGAAGCGACCGTCCTTTACCCGGACCTTTTTCGAAGAGCGGGGGACCTCCCGGCGGTAGCGGTGGTAATGGCTCCTGCCCAGGTCGGAGTCGTACTCCCACACCCACTCCGATTGCAGCTCGATAAGCTCGACAGTGAGGCCGGGGATTTCCTCGACCATGTTTCCCTCCCAGTCGATGACCACTCCCTTAAAGTCGATTTTCTGGCCGTTGTTTACGCTTTCCGCCGAGCTTTTAAGGCCGATGTAGTAATCGTCGGGATGGACCCTCATACTTCCGGTTTCCACTGTAGTTCTGCCGCTGCCGCTTTCGAACACGGAGACCTTGGCCTTGATCTTTGCCGGTCCCCGGGCTGAGACCACGTCGCCGGCAGGGGGACAGACTATTTGTGCAGCTCCGCTGTTGTCCAGCTTGGTCTCCAAGACCTCTAACGGGACGGGCTTCATCTTTTCCGCCCTCCATACATTAAAGGTGTAGCCCGGATACTTGTCGAAGCTCATGTCGGCCTCTTCAAGTATACAGCGGGCCTCGGCTCTCGCCCCCTTGGCGTCCGCGCCGAAAAGGTACTTAGCTTTCACGTTAAACACGGCAGGATCGGTATAAAGCTGTTGGGGATGGCGTGGCTTCACCTTGACTTCCATTCTCTCGGGCACGAACTCTTCGACGTGGAAAGGATGCACCTTGACGTTGTTTCCTCCGATATCGAGGTAGAATTCGTACTTGCCGGTGGGTGCGAAGTCCTGCAAGGGATAGTCGAAGCTGACCATGCCCGCCTGGTTGGTAAAGGTGGTGATGCTGTCCACTTCCTTTCCCCGCGGGTCTTTTAGTCTCCCGATAACCGGGACCTCCTTTTGGGGAGCGCGGTTGTTGTCCTCCCATATCACCGCGGCGACGTGCGCGGTCTCGCCGGGCCGGTACACTCCGCGGTCGGTGTATACCGCGGCCCGGTAGGGATTGTCGGAACTATAGGGCTTGCCGTGTACGGGAAACTCGGAGAGGGGAACTTGCAGGTCCTTGAAGCGCAGGAAAGTGAGGTCCGTGCCCTTGCCCGCCACTATGGCAAAAGGCGGTTTATCCGCGGGCTTTAAAGGGTCCTGGATGTTTCTGAAGACTGCAAGCCCCTTGCCGTCGGTCACTGTCTGCGCCATGGCGCGGTTGCTGGTGGTCACCAGCTTGACCCGGACGTCGGGGATGGGTTCGAGGCTCTTCGCGTCCATGGCCCATACATACAGGTTTCGCTGGTCCTCTCCGAAGCGCTTGGCCACCAGTGCAATCTCGGTAAGAACGACCCGCAGTGAATCGCTGCTTTTTCCGCCTTTAACCGTGAACTGGAACACTCCCTTTTTATCGGGCGGCACGAGCGCAGACAGGTCGAGCCACGAAGTGAGCTTCTTGTCCTCCTGGTCGGGCACGACGTACTTTCTGCTGCCGATATAATCAGAGGTCCGGTCGTCAAGTTTCTCCTTGCTTCCCGACATCCAGAAGACCAGGTTTTTCTCGGGAACCTTCCTGACCTCTATATCAATGTGGTCCACGTTCAGGTGCCTCACCGGTACTCGGGTCAGGTAATGGCCGGGCAGGTAGCGGCCCTTGGTCATGAAGGACACCTTGGAGGTCCGCGTCGGTATATCGAGTTCCTTTTCAAACTCTTGCTTTAAAAGCGCGCCGTGCTCTGACCTCAGGCCTTTGTCTATCTTCAGGGTGTAGGTCCGGGCCTTGAAGTCGCCGAAGACTTTGAAGCCGCGTCTTGAATGCACAAAGGTGGTCTCCACTTCAGGCGTGAAGCTCACCTTGTTTTCAAGCTCGTCCTCTTTTACGTCGCACCTGTAATAAGATCCCCGTTCGTGGTCCCGGCAGCGGACGCGCAAGTAATAACCCTGGGCCCCTTCTTTGATGTCCACGTCTCTTATGGCCAGGCTCTTCGGGTCCCGGAGCTCGAAGCTTCGCACGTACCTGCCGAGACTGCCGATCCCTCTGGTTGTGCCGTGCACATTCTTTTCTATATCCAGCCGGAGCTTGTTGTCCTCCTTTGGCTCTGATATGGAAGCAGTCAGCACAACAACTCCGGAGTCACCAAGAGAAAGTTCGAAATCATCAACCGGCATGTTGTTATAATGGATTGTTATCTTTTCTTGCAGGTCGGAAAGGTCCACATCGCCGTTCCACTTAAGATGCACTTTGACCATGCGGTCCTCATAATCCACGCTTTTCACCTTCGCTTCCATGAGCTCGAGCCGCGCCAGCTTGAAATGAGCGCTCCAGGCCCCCGGCTTCGGAGAACGCATGATACCTTTTTGGGTATCCACCTGGACGAGCTCGACAGTAAAGCCTTCGAAGACGGGCAGTTTTCTGTCCCGGGGCTTCAAGACCAGCGTCTTTTCATCCTCCCAGTAAAAGACGCTTTTTATCTGCGGCTCTGTCCAGAGAATATTCTCGGAACCGCTGGTTTCCATGGTCTTGCCGGAGCGGAGCCGCCTAAGTTTGTCTATCAAGGTTTTTTTCGAGCTTTTTTGAACCACCATGTTTTCCGGGAAACGAATACGCACCAGGTCGGGAGACGTCTGCATGGAAAACTCGGGAGTTCCCGGAAACTCGCTTTTTTCGTCTTTTGTGTCTTTTTTCTTTTCCTGCTCTCCCGTTTCCGCACGAGCAACGGAAACAGCATCCTGGTTCCCGGCTTCGCGGTGCGCGGGCTTCTCGGGGCTTATCACATTCGGCTGTTTGGCGTTGGTATGGATCGGCTTTTCAAAATCATCAGACTTTAAAGGTTCCATGGTCGGGCTTTCGAAATTGCTCCTGTTGCACTCCGGTCCTGCCGCTGTTAAAAAAATCATGGCTGCCAGGGCTATCGAGAATTTTGCGAATCTCATCACGAATCCTCCTTTCGGGTTTGTTCCAAAGTCACAGCTCTTCCTTTTTATTCTCTTTGGGGGCAGGCTTTAAAATGATCCGGAACTCCGTGCCTGCTTCATCCGAGTCAACTTCGATGCGTGCTTCCCAAGCATCGGCTATTGCTTTTACCATGGCAAGCCCCAGGCCGGTGCCGCCCCGGTCGCGTGCGGTGGTAAAGAACCTTTCAAAAATGCGCTCGAGGTTGGCCTCGGATATGCCCGGACCGCGGTCACGGACCGACACTTCGGGACCTTCCCGGAGTGTCACCATAACCGGCGATCCTTTACCGTGGATTACAGCATTATCCAGAAGGTTGGTAAAAAGCGTCTCCGCCATGTCGGGAGAGATGCGCGCTGTCGCCCGTTCAAGCCGGCAGTCAAGCTCGACGTTGTTTCCAGACTCCTTGTAGCGATTGACCATGGAGGGGAGGGACTCGGCGAGATCGGTGACCTCTGTGCCGGTTGCGGCGAGCTCTATGCGCGTCAACATGGTCAGCCGCTTTACCAGCCGGTCCATGCGCCTTACATCGTTGTCTATCATGGCAAGGAAGCGGTAGCGCTCGCCGTCGTTCATGTCATTCCAGTTGTCCTTTAATATCTCGATCGCGCCGCGGATCCCGGCCAGCGGCGTCTTGAACTCGTGGGACACGTTCCTGGTGAACTCCTCGACGTACTCGAACCTGCGGTTCAGCTTCTCCAGCATGGACGACAAAGAAGCGGACAGCTCGTGGGCCTCGGTGGGAGCGGTCTTTCCCACCCGGAGCGAGCCGCCTTGCACCCCCTTTGCGATGCGGCGGGCCTGGTTGATCAAGGTTTTCAAAGGCCGGGTGGCCGTATATGATAAAAGCAAGCTCATGACCAGGGTCAAGGCGATGATCGCGAATAAAGCAATGGCGAACTTTTTGTCCCACAGGTCCCTGAAGAAGGTGAGGCTTGTCCGGTGCATATATGCTACGCCAACAATGTCCTTGTTGTCGACGATGATGGGCAAGGCCACGTATATCCTTACGCGGGACGCCTTGCTTATGGGTCCCAGGTCCTCGACAGCATACTCCTCCCTCTCCCGGAGCACCGATGAGTAGCTGCCGGTGAGGGCCTGTTTGACCTCGGTGCGGTTTTTCAGGTTCTCGCCGAGCTGGCCGCCGCTGCTCGCCACTACTACGCCATGGGCGTCCAGGACCCGGATGCCGGAGAGGCTTATACGCTGCGCTTCCTTTAAGATCGGCTGTATCTCTTTTCCGGCGCGGATAACCGCGGGGTGGGGAGGCTCGGTGGTTTTCAATCCCTCCGGTCCGGGCGGCAGAACCGGGTCCTTGCTGAGGTCTATGCGTGGAGGATATGGTTTCCACCTGTCCTTGCGGTATGGAGGGGGGTTTTCAGCAGGGACAACAATCTTCTTTCTTATGCTGCTTTTCTTGTTGAGCTTTACGGACAAAGAGTCCAGGTATAGCGACCTTACGTATGCGGCCTCTGCAATGAGCTTGAGCTCGGTCTGGCGGTGGACGATATTCTCGAAGATGCGCAAGGCGAGCAAGCCGATAATAGGCAGCGCCAGCACCGCCAGGTTGATGATAATAACCAGCGACCGGAGCGAGTAGGTCCTTTTTATAGGGCGTCCGGGCATTCTAATCCTCCGCCAGCCGGTATCCCAAGCCGTGCACCGTCTTTACCGGGTTCCATCCTTTGGACTCGAACTTCTTTCTGATCCTTTTGATATGGGTGTCAATTGTCCGGTCGGTGACCACGCTCCCGTCGGGGTAGGCCCGGTCCATGAGTTCGTCGCGGGAGTAGACCTTGCCGGGGTATGAAAGCAGGGCCTGGAGAATGCGGAACTCGGTTACGGTGAGGGACACGTCTTCTCCGTTCCATGACACCCGGTACCTGTCCGCGTCAACGCAGAGCGGGCCGTGCTCGAGTATGGAGGGCTTGTCTTGCTCCGTCTGCGGAGCAGCGATCCTGCGCAGGATCACCTTGGCGCGGGCCGCCAACTCGCGGGGGCTGAACGGCTTGGTAACGTAGTCGTCTCCGCCCATCTCCAGCCCCAGAATCCTGTCGACCTCTTCGTCAACCGACGTCAAGAATATAATGGGAACATTGCTTTTTGTCCTGATGTGCTTGCACACCTCGGTGCCGTCCATCTCGGGCATGATGATATCGAGTACAACCAGGTCGGGCTGTCTGCTTTCAAAACGATCCAGGGCCTCCTTGCCGTCGGCAGCAAGCACCACTTTGAACCCGGCCTTTTTAAGGGAGTACTCGACTATCTCCCGGATGTGGGGATCATCGTCAATTACAAGTATGGTCTCCATGGCAATATCTCCGACAAGGTAATTTGTCAACATCCTAGCAGAATCTCCCGGGCTTGGAAATAAGGTCTCACGGTCCTCAAACTCCCTCACATCTTCCGGCCTTCTTTGCTGCATACCCTGCCTTCCCCTTTTTTAAACGCGCCAGGTACTCTTTCATGGGGAAGTTGTTTCCCGGACACCGGGTCGAGTTTATTTCTCGGTGGGGCAGAATGTTTGCCGGGTTGATGCTCCATCTTTCGGCAAGCTCGCCGGACAGGCTGACCAGGGACTTCATCTGCTCCGGTGTGGGCACATGGTAGCCAGGGTCTGTCCACTTGGTGTCGAAGTATCCTATGAGGCAGATGCCTATCCAGCGGTTATGAAATAAAGAGGTGGTATGAGCTCCCCTGCACGTCTCCGGCCTGCCTTTTTGGACCTCGCCGTTATGAAGAATCACGTAATGATAGGCTACATGATAGACCTCTCCCATGTGCCATGCCCCCATTCCGCGTTCCTTATGCATCTTGTCGATACTTGCCGCGTCGGTGTAAGGCTGCATAGAGGGTTTGGTCGCGGAATGATGGACCACTATGCCGCTCGGAGGCAGCGGTAGCGAAGGCATATACTCGAAGGGGAGACGGTCTCGGAGGGCCCGGCATGCTCCGGGAGCTCCGGCCAGAGGCAGGCCCGCCGAGACCAGGAGAAGAAAATTTCGTTTGCTCATCTTTTTATTCATTTTCGATGTCCTCAATCAAGGGATTTCAATTCTCGAAGTTTTTTCTCCTACCTTTCTTGCTGCTCATTTTTACCGGTGGAAACAGACGGCGCGCGTGCCGGGCTTTGCTTTGTTTTTCGGAAGATGTGTCCCCAGCCCTTGTCCTTGAAGATCTCTTCCCAATCGGTCCGGGCGGTCAATCTCATGACAATGGCCAGGGTCACAATAGCGATGATGGTGACTGACAGCCCGGTGTATCCTTCATAGAAGTGGGCCAGTGCGAACAGGATCTGGTAGACCACCTGGCCGAGTCCTGCTTCCAGGATTGCGAACCTGGTGCCGATGACGAGTCTTAAGTAGCTCACCACCAAAAACAGTGACACTCCGGCTGATATGAGAAAGGACCACAGAAGCTCCAGTTGGTCCGCGAGATAGGCGAAGAGCAGGTTAAAGGAAAAGAAGGCGCATGCCAGGAAGAAGTAGTTCATGGGATGAAGCTTCAGTCCTCTGGCGGTCTGGAGGATGAAGATAAGAAAGAAGAAAAACAGCAGTGACACGGGCGCGTGATTGCTCATGGCCTCTGCCAGGGGACCGGGGTTTATCTTTTGGGGCATGACGATCCCGGCGTGGAAAGCCTGGAGCATGGAACCCTTGTCCCACTTAAGAAGCCAGCCTTTCTCCCGCTTCTGTTTCTCGTCAGGGCTTATGGATTGCCCGGGAAAATCGATTTCATGAAAGTCGGTGGCGATTGTAAGGTTAAAGTTCTTTATCATGCTGGTGTCTTCTTTGAACTTGTATATCCACTGGTTCATTCCGCGGGAGCTGTAAGAAAAGCTGATGGCGGTCTCGTCCGTATTCGGCTCCATGGCAAACACAGCCTTGACGTGGTCGTCCTTCATATCGTACTTCAGGCTTTCGTTGCCAAGGGGCTTGATCTCCAGGTTCTCGTTGATTGTGCCCTCACCGGGAAGGTAAAACCGGATTTTAACGTCGGCCCGCTCTTGCGCCCGCTTTTTGATTACATAGCGTCCCCGGAAATCGACCTTGTAGGTTGAGAACCACAACAGCCCTTTCTTGCGGGGATCGAGCTTCAATGACACCTTGATGTCCGAGCTCGCCGGCTCTACCTTGCGGCTGTAAACATCATTCCACTTCTTTATGAACTCATCGTCTGCACGGTGGATGAACTCGGGGGGAAGCCGGTCTTCAGGATTGAAATAGTTCTCCCGGCAAAGCACCAGCACGTTGTTCTTGCCGCGAGTTTGCCGCTCCACCTCTTTTTTCAGTTGTTCGCTGGAAAAGCTTGAAAATATTGACCGGGAAAAGGTCAGTATACGGGGAACGCGGTCCTCCATCTCAGCAGC
Organism: uncultured bacterium; assembly: GCA_964420375.1. Classification (GTDB taxonomy): domain Bacteria; phylum RBG-13-61-14; class RBG-13-61-14; order RBG-13-61-14; family DATKZS01; genus CAYQTK01. Next base: position 34,176 of record CAYQTK010000010.1, read on the forward strand.
CTCGTCCTCCTCCTGCTGCCTTCTCTCCAGGTACGCAAGCTTCTCCCGGTCGTCTAAGCCTTGCAAGTAGCGCTGTATCTCCTTTTTGGGCTTTTCCCACTCCATGCGGACCTCCGGGGAAAACTGGTGAAGCTCCTTTCCCCAGAGACCGCCCACAGCCTCTTTCATGCTTGACCTCGCCTTTTGTGTCCTTTCGTTGACCACGTTGGAAAGTATCTTCCATCCCACCGTTGTCCCGGCGATTATGATGGCGATCGCGATAATCCTTTTAAGCATTTGGTCTCTCCTCCTCTGATTTCGGGCCGGCCTTAACAAGGCCGCTGTTTTCGAAACTTCGTGCCACCGGTACCTCAACGGTTTAAAGGGATTGTAGGAGAACAATGAAGTAGGATGATGGCGGGTTCTTGACGTTCCCGTGAACAGATGTGACGAAAATGTGACAAGGGAGAATATTTAAGTGGATATGGCCGGGAAATCTTTTCCCTCCGGTCTCTTTTTGGGAGGAAAGCCATCTAAGGTTATGATGGAGTTTCGATGTGCAACTTACTCTGTTTTTCGTCTGGGCGGTTTTGAAGGGGAGCTTTCATAGACGGAGAAAATTTTCTGGAGGCGGGAGATGATAGACCTCAGAAGTGATACGGTCACCTTGCCAACAAAAGGCATGAGGGACGCCATGGTTGCTGCTGAGTTAGGTGACGATGTTTACGGCGAAGACCCTTCTATAAACCGTCTCGAGGACCGCTCCGCGGAGATTACCGGCAAGGAGTCCGCGCTTTTTGTTGCTTCCGGAACCATGGCCAACCTTCTGGCGGTCCTTACCCATGCCAGTCCCGGCGACTCGGTGATCATGGGCGAGGGAGCGCACAGCTTCATGTTCGAGACTGGAGCCCTGTCTGCTATCGGCGGAGCCATGCCGGTGATAGTCGGCAGCGGCGGAACCTTCAAATGGTGTGACGTGGAGCACCACTCCATGGGCGGTAACATCCATTTTGCCTCTACCTCTTTAGTGATGATGGAGAACACGCACAACCAGGGCGGAGGCATCATCTTCCCCCGGGAGGACGTGGAGGAGATAACCAGGCACTCCCGCTTCTGGGGTTTGAAGACCCATATTGACGGCGCGCGCATATTTAACGCCTCGGTGGCTGTTGGCTCGCCGGTGCGCGAGTTGGCCGGCGGCGCGGACTCAATATGTTTCTGTCTTTCCAAGGGACTGGGCGCGCCGGTTGGTTCGGTGTTGTGCGGCTCAAACGATTTCATAGACGAGGCCCGCCGCTATCGCAAGATGTTGGGCGGCGGCATGAGGCAGGCGGGGGTTCTTGCTGCCGCCGGTCTTTACGCTCTTTCCAACAACGTGGAGCGGCTGCAAGAAGACCATGACAATGCCCGGCTTCTTGGCGAGAAGCTCTCCGAGCTCGATGACCTGGAGGTAGACCTTTCCAGGGTACAAACCAACATGGTCTACGCAAATGTAAAAAAACCCGGACTGAACGCCCTCGAGTATGGAGGAAGGCTCAAAGAAAAGGGGTTACTGGTAAACGCCATGTCGAGAGATTACTTCCGTGCGGTGCTCCACCTGGGCATAGAGAAAAGCCACGTGCTGGAAGCGATGGAGGTCTTCAAAAAATGCCTTTGACCGTTCTCGGCGCTTTCAGGACAGAGATTTTAAAAGGAGCGGATTTTTGACAAGGTCTTTAAGATCCCTGGTGTTCGTCACCCTGGTTTTTTCCATTGCCGCGGCGGTGGTCTCGATCATGATGGAAGCCGATCTTGTAAAGAGCTTTTCAGCACTCCACGTGTTCCTTTTCAACCTGACCTCCGGGGGTTTGCTCATTATGACCCTGGCATGGAACCGGCGGGACCTGGCTTTGGAAGGCGCGACCTTTTACGTGGCATGCCTGATCTTTTCCTTTGCAGCATCTTTCGGGTCGTATCTCCTGGCAGTGGTCTCCGCTCTCACCCTGGCAATACTGGTCGAGTTCACCAGGTGGAGGATATTCTCTTTCTTTCCCTTCGAGTTCTTTTCAAAAAAGCAAGTTTCGTGCAAGTTCGAGCAGGCCTCGCTTCTGTGCCTTTCCCTGGGACTTATCATCTGTGCAGTGGCCATGCTGAACAACCATTACCTTGTGCTCTTCCACCTGGAAAAGCTCGATCTGCACGTTTTTTTCCTGGGCTTTTCCTTTCCCATCTCGCTCATGAACTTCTCTTTTATATTCCGCAAAATCGAAGAGAGCGGCCGTGATTATTCAAGGGGCCTTGCCGAATTCTGTTTCTGGGGCCTTAACCTGGGCGTGATCCTGTTTTTCTTTTTCATCATTTTCCAGACATATCCTCTCCAGCTTCTCATGGCCCTGCTGCTGTTCGCCACCGTTATCGTCACCATCTTCTTTCACGTTAAGAAAAGCGGGCGGGGCTTTGAGTGGAGCATGCTTTTGTCTTCCCTGTGTTTTTTGGTCCTGGGGTCTTTGACGGGCATCGCTTACATACTGGTGCTGTGGCTCTTTCCCGACTACCATAGCGGTTACATGTTGAGCCTCCATTCCGCGGCGACCCTGTTCGGGTGGAACATGACGTGGATAATACTCGCGTGCCGGTCCGAAAAGACCCCGCCGCGCGTGTCCGCACGATTTATTATCGGAGTTCACTGGGTGTTCGTGCTCCTGTTGCCTGCAGCCCGCGTGTCAACCTTATTCGGGGCCCTGGTTTCCATCCCGTTTTTGGTGCTGTTGTTGACCGGCCTGTTTTCCGAAGGCAGACGGGAAGAACCCGGCAGACCATAGAAGACCAGTCATGCCCAAGCTACTTATCATAAACTATGCTTTTCCTCCTTTTGGAGGAGCGGCTTCCCGCAGGGTGACCAAGCTGGTGAAATACCTCGACCGGCTCGGCTGGAGCGCAGTGGTGGTAACAGCTTCGCGGATTAACGTTCCGCTTATTGACCAAAGCATGCTCAAGGACGTTCCTTCCGGCACAAAAGTCATCAGGACTTCAAGCCTGGAGCCCGTCTCCCGTTCCGGCCCGAACAAGCTGCAAGACAGAATCCGCAGCCTCGTCAACATACCCATGATACCCAATGTAACGGCGCTCTGGGCGGTATGCGCAGCCCTGCCCGCCCTCAAGGCGGCAAAGGACTACAAGCCCGCGGCCATACTGTGCTCCGCGCCCGAGTTCCCCGCTTTTCTGGTGGGTGTTGCCGTCAAGGCCCGGACCGGCCTGCCCCTCGTCCTGGACTACCGCGATGAGTGGTCGTATCACCCGGAGAGAATGCAGAGCATTAAAGGATCGAAGCTTAAGACGATAAAACAGGGCATTGAAGAGAGGCTGGAAAGACGGACGGCTGCACAAGCGGACCGGATCATCGCCAACACCTCTGCATTCGCCGATATGTTCACCACGAGGCTTAAGGTACCTGCCGATAAGGTCAGGGTCATAACCAACGGGTTCGACCCCGCTGATTTTGAAAACGCTCCAGCAGAAGAGCCGCACAAGGATAAGCCCGTGATCACCCACCTGGGCTCAATCGACCACGTCTCCCTTTTCCCGCCGCTCATTATAGAAGCCCTGGACCGCGCAGCGGCAGAGCTTGACAAGGACGTCGAGTTTTGCATGGCCGGACGGGTGTTTCCCGAACTCCGCGAGATCATCGAGGGCATAAACGTCCATCGTGTCAAGATACGCTTCACCGGCTTTCTGCCCGCTGACAGGGCTTTTCATCTGCTCCGGCAAAGCGATCTCAACATCCAGGTGAACGAGCTTTTACCGGGCAAGGAGAGGTATCATAACCTGAAGCTCTTCGACTACCTGTACTCGGAGAAGCCCATTGTGGTCTACGGTCACAAGAAGAGCGAGATCGCCGCAGTCGCTCAAAGGAGCGGCCTTGCCGAGGTGGTCGAACCTGGTGACCGCGAGTCCCTGGAGAGGTTCTTCCATAGATTCCTCAAAGGCGAAATCCGGACCCGCCCGGACCGGGACTACATCCGGTCTTTTGCGTGGCCCAACCTGGCGGAAAAGGCCGCGAAGCTTTTAGAGCAGATAACCGACTCTTGAGAAGTTAAGGAAACCGGCGTAAAAACAAGATAGGGACAGACTCGCCCTCTTAGCTTGTAAAGTTCCGGAAGCGCTTGACTAATCCTCGAACCATTCCTCCTTCATGTTCAATGCCAGGTCGCCGTCGCCGAGCAGGGTTTTCGCCAGCCCCTCTGTTTTAGGCAGTTCATAGGCAAAGAAGTAGCGGAATGTCTGCTGCTTACCCTGATAGAAGTTCTCTTCTGTTTTTGAAGAGCTGTCGGCAAGGGAGCGATGCGCTGCCGCCGCCTGGATAAGCCATTGCCAGGCCATGGTAATGATACCGAACATCTCCAGGTACACAGTGGCATTGGCCAGGAAGAGTTCGATCTTTCCCGTTAAAGCAAAGCCGGTGAGATGGGTGGTGACCTCTTTGAGCCTGCCGAGCGATTGGTCGAGCGCCTCTGCCTGAGAGGACAACTCGTCAATGGACCGGGCATCCTCTATGGCTTTGCCTATCTCGTCCAAGTACAGCAGAAACGCCTTGCCCTCTTTCATGACTACCTTGCGGCCCAAGAGGTCCATGCCTTGGATGCCGGTGGTCCCTTCGTGGATGGAATGGATCCTCACGTCCCGGTAGTGCTGCTCGAGGGGGAACTCGTCGCAGTAGCCGTACCCTCCCAGGCACTGCAAGCCCTGGCTGACCGCATGGATGCCCATCTCCGAAGGGTAGGTCTTGGCCACCGGCGTGAGGATATCGAGGAGGTTGTCGTACCTCTCCTTTTCCTCGCCTTCCAGCATGTGGGCAAGGTCCGAGTACCTAGCGCATTGCAGGTTCAAGCAGAGAGAGCCTTCAACCACCGCCTTCTGAAAAAGCAGCATCCTTTTAACGTCGGCGTGCCCGATGATGGGCATCTGCGGCTTGGCAGGGTCCTTTTCCGTGATCTTACGGCCCTGGGCCCGTTCCCTGCTGTACTCCAGGGCAGCGTAATAAGCGGCGGACGCTATTGCTGCCGCGGACATGCCCACGTCGATGCGAGCTTCGTTCATCATCTGGAACATGCATTTGAGCCCTTTATGAGGCTCGCCAACCAGCCATGCCCGGCAGTTGTCGTCTTCGCCGATGGCAAGCTGGGTTATGGGGGCTCCGCGATAGCCGAGCTTATGGTAGATGCCGGTGCACACGATGTCGTTGTCCACAAGCTCTCCGTTCTCCGGCCGCTTCTTAGGGACAACAAAAAGGCTTATTCCCTTGATACCCGGGGGAGCGCCCTCGATCCGCGCCAGCAGAAGGTTCACCGCGTTCTCGATACAGTCGTAGTCCGCGCAGGAGATAAAAATCTTCTGTCCCTTCAGCTTGTAATAGCCTTCGTCTGTGGGATAGGCGGTGGTGGTTATGTCGGTGAGCGATGACCCCGCCTGCGGCTCGGTAAGCGCCATGGTCCCCTGCCACTTGCCGGCGTACATAGGCGGCACATAGGTGTCGATAAGCTCCTGCGAGCCAAAGGAGGTGATAAGATGCGCAGCTCCCGACGTAAGGAAGGGATATACGGCCGCGGAGTAGTTGGCAGCGGCGAACACAGTGCGGAAAGCGGCCATGATGGTCCCCGGCATCTGCTGACCTCCCCGCTCATAGGTCTCGTGAGCGCCTATCCAGCCGCCTTCACCAAACTGCTTGATGAGCTCGCCAACAACCGGATGAACTTTCACCTCCCCGTCCCTGAACTCGGGCGGCTCTTTGTCCATCTCCGAGAACGCGGGAAAGATCAGCTCCCGGCTCATCTTCATGGCCACATCCAGCGCCATGTCAAAGGTCTCCCGCCCGTGGTCCGAGAAGTAGGGAAACTCGGTCAGCGACTCCACGTCGAAAAGCTCGTACAACAGAAACTTCAAGTTCCGGAGGCTGATAAAGTTCTCGCTCATTTGTCCTTCTCCTTTAGGTCTGTTCTTTCCGGCCCGCGGTCATGTTGGAGATGCACATGGCCTGGTTCCGGTCCTCGAGCCTGATGGCGTCTTCCAAAGCAGCTCCGCTGCAGTTTGTGTCCAGGGCCTCCTTGGTGAGCCGCAAGCCAAGCGGCGATTTGCCGGCCATGTTGCGGGCCAGGTTCATGGACTCTTCCAGGAGCTTGTCCTTGTCGAAAAGTGCCTGCACCATGCCGATGCGCAGGGACTCCTCAGCACCGAAGAGGTCCCCGGTGTAAAGATAGCGGGCGGCGTTCGCCATACCCACCGCGCGCGGAAACAGCCACGACGACCCCATGTCCGCCCCTCCGACCCCGATGTTGATATAGGCCGCACTAAACTTGGACTCGAAAGCAGCATAGCGCACGTCAGAGGCCAAAGCGAACGAGAAGCCCGCGCCCGCTGCCGCTCCGTTAATCGCGCCAATAATGGGCTGTGGAGTCCGCCGCATCATCAGGATGATGTCGGAGAAGCTCTTCTGCCTTTCATAGGCAACCTGCGGTGAGTATCCGCCCGCGGGAACGTTGTCGGTGGCCTCCTTCATATCGAGGCCCGCGCAGAAGCCGCGGCCGGAGCCTGTCACCACCAGCACACGGGTGTCAAGGTCGGAAAGTCGTTCCGTGAAAAAGCTCCGCAGCTCCCGGCTCATCCGCATGTTGACCGCGTTCAGAGAGTCGGGCCGATTCAAAGTCAATATCCCCACCGGGCCCTCGAGCTCGTAAGTTATCGTCTCATATTCCATCGCGTCCTCCCAATTAAACAAAGATTGCGCCATAACCCGGTCTACTCTTGCTCATGTCATTACTTGATAAAGATTCCGCCTCTCCCTGTAAAATCCCCAAAACGGATGAGCCTTACCTCTGCCCCTCTTCAAGCTCAATCTTGGCGGGTTATTTGTACCAAGATTATGCCAACCCCCTTGGAAGCTTGTCAATGATTTTTTGCGGGTTATCAATTTTTACAAACAACCGAATTCAGGTTGGCATAGCAAATGGCTTTGCTGGTTGATTATTTTAAATTTTTACTGGACAAAATCAATTTTTCGGTATATGATTCTTACAGATTGAATAAGGTGATCTTTATAGATCTAAGATCAACATATCTGCACACAGGGATTCGGAAGACACAGAAAAGAGCCTGGAAAAGGCAAGGAGGACTGGCTATGCGTAACTTAAAGCTTTATTTTCTCCTGACAGTAGTTGGTTGTGTAGCGATACTGGCCGCCGGCTCCGCCGCTTTGGCCGGTATGGAGAGCGCCAACTACCAGATACCTAATGACGTGATGAGCGGCGGCGGGTCGGCCATGAGTTCGACGAGCTACCAGTTGAACGCCACCCTGGGCCAGTCCAGTCCGCTGGGAAACGCCATGAGCACCAACTATGACAACTATCCCGGCTTCTGGCAAGGCGACGAATCGGTGTATGACCCGGACGCGGACGGGCTCACCAACGCGGACGAGTACTACTACCTTACCGACCCCTACAACCCGGACACTGATGGCGACCAGGTGAACGACGGCGATGAAGTAGGGCTAGACATGGATCCCTTTTACTGGGACTCGGACGGCGACGGCCTGCCCGACAAGTTCGAGTACGACAACAT
>CAYQTK010000011.1:0-41612 GCA_964420375.1 uncultured bacterium
CCGATCGTACGTATTCGGTTTTTTTTTGCGCGCCACAATGATATAATATCCAAAAGGCCTTCCGGGACTTTGGGATTATGAACTTCGGCAGTGATAAAACGGGATTAGAATAACCGTGAAGCCAATGGATATTTTCAAAGTAACAGGAAGTTTTTTCTTTAATAAAGAGAACTTACCAGCGCTCCCTTTGGGAGGCGCAAAGACCGCGGCTTTACATAATCGCGATTGACAAACGTGAAGGGATTATCTAAAATATAATATGGAGATATGGTTTGACTCAGTGATCTTCCAGGCGATTGTCCTGGGGATATTGCAGGGCTTGACCGAGTTCCTGCCTATTTCGAGTTCGGGCCATCTTGCTCTTTGCAAACAGGCCATACCCGGTTTTGAAGAGCCGGGCATGCTTCTGGACGTGATGCTCCACGTGGGCACGCTTGCCGCGGTGGTGGCTTACTACCGGGCGGACCTCATGGAAGTTGTCCGCACTGCCTACCGGCTTATAAGCCGCGGGGGAACGGATAAAGACGCGGAGTCGAAAAAGCTTCTGTGGGGGATCATAATAGCGTCGGTGCCCACTGCGGTTATAGGTTTGTTGCTGGAAGCGCGGGTGGAAGAGTTCGGCGGCTCCATGTGGAAGGTTGGCGCCGCACTGTTGGTGACGGGAATAATGCTGATAGCGGGAAAAGTGGTGAGCGATCGAGTTCGACAAAGGCCGGGCAATCCGGGATACGCGACCAGCCTGGTGGTGGGCTTGGCCCAGGGTCTGGCGGTTATCCCCGGCATCTCCCGCTCGGGGGCCACCATATCAACCGGCCGGGCATTGGGCACAGGCGGAGCGGAAGCAGCCCGCTTTGCCTTCCTGGTCTCCATACCTGCCATTGCCGGCGCAGCTCTTCTTAAGATAGTCGAGCACCTGGACCAGATCAAGGGATTCACCCTTGAGCAGGGAGTAGCTTATCTCGCCGGACCGCTGGTAGCCGCGATAGTGGGATACGCCGCCATAGCCGCGGTCATGCGAGAGGTCAGGGAAGGCAGGTTCGTCTATTACTCGATCTACTGTTTTTTGCTGGGACTGAACGCTCTGGTAGCGGGACTTTACCTGGGAAGCTGATAAAGCCGGAAAGACCGGCGGCGCAAACGCTCGACGCGGCAGAAGAAGAGGTGGACAAGTTGAAAGCGGAAAACACACGGAGAAAGCAGGAGATGTGGGGCGTGTTATGGGGATTCGGCACGGTTTTCATCGCCCTTTGTCTATTGACCTTCTCCCCCAAGGACCCCTGCCTTTTCATCCGGGAGGGGGCCACCGAGCCGGTCCGGAATCTTTTGGGACCGGTGGGGGCGACTCTTTCCGGCTGGCTTTTCATCATGGTGGGCTTCTCCTCCTGGCTCCTGGTACCTGCACTGGGAGCGGTTGCCGTGACCTTCTTGAGCAGGTCGGGAGAAGATCAGACCGCGGACAGAAGACCCGCACGCCTGATCCGGAGGGGAGCGGGCGCCGCAGTGCTCCTGGTGTCCGCGGCGGTGTTCTTAGAGCTTGCCTTCGGCCAGGTCGAGATGCACGGGTTGAAGATCGGCGCCGGCGGCATCTCGGGCAGGTTTTTGGGAGAACTGCTCGCCGGGCTGGCAGGCGAGGCAGGGGCCCTTATTATCGGGCTTCTTCTCACGGTGCTGGCATTGATGGCGGCTTTTGATTTCTCTCCCCGCAATGCTCTCCGGCTGATTGCAGAGACTTTTGCATGGGTCCGCCGAAAAATCGCGGAGTACGTCATCCGCAGAAAGGAAGCACGTCGCCGCCGGGACATGGTCAAGGAAAAGCAGGAGCTCGAGAAGACAGGGTCCCAGCCGCAGATCAAGATCGTGGAGCAGCCGGAAAAGACGCCTGCTCCCAAGCCCGAGCCCAAGCCCCGGCAGGAGAAGCTGCCTTTTATCAAGGAGGGCGAGTACGAGCTTCCCCCGCTCGAGCTTCTTGACGAGGTCAGCGAAAGCCATAAAAAGATAGACCATGACAGCCTGCTTCTGAACGCCCAGGTTCTGGAGAACAAGCTCCGCGACTTCGGAGTCAACGGCGAAGTGGTCCAGGTCCATCCCGGTCCGGTGATCACCATGTACGAGTACCGGCCGGCCTCGGGGGTCAAGATCAACAAGATATCCAACCTGGCCGACGACCTGGCAATGGCGCTCTCCGCGATCAGCGTCCGGATCATCGCCCCCATCCCCGGCAAAGACGTGGTGGGTATCGAGATATCCAATACCGACCGCAAGACGGTTATGCTCCGGGAAATACTTGAATCCGACGAGTACCAGAAATCAAAGAGCAAGCTGCCCATTGCCCTGGGAAACGACATAACCGGAAACCCCTATACCTTCGACCTTAAAAAGGCCCCCCACCTCCTGGTAGCCGGGGCCACCGGGACCGGAAAAAGCGTGAGCCTGAACGCCATGATCATGAGCGTGCTCTACCGGTCAACACCACAGGAAGTGCAGCTTCTCATGATCGACCCCAAAAAGCTCGAGCTGTCCGTGTACGAGGGCATTCCCCACCTTCTCCACCCGGTTATCGCGGACCCCAAAAACGCGGCTACCGCCCTCAAATGGGCGGTCGCGGAGATGGAGAAGAGATACGCACTGCTCGCCGCCCAGGGGGTCAGGAACATCGACTCTTACAACCGACTGGTTGCAGGCAATCAGAAGAAGAAAAAATCGAAAAAGCCGAAAAAAACCAAGAAGCCGGCGGAGGAGACGGAAGGAGACACCGTAGTCGTCAACCAAGAGGGGGAAAACGACACCGAAGGTTTTGAAAACGCGCCTCCTGAAGAGCCTATGCCCTTGATCATGATCATCATTGACGAGCTGGCCGACCTCATGATGGTGGCCGCCCGCGATATCGAGGAGTCCATCTGCCGGCTGGCCCAGATGGCCCGTGCCGCGGGCATACATCTTATCCTGGCCACCCAGCGGCCGTCAGTGGACGTTATCACCGGACTTATCAAGGCCAACTTCCCCAGCAGGATAGCATTCAAGGTGGCCTCCCGGACCGACGCCAGGACGATCATGGACCAGAACGGCGCGGAAAGGCTGTTGGGACAGGGAGACATGCTTTTCCTGCCGCCGGGTACATCGCAGCTCATCAGGCTTCACGGGCCGTTCGTGTCCGACGAGGAGATTCAGGAAGTGGTCCGCCACTGCCAGGAACAGGGGGAGCCGGACTACGCAGACGAGATCATTCAGCCGCGGCCGGAGGAAGACGAAGCCGAGCCCGAACAGGCTGACGAGAAGTACGCCGAGGCCCTCCGCATCGTGGCCTCGACCAAGCAGGCCAGCATCTCCGGCTTGCAGAGGAAGCTCAAGATAGGCTACAACCGGGCGGCGCGCATTATCGAGCAGATGGAGTCCGAGGGTGTGGTAGGCCCCTCCGACGGGGTCAAGCCCCGCGAGGTTTACATAGACCCCATGCAACTGGAACAGAGGACCGGATAATAGTATCATAGTTTAATAAAGCTCTTTCCAATCTCCGTTCGGAAAAATCGGAAAAAAGGGACAAACTTTCATGAAAACCAGTATTATTAAAGGCCTTATCCTATTGGTCCTGGCCGCAGGATTTTACATAACCACTAGCGGCGGCATGGCCCAGCCCAAACCCGATGATGCCGAACCACCTCCGGAAAAAACCGGCCCTCTCACCCTGGACCAGGTGATAGAAAAGCTCCAGAAGAACTACGACCGGATAGAGACCTATAAGGCGAAGTTCGACCAGGAGATATTCAGCATGAAGCAGGGAAGGGTGGTAAGCGAAGGCAAGGGCGAGGTCCTCTACAAAAAGCCGGGCAAGATGGTCTGGCATTACACCGATCCTGAGGAGCACTTATACATCAACGAGGGAAACACCATCTGGGACTACAGCCCGGCGCAGAAAGAGGCCTATCGGCTTCCCGTCCAAGAGTCGGTATACAAGTCGTTTCTGCTCGGTCTTAGCGAGCTGAGAGAAGACTTCGAGATAAGCTTTCATTCGGGGACCAGGAAAAACAGTAAAGGACAGTACCAGCTTGACCTGGTGGCCCGCGACAAACAGGAGAGACAGGTACTGGGGACACTGACCTTGTACGTGGACCCGGAAACCTTCATGGTCAAGAGCTCCGAGTCGGTGGACGCCCTGGGCAACACCAACCACGTGGTCTTCAAGGACATCAAGCTGAACGAAAAGATCGAGGACAAAAAGTTCAAGTTCTCTCCTCCGGATGGGGTAAAGGTTATTGACTCGGAAATATCCGGCGGCAGTTAAAATCCGCTTTGCGCCATATCTCGCACGACATCTATGGCGCGAGCGATTGAAATCACGACTGAAGTCGCTCGCACAAAATGACCGTTTTTTGTAAGTGACAATAGACCGGAAGAGTCGTAAATAGTGCCTGTTGCGAAACGGAGTTTTGCAACGAGAACTAAATAATTAGTCCGAAGAGGTAATGATGCAGGAGATAGGAAAGAAAGTAAACGTAAACATTGAAAGCGAGCTCAAATCGAGCTACCTCGACTACGCCATGAGCGTGATCATCGGCCGCGCCCTGCCTGACGTGCGGGACGGGCTGAAGCCGGTGCACCGGCGCATCCTCTACGCCATGTACCGCGAGAATAACCTTCCCAACAAGCGCTACTCCAAGTGCGCCGGCGTGGTCGGAGAGGTCCTAAAAAAATATCATCCTCACGGAGACTCCGCGGTATATGACACCCTGGTAAGAATGGCCCAGGACTGGGTCATGCGATATCAGTTGATCGACGGGCAGGGAAACTTCGGCTCCATTGACGGCGACGCAGCAGCAGCCTACCGGTATACCGAGTGCCGGCTCGCCAAGATAAGCCTCGATCTCCTCGCTGACATCGACAAAGAGACGGTGGACTTCGAACCCAACTTCGACGGCAATACCATGGAGCCCGTAGTGTTGCCCACCCAGGTGCCCAACCTCCTGGTCAACGGCAGCGGCGGTATAGCAGTGGGAATGGCCACCAATGTCCCGCCCCACAACCTCGGCGAAGTGGTGGATGCATTGGTCACCTTGATAGACGACCCGGAAACAAGCACCGCCGGTCTCATGAAAAAGATGCCCGGTCCCGACTTTCCCACCGGCGGATTCATCCACGGCAGGGAGGGCATCAAAGAAGCCTACGAGACCGGCAAGGGCATAGTGCACATGCGGGGAAGGATGAGCGTGGAAACCAATCCCCGCACCAAGAAGCAGGCGCTCATCGTTACCGAGATACCCTACCAGATCAACAAGACCAGGATAGTCGAAAAGATAGCGGAGATGGTCAACAACAAGAAGCTCGAGGGGATATCGGACCTTCGCGACGAGTCCGACCGCGACGGAATGAGGATCGTGATCGAGCTTAAAAAAGACGCCGCCCCCGCGGTGGTCCGCAACCAGCTCTATAAGCATACACCGTTGCAGGACAGCTTCGGCATCAACATGCTGGCCATCGTGGACGGCAGGCCCGAGCTTCTCTCTTTAAAGCAGACCCTGGAGCTCTTCATCAAGCATCGCAAGGAGGTCGTGACCAAGAGGTCCCTCTACGAACTGCGCCAGGCGGAGAAAAGGGAGCACATCCTTCTCGGCTTCAAGAAGGCCCTGGACCACCTCGACGAGGTCATCAAGATAATCCGTAATTCCAAGACGCCCCAGGAGGCCAAGTCAGAGCTCATTCAAAGCTTCGAGTTCTCCGACGCCCAGGGCCAGGCCATCCTCGAGATGAGGCTGCAAAGACTTACCGGAATGGAGAGGCAGAAGATACTCGACGAGCTCAAAGAGGTCCAGGAAACCATCAAGGAGCTAAAGGAGATACTGGCCTCGGAAGAGAAGATACTGGGCGTTGTCAGGGAGGAACTCCAGGAGATCAGGAAAAAATATGCTGACGAACGCCGCACCGAGATAGTGGGCAGGGCCGAAGAGATCAGCGTGGAGGACCTGATCAGCGAAGAGGACATGGTGGTTACGGTGTCCCATCGCGGCTACATAAAGAGAAACCCCATTTCCCTGTATCGCGCCCAGAAGCGCGGCGGCCGGGGGGCCACCGGCATGTCCACCCGGGAGGAGGACTTCGTCAAGTACCTGGCGGTGGCCAGCACCCACGCCAATATCCTCTTTTTCACCAACAAGGGCAAGGTCTATTGCAAGAAGGTACACGAGCTTCCCCAGGCGGGGAGGGCGGCCAAGGGCAAGGCCATCGTAAACCTCATCCCCATGGAGTCGGATGAAAGGCTCCAGGCAACGCTTATAATCAGGGAGTTCGAGAAGGGACACTACATCACCACCGTCACCCGCAACGGCCTGATCAAGAGGACGGACGTCATGGCCTATGCCAACATCCGCTCTTGTGGCCTTATCGGAGTGCACATCGAGGACGACGATGAACTGGTAGCAGTCCGCCTGGTGAACGAAGACCAGGAGATACTGCTTAGCTCGAGGCACGGCAAATCGGTGCGCTTCAAGTTAGACCAGGTCCGGCCCATGGGACGAGGCACCAGGGGAGTAAAGGGCATGAACCTTGCCTCCGGAGACCGGCTGGTGAACATGGAAATCCTCTCTCCCCAGACCGAGGCCACCCTGCTGACGGTCACCGAGAACGGCTACGGCAAGCGGACCCGCATCAGCGAGTATCCCCTCCACAAGCGGGGTGGACAGGGAGTAATCACCATAAAAACCACCGAGAGAAACGGGTACGTGGTCGAGTCCTACCAGGTGACCGACGAGGACGACCTCATGATTATCACCAACGGGGGCAAGATCATCAGGCTCAATGTGGCGGACATTTCCGTAATCGGAAGAAACACCCAGGGAGTAAAGCTCATCAACATAGCAGAAGGCGAGAAGGTGTCCGCGGTATGCAGGTTGATGGAAAAGGACGACCAGCCGGAAAAAGACGCGGACACTGAAACGGCGGAGCCGGAAACCGAAGAATGAACGGAGAACTGCGAAAAGGTGTGATCCTGTAATGTCCTCCCCTCCCATATACCTGGTCACGCAGGGAAGCTCATCAGTAATAACCAACAGGATCGAGCCGCCTCCCATAGGTGTGCTCTACATCGGTGCGGCCCTCCAAAAAGCGGGCTACAGGGTCAAGATATTCCATCTGCGTGGCGAAGACCGCATGAAACCCATAAAAGATGCTGTAAACCGGGAGAGACCGCTTTTCGTGGGCTTTTCAAACTTCGTGTCTTCGCTTCTCAGGTTCGATGTCGAGCTCTCCAGGTGGCTAAAAAACCGGGGCATAAAGGTGGTATGGGGAGGCGTTTTTGCCACCACACTGCCACGAGTAACCCTCGAGTCCGGATGCGTGGATTACGTGGCAGTGGGCGAAGGAGAAAAGCTGGTTGTGGAGCTGGCCCGGGCCATCCGGGAAGGAGCCGAGACTCCCGCCATACCGGGGGCAGGACACCGCAAAAACGGGGAGATTGTTATAAATCCTCCCGATCCACCCGGGCCTGATCTTGACAGGTTCGACTTCGGTAAAGAGCTTATTGACTGGGAAGATTACATCCACGTTCTCCCTGGAGGGGAAAGGCTCGCACGCATCCCCTTCTCCAGGGGATGTCCCTTCCGGTGCTCCTTCTGCTATAACTGTGCAGACCCGGCCCGCCAGAAATGGAGGGGCCACAGTCCGGACTACATGAAGGACATGATCTCCTTTTTTAAAAAAGAATATAAGGCTGACTTATTCTTCTTTGTTTGCGACAATCCCTTCGGGAAAACCGAGCAAGGCAAAAAGGTGATCGAGAGCCTGGAGGAGCCCTGGGCGAGCACATGCCATCTCAAGACCATCTCGCCCGAGTTCATCGACTGGGCGGTGGAAGCACGATGCAGAAGGCTGGGACTGGGGCTCGAGTCCGGCTCCGACAGGATACTCGATGCCATGAATAAAGGGATTACCGCGGACGACATCAGGGAACGGATGCAATGGTGCGAGGACAAAGGCCTTAACATTATGTCCAACTGGATGGCCATGGTTCCCGGCGAGTCAACAGAGGACATTCGCAAAACCCTCGGCCTGATGGAGGAAATTCACGCATCCACTACGCGCCACACCATGGGCTTTGCCATCTTCCGGGCCTATCCGGGAACCCGCTTCTGGGAGGACTCATTAAAGTTGGGACACTACGAGCCAAAAAACCTCGATGAATGGGCCGACTACAAAGCTGAAATCAACACCCTGCTCGGGTTCTCCGACCAGCAGGCAAAGAGAATGCATATGCTGGCGGCAAACCTTTTCCGTAAGTCGCGCAACCAGTACCCTCCCTGGTTCGCCCCCGTGCGCAGCCTGCTCACCAGGAGGCTTTGTAACGCAAGTTTTAACGGACCCCTGGAAGAGTCGGTTATGGCCGGAGTGAAAGGTTACCGGAAAATCAAGGGAACCCTTAAACGCGCCTGAGGCGTCCTACACTTTAAGCTCGCGCTCCAGCGAGTCCGCTATAGGCTCGACAAAGCTTATCTCGTTTGCGGAAAGCCCGAATAATGAACCCCCTTGCATGTCTGCATTGCGGATCACCGGAGAGAGGGGAATGTGACCCATGAAGCTGTAGTCCGTAAGCTCGGCGCGCAGAAAATCGAGGTCGGCATCGTCCTGTATCTTCGAGCCCACCACGCCCAGCTTTTTGATTCCCAGCTCGCCGGCCATCCGCTTGATGGCGGAGGCCGTCTCCAAAGACCTCTTCCCAGGCTCGACCACCACGATCATCATGTCCACCCCGATGGCCGTGCCCCTGCCCAGGTGCTCGAGCCCGGCCTCCATGTCAAGGACCACCGCGTCCTTCTCGTTAAGGAAAAGATGGGTCAGCAAAGCCTTTAAAAGGCTCGACTCCGGGCAGATGCAGCCTGATCCCCCGGACTTCACCGTGCCCAGCACCATGAGCTTCACCCCCTCATGCGAAATGGCCAGCTTCTCCGGGAGGTCGTTCACAGTAGGGTTCAGCTTGAAAAAGCCGCCGATGCTGCCCGGCTCCGCGCCGGTTCGATCGGTTATAAGCTCTCTCATCTGAGCCACCGGCACGATCTCTTGGGCATCAGGCACGCCCAGTGCTCCCGCCAGGTTGGCGTCCGGGTCTGCATCGACCATTAAAGCGGAGTAGCCGCGGTCACGCAACGTCCGTCCCAATAAGGCGGCAAGGGTCGTCTTGCCCACGCCTCCCTTCCCGGTTATGGCTATCTTCATTTACCGCTCCTTTCAATCCTGGTGTTTTGTCAAATGCTTCTCGGGGAATAGAGGAGAATCGTGCGGGCGGCTGATACCGCGATCTTCGCAGTTTTTCTTATCCTCCTTTTTCGTGGACAAAGCACTATCTCTCACCGATGGGGCTGGAGAGGAAGCTTGTCCCATGAAGGGCCTTCATGGGTGATCATGATCTCCATCCACAGCTCCATGCAAACGCGCATGTAACTCTTCCGGTCGAACTCGCCGCGGTCGCCTGCGTAGTCCCAGGCTGCGTTTAAGAAGTTGGCCTCGTACCGCTCCCGGAACCGGCGCTGGCGGACGTCAGCCCATTTCTTGAGCTCCTTTCTGAACCACCTGCCCACCGGTACCGCAAGCCCCATCTTGTCCATCCTCTCCAGCACGTAATCAGGGGCCTTTCCTTGCATGGCCTTGCGGAGAATGCTTTTGCTCTTGAAACCGTCCACCTTGTACTCGGGCGGCAGCTTGAACGCGAACTCGACCAGCCGGTGGTCCAGGAAAGGGTTCCGGTTCTCGATGCCAAAGGCGGCGGTGGCCCGGTCATCCATGGCCAGAACGGTGGGCAGAGCGATGTGGATGTCGGTGTAGGCCATCTTGTCTACGAGGTTATGATGGCGGGAGAACAACTCCCGCACCCGGCTGCGGCATTTGCGGTCCTTGCCCGGCCCCCGGTTGAGAAGATCGTAGTATCGCGACGCGGGCTCTCCGAACATCTGGGGATGCCAGAAGTAGCGGGCCAGCGGGAGGTAATGTTGCAGCGCGGGCTCGCGTCCCAGACGGTCCTCGGCGAGCATCATCAGGTACCGGACGTGGCCGCCGAAAAACTCGTCAGCTCCCTGGCCTACAAGCACCGACTTGACGCCCATCTCCGCGGCCCTCTGCGAGGCCATGAAAACGCCCAGGCTCGACAAGCTGCCCACCGGCTGATCAAGGTGCCAGATCATTCCCGGCAGAAAATCGCGCAGGTCCCGAGGCTTGGGCTTTACTGCATGGAGCTTCATGTCGAGGTCAGCGGCAACACGGGAGGCCACCGAAAGCTCGTCGTAAGGCTCGCCGGTCTCCGGAAAGCTCACTGTGAAAGCCTGATCGGTGCGGGCAAGGCTCGCGATGATTACCGAGTCTATCCCACCCGAAAGAAACACCCCCACGGGAACGTCGCCGCAAAGCCGGAGCCGCACCGAGTCCTCCAAAAGCCAGCGCAGCTCCTCGATGTAGTCGCCCTCCTTGCGATAGGGACCGTCATAAACCGGGACCTCCCACCAGTCCCGGATGTTTAAGTCCTTGCCGTCAAAGCTCAAGTATGTCCCCGGCATGAGCTCCCGGATGTTGGTGAAAAGCGTGTCCGTAAACAGGGGGGCCTCGAAGTCTCGGAACTCGTCGGTAAAGCGCGGCTTGGCCGATATGTCCGTGATGAGGCTTTTTATCTCCGAGCCGAAAAGAAGGCGTCCTCCCCGCTGGTAGTAATAAAGCGGCTTCTCCCCCATACGGTCGCGGGCAAGGTACAGGCATTTGCCGTCCCATACGGCCAGCGCGAACTGGCCGTTGAAACGGGACAGGCAATCCGGTCCCCACTCCTCCCACGCGTGGAGGGCAACCTCGGTGTCGGTCTTCGTCTCGAAGCTGTGGCCCGATAACGAGAGCTCCTTTCTAAGCTCCGCGTAGTTGAAGATGTCGCCGTCAAGCAGTATCCACAAATCCTGAGAACTGTTGGTCATGGGCTGCCGCCCGCCCTCCATGTCCACGATGGCCAGCCGCCGGCAGCCAAGCTGTACCGGGCCCTCGATGTAAAAACCCATATCGTCCGGGCCCCGGTGAGAAAGCACCCGGGTCATCTCCTCGATATCACCCTTGCCGAATATGCCGCAGATACCGCTCATTGAAAAAGTCGCTTCTTATAAAGTTCTAAGCTGAAAAATACCATGGATCATCTGCACCGCTAAAAGAATTATTACAGATGATAGCATCTGAAGCGGTTTGTAAAACTAATAGAAGTCTTCTTACTTGTTCTTTTTGTCTGCTTTAAAGCCTATGTTTCGTTTATTTGCAGGTTTTTGAGGTTCCATTAGACTTTTTATCGCGTCTACTATTTCATTTATGTCCTTGTCGTGTTCTTCAAGCTTTTTATCGAGTTGTTCCGGTCTGGATGCCAATTTCTTATGAGTAGAAAGCATTACCCGGAGCTTTACAAATGCCCGGACTATGAAAACACTCATCTCGATCGCCTGTTCAGATCTCAATACATTGGCGGCCATGATGGCCCCGTGTTCAGTAAAGGCATATGGCAAGCTTTTAGAATACTTCAATTTTTCGAGGTGGTCACAGTTTGTTACCACCTTGGACTTCGCTTTTTCAATAAACACCGATTTTTGCAATAGCCTTTATATCAAAATCTATTCCTCCAGGCAACAGGAAACGGCCCGGGATTATGCCGGATAACAGATAAAGGCGGCCCTTCTGTTTTATATCTTGTGCAGGTGAGATGTCAGGAAGAGCCCCCGCTAAAACAAAGAAGAGACTTCTTGCCTTCGCGATTCCCCAAGACAGCAATCCCCGATAGCCCCGATTCCAGGCCGCTTGCAGCAGACGAAAACCATAGAATTATTGCCGGGGCATAACCTCGTCATTATTTTTAATAACCCGCTAAGCTCTATCTGAGATCAGTCCCCCGAATCCCGGCGGTCCGCTTCGAACTCGCTTAAGGGTATGGCGGCGGCGGTCCGGTCCAGGTCGCCTTCCAGGGCCGCCACCACCAAGCCGGAAGAGTTGTCGCCGAATATATTGGTGGTGGTCCTCAGCATGTCGAGAACCCGGTCGATTCCCGCGACCACGGCTATGCCTTCGAGGGGCAGGCCCACCGATTCGAGGACCAGGGTCAGCATGATCAGTCCGCCGCCGGGTATACTGGCCGTGCCCACGGACGCCAGTACTGCTGTAGCCACTATGGTTAGCTGCTGGACCGCCGTAAGCTCGACGCCGAAGGCGTTGGCCACGAACACGGCGCCCACCGCCTGGTACAGCGCCGTGCCGTCCATGTTGATGGTCAGCGCCAGCGGCAGGGTGAAGCCGTACACCCGTGGCGGGACCCCCAACTGCTTCTGGGACCTCATGCTGAAGGGAAAGGCCGCGGCCGCCGAACACGTACCGAATCCGATCAGCGCCGGCTCCAAGACCTTTTTGAAGAAATGGAGAGGATTCATTCTGGCCACCAAACCCACCGCCACCGTGTAGGTGAGCGCCACGTGGATGACGCACCCGATGAAAAGCGCGGCGATTATTTTAATCATGGGCAGGAGGATGTCGAGTCCGAACTTGCCGGCCGTCCAGGCCACCAGCGCGAACACTCCGTAGGGAGCGGCCTTTATGACCAGGTCGGAAAGCTTGAACATGACCTCGGCCAGGGACTCGAAGAAGTCGGACACCGGCTTGCCCTTCTCGCCCGCCATGGAAAGGGCAGCGCCGAAAAGCAAGGCGAAGACTATCACCTGCAGCACCGAGCCTTCTGCCAGCGACTTGAAAGGGTTTATGGGAAACATGTTCACGATCATTTGGCCGGCGGTCTTGGTCTCGGGCCGGGTTATCTCGACGTCCTCGCCCAAGCTGATGCCCACACCCGGCTCGATCAGGTTGGACACAGAAAGTCCGATCGTCACGGCGACGGTCGTAGTCGCCACGAAATACAGGAAAGTCCTTATCCCCATCCGGCCGACCCTGCGAATGTCGCCCGCGCTTGAAACCCCTGTAACCAGGGTGGCCAGTATGAGAGGAAAAACGATCAGTCGAAGGCACCGGATGAAGATGTCTCCCACCGGCTTCACATATGACGCCTTGTCGCCGAGCACGATGCCCGCCGCGAAACCCAAAACCAAGCCGATAAGTATTTTCTGATACAGCTTCATAGTAACCTTCCCGTGGCCCCTCTTTCAGTTTCCTTTTCGGCTGGCAACCTACCTTACTCACCGCCCCGTCGTGTAGTACATAATTTTGTTGATGATTGCTGATTAATATAGGGTTTTGGGGTTATGGAGTCAAGTTGGTCGGATCGGGGTCAGCTATAAAAGTCCTAGCCTGAGTTTACGCTTTCAGCCAAATTTTTCTCGTGATCAAAAGCCTTTTGCGGCCAATCAGGAGAAGTCGGACCTTAACCCGAAGTTCCCCTCCTTTTAAGGCGAAGTTCCCCTCCTTTTAAGGCCCATTTGGGGAGATAAGCGATTGGTTTTTATGAGTTTTGGAAGGCACATAAATTGCAAATTGTTGCCATGTAAATGTTAAATTTTTCCCTTGACAAACAATATAATTGTGCTATAATAGTTACCATGTATGTGGACGTGGTGCCAAACCGGAACTCGAGGCCAGCCATACTCGTGCGGGAGGCATGGCGGGAAGGTGGAAAGATAAAAAAGCGCACGGTGGCCAACATCTCGGACTGGCCCATGGACAAGGTGGAGGCGCTCAGGCAGGTGTTGCGCGGTGATTACTCCTCGTCGCGCGGTGCCGACCCGCAGGGCTTTGTCATTGAACGCTCCATTCCCCACGGCCATGTCGCCGCGGTGCTGGGCACCATCAGTAAGCTCGGTCTGGACCGGATGATCTCTGCCCGGCCTTGCCGGGAGCGGGACCTGGTGGTGGGGATGATCGCGGAGCGGATCATCCACCCTTGCTCGAAGCTGGCCACCACCCGGCTGTGGCACAGCACCAGCCTGGCTTCGGAGCTTTCGGTTGAAGACGCGGACGCGGACGAGCTTTACTCCGCCATGGACTGGCTCAATTGCCGGCAGACGCGGATCGAGAACAAGCTCGCCAAGCGGCACCTGGAAGATGGCTGCCGTGTCCTTTATGACGCCACCAGCAGCTATTACGAGGGCAGCACCTGTCCGCTGGCCCAGTTCGGCCACAACTTCATCTGCATGCTCGCCTACTACGTGGAATGGCACATGCGAAAAAAACTGGCCCCTCTGCTGTTCGACGACGAGTTTATAGATAAAAGCAAAAACCCGGTCGAGCCCGCGCAGCCCTCGGAACACGCCAAAACCAAAAAACAAAAACGGACCACCGATGACGGACTGCCCCTGCACAGCTTCGACACCCTCATCGCCGAGTTGGGCACACTCTGCAAAAACCAGTGCCGGGTCCCCGCGGACAAAAGCCTGCCCCACCTGCAAAAAGAAACCGAAAAAAACACCCTCCAAGCCAAAGCCTTCAAGCTCCTCGGCCTGTAACCAGTAGCCTGTAATTTAATTTTGCAAGAAAATATTGTAACTTCCTTCATTTTAGCAGTTGGAACTTCGGTTTAGTGGAAATTTCATCATGCACCACAGGCGCCGCCTTTTCTGCCTGGTGGTGGCGGGCGTGGAATGTGCGTTCATGCCTTTTGGAACCGTGCTGGGCGTCTTCACCATTGCGGTGCTGATGCGCGAGTCGGTTAAAGAGTTGTTTGAGCCGGCTCAGGAACAGCTCGAGCACCAAAGTCCGGAGTCTCACCTCTGAGCTCTTTTGCCCTCCTTACATATAGCCGCAGAGAAGGCCGAACCCTGTTACTCTATAAACAAAAGTCTCCTGGAAAGACCCTCGACCCTGTTTTTATCTCTGCTTTCGAAAATCTTTCCATCTTAGGCCATAGCCTTTTTCCCTTTTTGTTGGAGAGCCTGCAACGACTTTTCCCGTCTTGAAACGCGTTGCTTTTTAGGTTAAGATTGATGCCCGTAAAAGGAGCATAATCTTGCCCAAGAGACAGAACAACAAAACCCAGAGCAAGGATATTGACACCCGTCTTGCCGAGGTTCGCGAGAGCATAAACCGCACGGACAACAAGATACTTGAGCTCTTGAACCGCCGGGCCCGGCTTGCCGGAAAGATCGGGGACTTGAAGCGACAGAAGTCGCAGAGTTTCTATATCCCCGGCCGGGAAGAGGAGATCATCGACAGGTTGAGAAAAGAGAACAAGGGCCCTTTTCCCAGCGACTCGATTCACCCGGTGTTCCGGGAGATCATCTCCGCCTGCCGGTCCTTGGAAAAGAAGCTTCGGGTGGCTTACTTCGGCCCGGAAGCGACCTTTACCCATCTTGCCAGCCGGCAGCAGTTCGGCCATTCCGCGAGCTTTGTGCCGGAGCGCAGCATAAGCGACGTTTTCGAAGAGGTCGAAAGAGGCGAGGTTGACTACGGTGTTGTTCCCATCGAGAACTCGACCGAAGGCGTGGTCACACATACCCTGGACATGTTCCTTGACGCCGACCTTAATATCTGCGCGGAGATCATCCTGGAGATCAAGCACCACCTTTTATCTTACGAAGGCGACATCAACCAGGTGCAGCGGATATACTCCCATCCGCACGCGGTCGCGCAGTGCCGGAACTGGCTCCGGAAGCACCTTCCGGGGGTGAACGTCCACGAGGTCGCCAGCACCGCGGAGGCCGCCAGGATGGCTGCGGTGGACCGAGACTCTTCCGCTATCGCCAGCAAGTTCGCTGGACAGTACTACAACCTTAAAACCATAGCCGGAAACATCGAAGACCTGCATCACAACTTTACCCGCTTTCTGGTTATCGGTCCCGAGATGGGACCGAAGAGCGGAAGGGATACGACCTCCATCGTCTTCTCCGTAAAGGACAGGCCGGGAATACTCTACGAGTCGCTGGGGCACTTTGCGGAACGGGGGATTAACCTCTCCAAGATCGAGTCGCGGCCGCTGAAGGAGAGGCCCTGGGAGTACGTCTTTTTCGCGGAGATGGACGGACATATCTCCGACCGCGCAGTCAAAGAGTCACTTCAGAAGCTGGAAAAAGACTGCTTGTTCGTAAAGGTCCTGGGGTCTTTCCCCAAGCTGAGACAAGAGCACCAGTTCCTGGGGGTATAAGGAACACCCGTTTTCGAGGCTTCCGGACATGGTTGTCCGGAATTATTGTGCTAGTGTTGTCAAGGCCACACTGACGCATAATGTGCGAGCGACTAAAGTCGCGAGTAAACTCGCTCGCACAAAAAATATCTATCTTGTAAGCGACGGAAAACGCTTGACAGATCACTAGGAGGATGTAAATGACTAAAGAACTGGTAGCAGACTACATCAAGCGGCTGGTGCCTTATGTGCCCGGCAAGCCTATCGAGGAGCTCGAACGCGAGCTGGGCATCAAGGATTCCATCAAGATCGCCAGCAACGAAAATCCATTGGGCCCCTCTCCCAAAGCACTGGAAGCCATTCGGAACTGCCTCGATAACCTGAACCGTTACCCCGACGGCAACGCGACCACCTTCAAGGACAAGCTCTCCCGAAAGCTCGGCGTCACTCCCGACATGATCATTACCGGCAACGGCTCCAACGAGGTACTCGAGCTCCTGGCGGCGACGTTCATGAAACCCGGCGACCATGCCGTGGTCTCCGAGCACGCCTTCGTGGTCTATGACCTGGCGGTGGACTCGCGCGGCTTTGAGAAAACAGTGGTGCCCGCGGGCAAGAACTTCAGCCATGACCTCGGCGCCATGGCAAAAGCGGTAAAGGACAACACCAGGCTGCTCTTTATCGCCAATCCCAACAACCCCACCGGCACCTACTCGACAAAGCAGGAGATGGACGAGCTGCTCGAGTCCATACCCGACCACGTCATCGTGGTGGTCGACGAGGCCTACTTCGAGTACGTGGAGGCCCGCGACTTCCCCGACGCAGTGGAGATGGTCAAGGCGGGAGCAAACGTAGTGTCCACCCGGACGTTCTCCAAGCTCTACGGGCTCGCGGGCGTGCGCATGGGATATGGCATCATGAGCTCCGAGATGGCCGATTACATGAACCGGGTGCGCCAGCCCTTCAACACCAACATGCTGGCCCAGGCCGCGGCAGAGGCGGCCCTGGACGACACCGACTTTTTGAACAAGGTCCTGAAGATAAACCGCGAGGGCATGGACTACCTTACCGGCGAGCTTGAGAGGCTGGGCATTGAGTACATCCCCTCGGTGGGCAACTTCTTCATTTTTAAAAGCCCCCAAGACCCCGAAGACCTGTATCAGAAGCTGCTCAGAAAGGGTGTCATCGTAAGGCCCATGAAGGGATATCGCCTTCCCGAGTGGCTCCGGGTCACGGTGGGGCTTCCGGAAGAGAACAAGCGTTTCATCCAGGCCTTAGAGGAGCTTCTGTGAGCGCAAGGATAGGGAAACTCGCTGTCATCGGAACGGGTCTCATCGGCGGCTCCTTTGCACTGGCGCTGAAAAAACAACAGGCAGTGGATTTTGTGGTCGGGTGCGGACGGAGCCTGGACAACCTGCGCGAAGCGTTGGCCATGGGAATCATAGACGACGCAACCACCGACCCGGCAGAGGCCGTGACGGGCGCAGACCTGGTCTTTCTGGCAGTGCCCGTCGGAGAGATATCAAAGCTCTGTCTCAAGATCGCCCACAAGCTCAACCCCGGCGCCATAGTAACCGACGCAGGAAGCACCAAGCAGATCGTGCTCGGCGAGCTGTTCGCACACCTTCCCCCCTACGTCAACATCGTGGGAGGACATCCCATCGCCGGCAGAGAAAAGACCGGCGCTGCCGCTGCAGAGGAAGACCTCTTTAAAGATCGGATCACCATACTCACCCCCGACAAAACCACCGACCCCGACGCGCTCGCCGTGGTCAAAAAGCTGTGGGAGGCCGCGGGCAGCAGGGTGGAGATCATGGAGCCGGCCGAGCATGACATTGCACTGGGAGCGGTGAGCCACCTTCCCCACATGGTGGCCTACGCCCTGGTGGAGACGCTTATGGAATGGGACAAGGAGGAATCCCTCCTCCGCTTCTCCGCGGGCGGACTGCGCGACTTCACCAGGATCGCGGCTAGCTCGCCCGAGATGTGGCGCGACATCTGCCAGGACAACACGGAAGCGATCATCGAGTCGATTGACCGCTTTGCCCACGTACTCCAGGAACTTCGGAAGGACATAAAGAAAAAGGACGGCCAGGCACTGACGGAAAGGTTCGAGCGGGCCCGCGACGTCCGGAAAAAAATGAGGGGAAACAGTTGACCGTGCTCCGGGTACAAGGCTCCGGCCCGCTGAAAGCAGAGATTCGGGTACCGGGAGACAAGTCCATATCACACCGGGCGATTATCCTGTCTTCCCTTTGCGATGCCCAAACAAGGATAGTCTCTCCCCTGCTTTCTGAAGACGTGATCTGCACTCTAAAGGCGTTTCAGAAAATGGCGGCTGACGTCTCTTATGAAGGGCCGGACATCCTGGTGCATGGAAGGCCCCCCCAAAACCTTGCCTCGCCTTCCGGGCCGCTCGACATGGGCAACTCCGGAACCGGCATGCGGCTTCTGGCCGGTCTGCTCTGCGCGGTGCCGGTGGAGGCCGAGCTTACCGGAGACGAGAGCCTTACAAAAAGGCCCATGAAAAGGATCATCGAACCGCTGCGACGGATGGGCTCCGATATCAGGGGAAGCGAAGACCACACCGCGCCGCTTTACATCAAGGGAGGCAAACTCCACGGCATCAGCTATACTCTGCCGTTGGCCAGCGCCCAGTTGAAAAGCGCGCTGCTCCTGGCAGGAATGCTGGCGGAGGGGGAGACGGTGCTGGAAGAGCCTGCTGCTTCGCGCGACCATACCGAACTCATGATGCCGGCTTTCTCCATCACCATAAAAAAACAAGGCCTTACGGTCAGCATCCCCGGCGGACAGAAGCCGGTATCTCCCGGCAGTATCCGCGTGCCGGGGGACGTCTCCAGCGCGGCCTTCTTTGTAGTAGCTGCGCTTGTTATCCCCGGTTCGGACCTGCTCATAAAAGAGGTGGGCGTAAACCCCACCCGCACCGGGGCCATTGACGTCTTGAGGAGCATGGGCGGCAGCATCGAGTTTATAAATAAAAAAAGAATGGGCGGCGAGCCGGTGGCGGACCTGAGAGTAAAGTCGAGCAGGCTATCGTCAACCACGGTCGCGGGCCCGCTTGTGGCCCGGGCCATTGACGAGCTGCCGGTGATATGCCTGGCCGCGGCAAAAGCGCAAGGGACCACGGTCATCCGCGACGCCGGCGAACTGCGCGTCAAGGAAAGCGACCGCATAAAAAGCACTGTACGGTTGCTCGCCGCAATGGGAGCAGACGTGGCGGAAAAAGACGACGGGCTCTTGATAAAGGGACCGGCAACGCTTCAGGGAGCCGAGGTCGAGTGCAGCAGAGACCACCGCATAGCAATGACCGCGGCAATGGCAGGCTTGTGCGCCCAGGGGCAGACAACGATAAATGATAGCGAATGTATCGCAACGTCCTTTCCCGGCTTTGAAAAGAGCTTGACAGAAGTGGCCAGATAAGTTATGAAAATAGGATACGTTATAGCCATTGACGGGCCGTCGGGAGCGGGCAAAAGCACCGCGGCGAAAGAGCTCGCCGAAAGGCTCGGTTACAAGTACATAGATACGGGGGCCATGTACAGGGCCGCTGCCCTGCAGGCCCGCCGAAAGGGAGTGGACCTGGAAAATCCCGGCAAGCTTGAAGACTTTTTAAAAAGTTTTACAATAAGGCAAGAGATGATAAACGGCGAAGTCATCACCAGGATGGGGGACGAGGACGTCACCGACCTGCTTCGGGCCCCTGACATGGGAATGATGGCATCGCGCATCTCCGCCTCTCCCGTGGTAAGAGAGCGCATGGTCGAGCTCCAGCGCGAGATGGGAAAAGAAGGCGGAGTGGTGATGGAAGGCCGCGATATAGGAAGCGTGGTCTTTCCGGATGCCGATTACAAGTTCTTTCTTAACGCCTCGACTGAAGAAAGGGCGAAGAGAAGGCGCAACGAACATAAACAGCGGGGGGAAGAGGTCGACCTGGACACTCTTCTCTCGGAGATAAAACAGCGTGACTTGAACGACTCGACGCGTGAGGTAGCTCCTCTTCTGCGTGCTCCTGACGCCATTGAGATCGACTCCACCGACAAGGACGTGAACGTGGTGGTGGAGGAGATGTTAAGGCGCATGGAATTGTTGGGAGAGGGGAAGGAATAAACAAGCAGGGGGAAAAAGGTATTGGTTAGTGAAAAAGATGATAACAAGGACGAAAACAACCAGGTTACAAGCGATAGCGAGCCTGAATCCGAGGAAAGTCGGAAGTCGGAAGTTGAGACCGGCGAGCATGAAGAGCAGAAACCGGAAGGTTCTCTGAGAGCAGACGGCGATATGCCGCAAGAACAGGACCCGGAGACGCAGGCGGACAAGCCGGCGGAGACTGAGGACGCTGCGGACGAGGAAGAAGAGATCGAGGATTTCGGTGCGATGTTCGAGGAGTCGCTTAAAAAGCGCGAGTTCGACGAAGGCGAGATAATCAGGGGCACGGTGGTCGAGATCGCAAAAGAACACATCATGATCGACATCGGCGGCAAATCCGAAGGACACGTTCCCATCCACGAGTTCAAGGACGAACAGGGCAACCCGGCAGTGGAGGTCGGCCAGGAAGTCGAGGTCCTCGTCGAGCGCCGCAACGAGGAAGACGGGGTC
The DNA here is from genome assembly GCA_964420375.1 of uncultured bacterium. Classification (GTDB taxonomy): domain Bacteria; phylum RBG-13-61-14; class RBG-13-61-14; order RBG-13-61-14; family DATKZS01; genus CAYQTK01. The sequence continues at coordinate 20,660 of CAYQTK010000011.1, forward strand.
ATAAGGCTCAGCAAGGACAAGGCGGAGAAGCGCCGCGTGTGGGAAGACCTGGAAACAGCCTACCGAAACGAATCACCGGTAAAAGGAAGGATCACCGAGAGGGTCAAGGGAGGACTCATGGTGGACATCGGTGTAAAGGCCTTCCTGCCGGGGTCGCAAGCCGACATAAGACCGGTCAGAAACCTGGACAAGCTGATCGACACGGAGGACCACTACCATATCATAAAGTTCAACCATAAACGCGGGAACGTGGTGGTAAGCAGAAGAAGCGTTATGGAAAAGGACATGGAGGACAAAAGGTCCGAGACGCTCTCATCCCTCGAAAAGGACCAGGTTTTGAAAGGCGTGGTCAAGAATATTACCGAATACGGCGCATTTATCGACCTGGGGGGAATAGACGGTCTGCTTCATATAACCGACATGAGCTATGGAAGGATAAACCACCCCTCCGAGGTCATCAACGTGGGAGACGAGATAAACATCAAGGTGCTCAGGTTCAACCGGGAGACGGAGAAAGTCAGCCTGGGCTTGAAGCAGATCATGCCCGACCCCTGGGACAACATCGAGAAGAAGTACCCGGTGGGAACCCTGGTCTCCGGCACCGTGGTGTCGGTGACCGACTACGGCGCATTCATCGAGCTGGAGAAAGGAGTGGAAGGACTGGTACACGTCACCGAGATGTCATGGTCCAAAAAACGGGTCCATCCTTCCAAGGTGCTCGAGCCCGGCCAGGAAGTGGAAGCCAAGGTGTTGAGCATTGATACGGTAAACCGCAGGATAAGCCTGTCCGTAAAGCAGGCACAGCAGAATCCCTGGGACCTGCTCGAGATAAACTACCCCGTAGGAACAAGGATCCGGGGCAAAGTAAGGAACATAACCAACTTCGGCGTCTTTGTGGGCGTTGAAGAAGGTATTGACGGGCTGGTGCATATCTCCGACCTCTCCTGGACCAAGAGAGTCAAACACCCCTCCGAGGTCCTTAAAAAAGGCGACGAAGTGGATTGCGTGGTTCTCAAGATAGACAAGGAGAACGAGAGGTTCAGCCTTGGTGTGAAGCAGGCACAGCCGGACCCCTGGGAAAGCGTGCCTGATAAGTACCGGCCCGGAATGGAAGTAGCGGGCTCGGTGGTCAACGTGACCGACTTCGGAGTGTTCGTCGAGTTGGAAGAAGGCATTGAAGGCCTTATTCATATCAGCGAACTGAGCCATGAAAAGATAAAAGACCCCACCGAAATAGTAGAGGTTGGAAAGGAAGTGACCGCGGAGATACTGAACGTGGACATCACCGAGAGAAAGATAAGGCTATCGGTCAAGGCCCGGGAAAAAGCGGAAGATGAAGCCTCCTATAAGAAATATAAGAAGCAGGAAGGAGACGGGACCTCCAAGCTGGGCGAGCTCATCCAGGACAAGCTCTCCCAGGTCAAGGTCTCTGAAACCGGGGAGGAGGAGGAACCCGAACAAGAGCCGGCCCAAGCGGTTGACGTTGTAAGGCCCGAGAGCATAGAAACCGGGGAAGAATCCGCGGTGACCGGCGTTACGGACGCTGGCATCTCCGCTTCCCCCGAGGAAAAAACAGAGGAGGCCGCGGCATCTCAAGAGGCCAAGACAGAGGAAGGTTCCCAAGAGAACGAAGACCAGGAACGCGAATCCTCCGAGGAGCCGGAGGACACGGACTCGAAGCAGGACGAAACTCCGAAACCGGACTGAGTCTTGAAAGCTTGATGAATACACGGCACAAAGGCTCGGGTTGAGGACGTGAAAGAATGAATGAGGACCAGAAACCACCGGGCGGCGCCCCTCCCTCTGAGGAGCCGGGTACAGGTGGAGGCCAGGAAGGATGGACCCCTCCGCAAGGCCGCTACCAAGGACCCGGTCAGGGACCTCAAAGCGGGCAACCCGGCATGCACGGACATCCGCCGGGAATGCCCCCGCAGGCATGGTATTACTATCAACAACCGCCGGCATGGTACGGGCCTCCTTCGAAAAAACGCTCTCGCAAAAGCCACCCCCTGCTTATACTGCTGTTGTTCTTTCTTATCGCAATATTTATCGGCATCCTGGTGGCAATAAAGTCGACCGGCCCCATGAACGCCGGCGGCATATCCGGCTTCCGGCTGGGCAAGAGGATAGGTGTCGTCAAGATAGAAGGCATCATCCTCGATTCGAAGAGAGTGGTGGACCAGATTCACCGCTACCGCGACGATTCTTCGGTTACCGCGGTAGTGATCAGGGTCGACTCTCCCGGCGGGGGAGTAGGGGCCTCCCAGGAAATACACAAGGAAGTTCAAAAGCTGGCCGACAAAAAGCCGGTAGTGGTCTCCATGGGCGCAATGGCGGCTTCCGGAGGATACTACGTGTCCTGTCCCGCAAAGGTCATCTACGCCAATCCCGGCACTATAACCGGCAGCATCGGCGTGGTCATGGAGTTTACCAACCTGGAAGGGCTCATGGAGTGGATGAAGATAGAAGAGCGCGTCATAAAAAGCGCGGAGTACAAAGACATAGGCAGCGCGTTCCGGGATATGAAGCCGGGGGAGAAAAAGCTGCTCCGCGAGTTCGTCGAAAGCGTGCACCGGCAGTTCGAGGACGCGGTCGCGGACGGCAGGGGAATGGATGCCAAGAAGGTCCACGAGTTGGCGGACGGCCGTATCTACACCGGAGAGCAGGCCATGGAGGTCGGGCTGGTGGACGAGTTGGGAAACCTGTGGGACGCCATTGACAAGGCCGCACAGATGGGGGACATAAAAGGCAAGCCCAAGGTTGTCTGGCCGCCCAAAAGGAAAACCCCCTTCCCTTTCGGCGTGCTGCAAGAGATAATTCCCCTCTCATGGCAGGCGAACCGGATTACCCCCCGACCGGTCCGGGCCATGTATATCCTTAAAGTTCATTGAATCCTCCGGGCTGTGACCGCGGAGAATATATTTTTAAGAGAAGGAGCCACTAATGACAAAGAGGGAACTCATCGAGAAGCTGGCTGAGAGGATGAACGACCTGAGTTTGAAAGACGCCGAGATCATTGTCAACACCATCTTCGACAGCATGACCGAGGCCCTGGCTTCAGGAGACCGCATCGAGATTCGCGGGTTTGGAAGCTTCCAGGTCAAACACAGGAGACCCCGCGAGGGAAGGAACCCCCGCACCGGAGAAAAAGTGGACGTGGAAGCCAAAAAGGTCCCCTTCTTCAAAGTAGGAAAAGAGTTGAAAGACAAGGTGGACAAGTAGGCCCGGAGGAGATAAATGCAAACCTTGTGGGCTCCATGGCGGATGGAGTACATTGAAAAGGAGTCCAAGGACGAGCAAACCGGCTGCTTGTTCTGTCCCCGCATCAAGGCAGACAACGACTACGAGAACTTGATCATCTACCGCGGGCCGCTGACGGTGGTCTTCATGAATAAGTTCCCTTACACCAACGGACACACATTGGTCATGCCCGTACGGCACGTGGGAGAAATGGACGACCTTGACGACAAAGAGCTCTACGAGCTTTTTGATACGGTAAGACTGACGAGAAAAGTCATCCAGTACGTGATGAACCCCCACGGATACAACATCGGCATCAACCTGGGAAAGGTGGCCGGAGCAGGAGTGCCCGAGCATCTGCATGTACACATGGTTCCCCGCTGGGAAGGGGACCACAACTTCATGCCCGTGCTCGCGGACGCCAGGGTGGTCCCCGAGCACCTTCTGAGAACACGGCAAAAGCTCGCCCGCGCTTTCGCCGAGCTTACCGGAGAAAAGTGAGGAGCTCATGCGTTTTATTAAATGGTTGATACTGGCCCTGGTGCTGTCGTACGCCGTCTTCGAGATAATCATAAATATCGAGCTTCTCGGACAGGAGATGGCATTCAAGATTAACATGCCCTGGGAACCTCTGGGAATCATCATCATGCCCTTCTGGGTCGCGCTCATCGCCACCGCGCTCGCGGCTTTCATACTCGCCGTGGTTCTCGAAATGGCCGCGTGGTACGAATATACGCGGACCATACGCATACAAAGGAAACAGATACGGGAACTGCAAAAAGCCCTCGAACAGAAAAGCAGACCGCTCGAAAAAACCGCGGCCTCCGAGTAAAGGGGCCTTAAATGCTCGAGCCCTTCAGAGATATCATCCAACAAATCGAGCCGCTCGCTCCGCAAGAAGGGAAAGACAAAAGGGCCGATCTTCCCGAAACCATTAAAAAGCACGTGAAACCGGACATGCTCGTACACTTCTGCACCTCACATAACCGGCCCGGTGCAGTGTCCCTCGAGCTTGTCCGCGCCTTCCGAAACCAGAGTCCCAACCTTACCATCTCCTGTCTCGGCTTTACCGGCAACGGAGTTATCCCCGTGCATACCGGACTGGCCACCCGGCTTATTACTACCTTCTGCGGCGACTCCTATCCTACGCCCGGACCGAACCCCGTCATCGACCGGGCCTGGAAACAAGGACTCCTCGAAGTCGAGAACTGGAGCATACTCTCTTTCCCACTCCGCCTGCTCGCCGGTGCAATGGGAATGCCGTATCTGCTCACCAGGTCACTGGTGGGATCGTCAATGGCGGAAGAGAACAGCCACAGCTTCCAGGTCATGGATACCGGGGAAGGCGAGAAGCTCGGCATGGTGAGCGCGCTGAACCCCGACATAGCTTTCATCCACGTGCCCTGCGCGGACCAGAGCGGCAACGCGCTTTTAACGCCTCCTTTCGGAGAAGAGGCACTGGGAGCATGGGCTGCCCGGCTGGGCGTGATAATCACCGCGGACAGGATCGTGAGCACCGAATATATACGCCGTCACTCCCATCTTTGCAAGATACCTTCATACATGGTCCTGGCGGTGTGCGAGGTCCCCTTTGGCGCGCATCCCGGCGGAGTGTCCAGCCAGGGGCTGCCCGACTTCGAGGCTTACGCCGACGATTACGACTTCGTGCTCGACGTGCGCAAAGCCTGCAAAACCCCTGAGACCACCGAGGAGTGGGTCCGGGAATGGATAGACGAGAGGCCGACGTGGGAGGACTACCTTGACAAGCTGGGTTATGAAAGGCTGTGGGCACTCAAGGGAAAGGCCCGGCCCGACTCCTGGAAAAGCGAGCTCCTCTCCCTGTCAGCCGATATCACCGTTGGAACGGAGTGCTCGCCCGTCGAGATGATGGTGGTCGCTGCAGGAAGGGTCCTCGCTCGACGCATCCGCGAACGAAAGCTCTTTACCATTCTCGCCGGAGTGGGCGCGTCAAACCTTGCCGCATGGCTGGCCTATTACCGACTTCGGGAAGAAGGCTTCGACTGCGAGCTAATGGCCGAGCTCGGCTTCTACGGTTACGTGCCCCGCCCCGCAGACCCCTTTATCTTCAACTATCGCAACATGCCCACATCCAAGATGTTGACCGGAATTCCGGCCATCATGGGAGTGTTCATGGGAGGATTCGGCAACCGGTGCATAGGGTCCATCGGAGCCGGACAGGTGGACAGGTACGCCAACATCAACACCACCCTGATTCCCGGCGTGGCCTACCTCACCGGCTCGGGCGGAGGAAACGACATCTGCTCCGCGGCCTCCGAGGTCATCGTGACCGCGCTCTCCGGAAAGAACCGACTGGTGGAAAAGGTCTCTTATGTAACCAGCCCCGGAGACCGGGTAAAAGCACTGGTTACCGACTCCGGAGTGTTCGAGAAAGAGCCCGGCAAAAACGAACTCATCCTCACCGGATACTTTGAAAAGCCCGGATCGGACGAAAAGGAGATAGTAGAGGGGATCCAAAAAAGATGCGGCTGGGAGCTTTACGCGGGCCCACTCGAGGCATACCCTCCTCCTTCCGAGGACGAGCTAAAGCTGCTTCGAGTACTTGACCCCAGAAGGCAGTTCCTCGGAAAGAAACCCGGTCAGGAATGATACAAGAGCAAACGGCCCGGCTTGATTCCTTCCGCCCCTCCAATTAACATCTTATCCAGGTAAGACCATGAGCAGAATCCTGGGCATCTCCGCTTTTTATCACGACGCCGCCGCCTGCCTGGTGGAAGACGGAAAAATTGTGGCCGCGGCGCAGGAGGAGAGGTTCACCCGCAAGAAGCACGACCCCGACTTCCCTTCCCACGCCATCAAGTACTGCCTGGAAGAGACCGGCACTAATACCTCGGACCTCGATTACATCGCCTTTTATGACAAACCCTTTATCAAGTTCGAGCGGCTTATAAAGACCTACCTGGTCTACGCTCCGCGAGGGCTGCGCTCCTTTCTTATAGGCGTTCCCGAGTGGCTGGGAAGAAAACTCTGGACAAAGGAGCTCATCGCCGACGAACTCGACAATACAGACGTGCCCATGCTGTTCCCCGCCCACCACGAGTCTCACGCAGCCAGCGCCTTTTTCCCGTCGCCGTTTCAGGAGGCCGCCATAATTACGGTGGACGGGGTCGGCGAATGGACCACCACCTCCTTCGGTGCGGGCAGGGACAACCGCATCGAGCTTATGAAGGAGATCAGGTTCCCCCACTCGCTGGGTCTTCTCTACTCCGCGTTTACCTACTTCACCGGCTTCAAGGTCAACTCCGGCGAGTACAAGATGATGGGCCTGGCCCCCTATGGCGAGCCCGCTTACGTGGACGTCATCAAGGACGAACTCATTGACATCAAGGAAGACGGGTCCTTCCGGCTCAACCTCGATTACTTCAACTACATGGTCGGACTGACCATGACCAACGGAAAGTTCGCCAGGCTCTTCGGAGGGTCTCCCCGCAAGCCGGAGACAACTATCACCCGACGCGAGATGGACCTGGCCCGGTCCATACAGGAAGTCACCGAAGAGATCATGTTGAAGATGGCAAAGCACGTGCACCGGGAAACCGGGCTTGAAAACCTGTGCATGGCGGGCGGAGTGGCCCTGAACTGCGTGAGCAACGGCAGGCTGCTCCGGGAAGGACCCTTTAAAGACATATGGATACAGCCCGCGGCAGGAGACGCCGGCGGAGCACTGGGCGCCGCCCTTTACGCATATCACCAGTACCTGGACAACCCCCGCAGCACATCAGGAGAAAGGCACGACCACCAGCGCGCAAGCTACCTGGGACCGGATTACTCTGAAAAAGAGATCGAGAAGTTCCTCGATGAAAAAGGCATCGAGCGCGAGAAGCTGGACTACCGCGAGATACCTGGACAAGTAGCCTCCCTGATAGCGGACGGCAAGGTCATCGGCTGGTTCCAGGGAAGGATGGAGTTCGGACCCCGCGCCCTGGGAGCGAGGTCTATACTCGCCGACGCCCGGAGCCCGGACATGCAGAAGCTCGTCAACCTGAAGATAAAGTTCCGCGAGTCCTTCCGGCCCTTCGCGCCAACCGTGCTTGCGGACAGGGCGTCGCATTACTTCGATATCGAGCCCGGCAGGCAAAGCCCTTACATGCTTTTGACAACCTCGGTCCGAAAAGAGCGCAGGACGGGGAACGCGGCAGAAGAAGACAACGCCAAGGGACTTGACAAGCTAAAGACCGTCCGCTCCGAGGTCCCCGCAATCACCCACGTGGACTGCTCCGCAAGGCTCCAGACCGTGACCCGGGAAGACAACCCGCTTTATTACGACATGATAAAAGAGTTCGAGAACCTGACCGGCTGTCCCGTGATCATCAACACCAGCTTCAACGTGCGCGGCGAGCCCATCGTATGCTCGCCGGAGAACGCCTACCAGTGCTTTATGAGGACCAACATGGACTACCTGGTTATGGGGCCTTTCCTTATCGAGAAGTCCGAACAGCCCGAATGGAACGAAGCAGAGAACTGGCAAAAAGAGTTCCCCCCCGACTGAGTCGCACCCAAAGAACGGAGAGCTTTTCAGATGAAGATTCTCTACGGAAGCGAGGGAAACACCTTGTCCGACTTCAGCCGCTTGAGCTTCTTCACCTCAGCTATCTTGGCCTTGACCTTGTCCGATATCCTTTTGTCGCCTCTCGTCCTGTCCAACACCCGGTTATAAAGCTCGAGCGCGCGGTCGTACTCGCCTTTCTGAACATAAACATTGGCGGCCTCGTAAAGGCCGGTGGTCACCCACTTGCCCTGGCCGGGATACCGGTCAGGGAGGGAAAGGAACACCTCGAGCGCAGCGTCCAGGTCCCCTGAACCTTGCCTTGCCATGCCTTTCCAGTACAATGCCTGCGCCTGCAGGTCATTCGAGGAAGAGAGCTTGAGGACTATATCCAGAGCACTCTGTCCCGAACTGAACTCCCTAGTTAAAACAAGTCCCACGCCCACGTTGAGCCACTGGTGGAGGTGATCGGTCTGGTCCGAGTAGTTCCTGACCAGGGACAGGAAGTAGGGACGCATGGACTCCAGGTCGTTTGTTTTCTTATATGACTGGCCCTTAAAGTAAAGAAGCTGGAACTGCTGCTCCTTGGTGGCAAGGTCTTCCGGACGAACAGACTTGAGCCAGGATATGGCGCCCTGGTAGTCATTGCGCAAGAAAGCGTCCTCCCCTTGATAGAACTTCATCTGCTCGGCGTAAGGAGTGGACGGGTTCCGGGTAAGCAGATCGGACATGATCTCCAGCGCCTTTTCACGGTCACCGGCCTTGAGTCGGGCCTTGGCAAGCCAGAAGGTGCCTTCCTCGACAGAATCCTGGTGCAGGGAAACCACCCGCAACGTGGCCAGGTACTCCTTGATTGCAGCCATGTCCGGATCTGCGGACCGAGCCCCCGAACGTATCGTGCCCAGAAGAGACTCTTCGGAAAGAGCGCCACGGTCGATGTCAACCGGGTCGGGAAGACTGGCGAGATAAGTTTCAAAGTCGCCGGACTCGAGGGCAAGCCTTAAGACCTCACCTTTTACGTAAATGCCCGCGGCAGGAGCTCGGGATTTTAAGGAAGAGAGGGTGTTCATGGCCTGTTGCATGGAACCCGCCTTGAACTCTACACGGGAAAGCTCCCATGTAAGAAGTCCGCGACTCATGGGGTCCGGAGCTTGCACCTGTTCCAGCACGTCAAGCGCCTCTTCCGGCCGACCCGCCTCTTTAAGCATGATGCCGCGCCATAAACCCGCCTTGAACTTCAAACCGGGACCGCCTTTTTCCACCTCGTCAAGGACTTGCCGGGCTTGAACCGTATTCCCCATACGGTAGTGTCCCCAGAAAAGCCGAAACCGCGTCTCCCCCGGACAACCGGCTTTTCTGCCGCAGATGTCCTCGTAAGTCGCCACTCCCGTGCCGTACTCTCCGCGCGAGTAAGCAGTCTCCGCCTCCAGAGCACGGAGACGCTCAGCCTCGGAAAGCACGGACAATGCGTCCTGGTGGACCGAACGAAGGACCTCGGCAGCAGAGCTCTTCCTGCCCTGCAACAGGTAAATCCGAGAAAGAAGCCGCGCAGCCGCCAGCCTGCCCTCCGGCAAAGGATGGTAGTCCAGCGTCCGCTGTAAATCCCCAGTCGCTTTGTCTACCTCTCCCCGGAAGAAAAACTCCCTGCCCCGCAAAAGAGCCATCTCAGCGGCATGCTTGCCGTCCGGATGCTTGAGAAAGTACTTGTCGGCAGCGGATAAAGCTCCCCTGTCGTTTGTTGCAAAGGCCGCCCGCACAACTATGGCAAGCGCTTCTTCGGCTACATCCCCGCTCCCCCCGGCCAGGCGGGAAGCCTCCTTGCGGGCCTTAGCCGGATCATAATCAAGCAAAAACCGGGCATACTCCAGCCGGTTGTAACCGGGAGGGTCGCCATTACTGTCGAAGAACTTCTCCCATGAAGCCTTTGCCTCGGCTATGTCTCCCTGCTCCTCGTAGGTGCGCGCAAGCCAGAGATCGCAACTTAACGAAAGGTCTCTGTCCTCTGCTTTGGCGCCGGCGATACGGAACTTTTTTACAGCGTCCCCGTACTGTTCGTAAAGGTAATGATGAACGGCTTCAGCAAAAAAGCTCGCAGCGTCAATGCGGGCCCGACCGCGACCGCGTTCTTTCCAGAAGGCGATGGCCTTCTCCTTCTTGCCCTGCTTCGCCCAGACACGCGCCAGTCCCTGGCGGGAAAGCGGTGTCAGAAAATGATCGGGATAAGAATCAACAAACTTCTGAAAATTGACCTCCGCCTGCATCAGACGGCCCCGGTCCTCCAAAAGCCGCGCCAGCCGGTACCTGGCAACACGAGCGGCGTCAACCGCATCATCCCCTTCCTGCAAGCTCAGTTCGCCCCATATCTCGATCGCCCGGTCGTACTTGCCCGACTTCTCATTGCAAAGACCGAGCTTGTAAAGAACCATCGGCTGCAAGTAGGCCGGACCGTTCACCGCCTGGCTGTAATGCTGCAAAGCCATACCGAGGGCGTTCTCGGAAAGATAGCGGTTGCCCACCCGGTAATGGATTTCCGCGCTGCGGTCCCTGGCCTTGAACCTCATCCGGGAGTCCGGATACTCGGCAACCAACCGGTCGAAAAAAACCAGCGCCCGGTTGTATTGCCGGCTTCGGGAAGCCAGCCGGCCGCGGTAATAAAGTATCTGGTCCTGGTAAGACCGGTTTCGGGACGCCTCTTTTTTGAAGGCCTTTTCCGCCTTCTCGTTCTCACCGCTTACGAACAGTGAATGGGCGTAAAAAAAACCGGCCTCATCACGGTGCTCGCCGTTGGGGTACTTATCGAGGTAGTCCTTGTATATCTTTGCAGCCTCTTGGAAGTGACGGTTGTTATAGGCTTCGCGGGCCCTGCCGATGAGGTCCTGCTGGTCGGAAGGAGCCTGCCCGACCGCGGGAAAAGAAACTATGACCGCGATCACGAAAAACACCCCCCCGAGCCATGTTTTCAAAAAGGCGACACTCCCTCTTTTCAATCTGTTCATCTTCAGTCTCCTCGCATGGTTAGAAACACAACAATTTATGATATCATGAAGCTAACGGGCTCGAAAGATGCGGCATTATTCACCTGCAGAGCCGGAGGACGCTTCCACCATTGTACTTTTGCGCGACGGTCCTTCCGGCATGGAAGTCTACATGACAAGGCGCCAGGACCGGCTGCCTTTTCTGGGCGGATATCACGTCTTTCCGGGCGGCAAGGTTGATGACGCGGACAGGTCTTTTGATGTGCTTGGCCGTTGCGTGGGAATTTACCCGGAGAACGCCCCGGCCTGCCTGGAAGGAGTTCCGGCCGTGGAGAGGGCCTGCGGCTTTTTCATAGCCGGCATACGCGAGCTGTTCGAGGAAGCCGGCGTCTTTCTCGCCCGGGACGGCTCAGGGACTTTTCTTGATAACCCTTCCCTTGATCTTAAAGAGAGGCTTTCAGCGTATCGCCGCGAGCTCCAGCAGGACTCGCTGTCCTTTTACAGCATCCTGGAGAGAGAAGACCTTTACGTTTGCCTCGACCGGGTTCTCTGGTTCGCACAATGGATAACTCCGCCCACCTCGCCCCGGCGTTTCAACACCTACTTCTTCCTGGCCCGCAAGCCGCATGGACAGTCGGCTTCGATGTTCTCCGCGGAGGTGGCGGAAGAATACTGGGTCCGGCCCGCGGACGCGCTGGAGTTGTGGAAAAGAGGACAGTGGAGAATGATTCCCCCCACTCTGGCCAGCCTGGACACGCTTTCCCGATACCAGAACTGGCAACAGGTGAAAAAGGATTTCTCCCGCCCCCCTGCCGAGCACCCGCGCACCGTGTGGAAAGGCGAGATGTAGAAAGAAACTCCGGTTACCTCGTCGCTTTGGACGACGCGGGACATGGGAAGTAAAGCCGGGACCGGCAACCGCAAAGAGGAGGCAACAGCATGACAGACCTGTCGAGCGCTGCGGAAAAGCTCCGCAGGAAAAGGCTGCTCTCGGGCGTGGTCTTCTGGGTCCTCGTCTTTATTGTCCTGTTTTTTGTTTTCGAGGCGGTATTCGGCGATAAGCTCGAAAAAGGCGAGACCCTTCCCGACCGCAGCGTCACATTGTCGGGGAAAGCGTATGATATAAGTCTATCCGAGCTGTGCGAGGAAAAACCCGTTTTGCTGGTGTTCGTCTCTCCCGGCTGTTACGCCTGCAAGGTCCAACTTGCGGTGCTGGCTCATACCTTGAAAGGAGACGGCTACGGAGTATACGTGGTGACCCCTGACTCGGGCGGGTGGCTTAGTAAAGAATTCGATGAGATCGGCTCATCCTTTCCCGTGGTGGAGGACAAGGACATGGAGCTGCACGGCGATTTCCAGGTGGCGTTTTATCCCACCTCCGCTTTGCTCGATACAGAGCGGGGGCTCGTCTATAGAGAACGCGGAGTCACTCAAGACCTGGCAAGGGAAATCGAGTCTTTGCTCCGTGAATATTGATTTTGAACAGTAGTCAAGCATTTCCGCCCAAAAAAGGCGGCTGTTTAGAATCGCGAGTAGTATAAGTTAAAATAATGGGTGGACGCTGAGATCATGGTTTTGATTTTCGAACGGGCGGTATTATTATACCTTTCTTTGAAGCGATAAAAGGAGCGACAGTCATGGCAAGCAAGGTGACGATTCTCGAGGTCGGTGCTATGAAGGAGCGCGGGGAGAAGATCGTGATGCTGACCGCGTACGATTACCCTTCCGCGCTGATTGCCGACGCTTCCGGGATAGATATGGTCCTGGTGGGCGACTCGGTGGGCACAGTGGTGCAGGGCGTGAGCACGACCCTGCCGGTCACCATGGACGAGATGGTCTATCACACCCGGATAGTGGCCAAGGCCTGTCAGAGGTCCATGGTGGTCTTTGACATGCCTTTCATGAGCTACCAGGAAAGCATCCGGCAGGCCCGAGAGAACGCCGGCCGCGGTCTCAAGGACGGAGGCGCACACGCGGTGAAGCTGGAAGGCGGCGTTAACATGGCCGACACTATCCGGGCCATAAGCGACATTGACATCCCGGTGGTGGGCCACATCGGTCTTACTCCCCAGAGCATCCACCGGATGGGCGGCTTCAAGGTCCAGGGCCGCTCCGATGCCCAGCGCAAGCAGCTTCTGGAGGACGCCGGGGCGGTGGAAGAGGCCGGAGCTTTCTGCGTGGTCATGGAGTGCATACCCGCTGCACTGGCCAAGGAGATCACCGGCGCGCTGGAGATACCCACCATCGGGATCGGCTGCGGTCCCGACTGCGACGGGCAGGTGCTGGTATGGCACGATATCCTGGGAGTTTACAAAGGCAAGAAGATGACCTTTGTAAAGAAGTACGCCGACCTTCACAAGAGCATGAGCCGGGCGGTCAAGACCTACGTAAGGGAAGTCAGGGAAGGAGAGTTCCCCGGTCCCGAGCACTGCTTTGGAGAGCCCGCAAAAAAGCCCGGAAAATCATCAAGCAAAAAGAGCGGCGCCAAAAAGAAGAAGTAAAGTCGAAAACGCTTTTTAAAACGAGCACGCGGGGGCGGACGGATTGCAGGTCATAAAACAAGTGGAGCAGATGCGCAGGTGGTCGGAGTCGCAACGCAGCAAGGGTCTTACAGTGGGATGTGTTCCCACCATGGGCTTTCTGCACGAAGGGCATCTGTCCCTGCTCCGGGAATGTTCCCGCCGGGCCGACCGGGTGGTGATGACGCTTTTCGTAAACCCCTCCCAGTTCTCCGCTGGCGAGGACTACGAGGATTATCCGCGCGACTTCGAGGGCGACTGCAAAAACGCGGAACAATGCGGCGCTGACGTGGTTTTCGCTCCCTCGGTGGAAGAGATGTACCCCGAGGGTTACCAGACCTATGTCAGTGTTACAGAGGTGTCCCGTGACATGGAAGGCGCAATCAGGTTCGGCCATTTTCCAGGTGTGGTCACCATAGTGACCAAGCTGTTTAACGCTGTTTTGCCTCACCTGGCCGTTTTCGGAGAAAAGGATTACCAGCAGCTCAAGGTCATCGAGCGGCTGGTTGAAGACCTTAACATGGGTGTCGAGATCGCGGGCCTTCCCACTGTGCGGGAGGATGACGGCATGGCCATGTCGAGCCGCAACGTGTACCTGTCCGGCCCACAGAGGCAGCAGGCGCTGGCCATAAGCAGGTCGCTGTTCGAGGCCCGCCAGGCCGTGCAGAACGGAGAGCGGGAGTCATCGGTTCTTCGGTATGATGCAGCCGTCAAGATCAAGTCCGCGGGCATGGAGGTCGACTACGTGGCTGTCAGGGACTCCGTGACCCTGGAGCCGCTGGTGAAAATCGACCGGCCGGCACGCATGCTTATCGCAGCCCGCTTGGGCAGTATCCGGCTCATCGACAATATGCAGCTTTTTCCGGGTTGAGTTCGGAAAAGGCAGTGTTTTATGTAGTGGAGTTCATATGTTGTCCAGGGTTTTTCTGATTGCCGTGGTTTTCGGCCTGCAGGCCTTGGAGGCGGTCATCTTTATAAAAGGGCTCCGGATACAAGGCAAGTTCGCCTGGCTGATAATCGCGGCTTTTGTGTTTTTCAACCTTCCGGTGTTTTACATCCTCTGGCTCCAGTCGCACGCGCAGCAGCCTCCTCATTTGCTGGCCAACTGGGTGGTCAAGCCGGCCTATGCCTGGCAGTTCAACTGGCTCTGCTTCCTGGTCTTCCTGGCCCCCATCGTGCTGCTGGTCCGCGCCGGGGTCTGGTGGTTTCACGGGCCGGAGACAGTGATCTCGGCCATGCGCATCGCCGTCTTTGTCATTGTCGTGTTGTGGAGCTTTGTCTCGATCTACGGCATTTACAGCACTTCCCGTCCGCCGGTGGTTGAAGAGGTCGAGCTTATCATGCCCGACCTTCCCGCAAAGGAGGACGGCCTGCGGGTTGTTCAGCTTACGGACATGCACGTGGGCTGGTGGAACTCGGAGAAAGAGTTCTGCCGGGCAGCGGACATGGCCGCAGAGCTTGCTCCCGATCTGCTCCTCATTACCGGCGACATGGTGGACCATAACCCGGATTACGTGTATCGCTTCGCAGATTGCCTCGAGGGTCTCAAGCCGCGGCTGGGAAGGTACGCCATCATCGGCAACCACGACGTTTACACCGGCAGAACGCCGGTCGCCAATCGGATGAAAGAGCGGGGCTTCGTCATGCTCCGCAAGGAGTGGGTGAGCCTTGCGGACAAAGGCTCGAGCCTTGTCCTTGCCGGGCTCGACGACTCGGGCATGAACTGGACAAGCGACGACCCCAGCACAAAGGACATTCCCCGGGCAACAGCAGGAGTTCCGCCTGACAGGCCGTGTGTCCTCCTCAAGCACCGGCCCTTGAAGTTCTCCGACATCAAGGGACTGCCCGTTGACCTGGTGGTGGCCGGCCATACCCACGGCGGGCAGCTCAAGCTTCCCTTCGGAGGGCCCGGGCTCGCCCACCTGACTTATCGTTACGCGGAAGGGTTCCACCAAAAGGACGGACAGAGCATCTACGTCTCCCGCGGGCTGGGAACAGTGGGCTGGCCCTTCCGGGTGTTCTGCCCGCCGGAAATAACACTGCTCATACTTCGTTCGCCGCAGAAAACACGGGCCGGACAGCAAGGATGACCGCAAGGGCTTCACAATTTCGTCGTGATGACAAGGAACTGTAGAAAAAAAGCTGTTGTTTTGCTTCATCTTATTACCGCTGCGATTTTTCGTGAGATAAAATCCAGGCATGGCGAAAGCGTTTTTTGTCCGCGAGTGGAAAGGGGGATAATATGACCAAGAAACTGAAAGACGTGCTCATCAATGCCAACCTGATCACGCCGGAACAGTATATACAGGCGGTGGAGGAGCAAGAGAAAAGCAATGAGAGTCTTTGCCTGGCGCTCGTGCGGCTCGGCTTCGTTGATGAACAGGAGCTTACGGAAATTCTCAGCAAGCATTATGACATGCCTTTTATAGATTTAGAGGAAATAGAGATTGACTCGGAGATTTTTCGTCTTGTTCCTGAAAATTGGTTAAGAGAAAACAACATGATTCCTCTTCAAAAGGCCGGAAGGACTCTCGTTGTCGCCACAGATGATCCCTCCAACATCAGCGCCAAACAAGAGCTTGAATTTCTGACTGGCCTCAAGGTCGAGTTGACAGTAGGCGGCCTTGCAATCCGGCGGGCCATAGAAGAAAACAGCGGCAATTTAATCCAAGCTGCACAACGATTTGATACCGCTCATCCCGTCGAGTTCTTAACTGAGGAAGGAAAAAGAATAAATGTAGACCTCTTGATGAAAGATATGTTAATAGACCCTGCAATTTTGAAATTTATAAACATTATATTCAATGATGCCTTGGAAAAAGGGGCCACCGAAATCCACATCGAGAATTCAAAAAACAGTTTGCGGGTCCGACTCCGAATTGACGGCTTTTTATATGAAGCATTCAGACCCACCCATCATTACTCCAATCCTCTTCTTATCGCGATTAAGAGCCTGGCCGAACTGAACATACAAGAGGACAGGTTGCCTCAGGATGGTTTCATGAAGATAAAGTTTGCCACCGGTCCGGCAAAAGATGTGCAAGTATCTATCGGTCCCGCCTTGTCAGGAGAAAGGGTTACGCTGAAATTCTTTGAAAGGGAAGACTTCGGCTTCGAGATGGAAAGACTGGGCTTCGAAGAACATCAGCTTGATCTGTTCCGCCGTTCGATCAATAAGTTTAAGGGAATGATACTTTTCGACAGGTTTACTGCTGCAGAGCAGTTGACCGTCTATTGCGCCTTAAATGAACTTAACAGTCCCTCTCTTAATATCATGACCGCCGAGCAGCCGGTAAGATATTATTTAGACGGTTTGAACCAGTTCCGGATCAGGCATGAGTTCGGATTTAATTATGCAGTCGCTATCCGGTCGTCTCTTAGACAAGCTGCTGATATCATCTATATTGCGGAGATACTTGATTGGGAGACGGCTCATTCCGCAGCGGAGGCCGCCCTGACCGGCCGGCTGCTTTTTTCATCGCTTAGAGTCGGAACAGTCCATACTGCGGTAAGAAGACTTATAGACCTCGATCTCGAAGCATTTGTCGTAGCCGAGTCCGTGAACCTTATATTGTCACAGCGCCAGTTGCGAAAGCTCTGCCCGGAGTGTAAGACAGCGACGGAGACAAACACCGATGTACTCACGGACTTGGGCATGGACGAAGAAACGGCGGAAAGCTGCGAGTTATACAAAAGCAACGGGTGCCCGTCCTGTTTTCATACCGGCTACAAGGGGCAGACAGGTGTTTTCGAGTTATTTGAGATGAACGACGACGTAAAAGAGCTGGTACTAAGAGGCGTCTCTGTCTCCGAGCTGAAACAGGAATCCCGCCGCCAGGGCATGGCCACCTTGCGAGAAGCGGCAATGAACAAGGCAACGCAAGGCATCACAAGCCTGGAAGAAGTCATGCGCGTAACCTCACCGGAATAGTCAGGCTGCACAGCCGGCTGCGCCATATCGGAAGGCTTCATATGCTGAGGGAATGGACGAGCTACGGTCTCGGCCCGTTGTTTCATCTCAGGCTCCTCGAAAGTACATCGATCAATGATCGCACCGACTCGATCGCTTGAGAGGGCGGGAGCGCATTCGAGGGCACAGCCAGGCAGGGCTTGTCATGCAACAGGTCTTTTAAGAGTTCCTCCTGCCGCTCCGGGAAGCTGCGCCCGCCTTCTGCAACCGGGAGCGAGGTGTCCCCTCCAAAGCCGTGCATTTCCTCGAGGTCCGTTTGCGCCTGGAGCCCGGCGAACTCATGGGGTGTGATTACAGAAGCCCTGTCGCCGCTGTCTTCAGGTTTGTTGAGCAGCAGTGCTCCAGCCACAGGCACCGGGTGTGACACCTCTGCGGCAGGGACAGCTTTATGGAGAGGAGCTTTCAGATACAGCCGGGCGCGGCCCATGCTTGCCCTGCGGAGCACGGTCCTTGCCGCGGCCTCGATTTTGAGGCCGGCCCTCATTTCTTTAAGCGACCTGCTCTGGAACAAGTTGCGAAGTCCCAGCCGCAGCGGGGTGACATAGGGAAAACACTGTTCTCCCGCCACTATGCTGAAATCGTCGGAGAGATAAGGATGCCCGCCTTCGAGCCAGCGCAGGGTCCAGGTGGTTTTGCCGGCGCCGCCGGGACCGGACACCAGCAGCGCTTCATCGCCGTCCGACAGTGCCGCGGCATGCGTCATGACCAGGCCCTTTCGCAAGGCGGCAACGCGTATGGCTGGCTCGATAAGCCACTTGGACAGCACAAACCGGGTAAGCCGATTGCCGGATACGTAAAGCAGCAATGCGCCGTTTTCCTTTTCCATGAGCATTGCGCGCCAGCTCGCGAAAAGGTGAGAAGCTTTCCACTCAAAAAGCGGCTTATAAGTGGAAGGCACGGAAGACACGGCCCGGCTTTGCCGGATGACCGCCTCCACGTGGGGATCAAAAGAAGAACCCGCTTTGATCTCATGCATGGCGAACTCGTGAACGACCGGTTGCAGAAACCAGCGCGGCCCGGACACTTGTGCTTTAATCATGTCGTGGATCGAGAACCGAAAGGTGTGACATCTTTCCAGCAAGATTTCCCCTCATCGGGCGCGGCAGGCCGGGACATGCCGGGTCTGTTCGATACGTCTCAGCGACCGTACCCCTCGGGCAAAAACCGGAGCGGCAGCTCGAGCTCTCCGCCCGGCACCTGTACCGGCAAGGCCGGCAAGGTCTGCTCTTTGAGTATCTGCATCAGGTCCTTGACTGACTGGTCGAAATCGGCATGTCCGGATTTGTGCACGAACTCGTAATCGAGGACATTGCCTTGCTGGTCCACGGTGACGATGACATCCACGTGAAGTCCCTGTCCTTCGGGCACGGAGGGAGGCAGTATCCAGTACTGCCTTATGTGGTTGCCGAAATCGTTCTGATAAATTTTCATGCGGGGATCTTTTTCGATCAGTTGCATGGCGCTGTTCCAGCTTGCGGATTTTGTTTGTGCAGTGCCCGAGCTTGCAGATCCCTTAAGACGCCTTGCCGCTTCGATGTCGGGGTTGGATACAAGGGCAGAGGGGTTCTCGTTTCCGGCGATCTCCGGTTCGGTGTCCTCGGCCGGAGACGGTGGCTGGGGCGATACCGGCGTTTGCGCCTTCTTCTCTTCCTTTTTGGTGTCTTCCTCTGTTTTTGTCTTGGCCTTTTCTGTGGTGTCCTTATGAGGCGATATCTTTTTCTTCTCCGGTTCTTTTGCGGTCTTCTTTTCCGGCTCTTTTTCCTTGTCCGCTTTTTTCGGCTCGGGCTTTTTTATCTTTTCCGGTTTCGGCTTCGGTTGGGTTTTCGGTTTTGGTTCCGGTTTTTGCGGAGGCGGCTTGGGAATGGCCTTTTTTTCCTTTTCTTTTTTGGGGGAGGAAGGCGCGGCTGACGCCTTGTTGCCGGGCGGCGGTCCCGGTGGTGCGCTCATCAATGACACCGGCATAGTGCGGGGCATTTGAGGAGGCTTTTCACCTACCATGCCGGCGATTGCCGTCACGATCAACACGGCGCAATGGAAGGCCAGGGATACCAGCAGAGCCTTCTTGAACGCCCTTTGAAAATCCCGGTCCCTTCCCCTGTCCAGCGCCAGGGAACTCATGGCATTTTGATCTCCTCCGGCTGCGTAACCATGCCCATTCCCTTGATACCTGCGTTTTGAACCTCGGCCATCACCCGCACCACGAAGCCGTAGTCAACGTCCTTGTCCGCCCGGAGGTAGACCTCATCCGTCTGTCGCGAGGAGACAAGCCTTTTCAGGTTGACTCCCAAGGCGGACAGGGGAACGGACCTGTCCTGGTTTACGTCCAGGTAGATTTCCCGGTTCTGCGTCACCGTGATGACCAATTCCTCTGACTCGGCGGGCATGGCTTCGACCCTGGCATGGGGAAGCTCGACCTTGACGCCCTGTTCCAGGTAGGGGGCTGCAACCATGAAGATGATCAACAGCACCAGCATGACGTCCACCAAAGGTGTCACGTTTATCTCCGACATGGGAAGGTTATTGTTGCCACTGGAAAACGCCATGATCAATCCTCCTCGGCCCACTGTATTGCCGGAGGCCTTCTACTCCCGACTTTCCCTTTTCCGCCTCGGCGAGTCACTCTTTTGCGGCTGCTGCCTCTGCTCCTGTCTCTTTTTGATGAAATGTCTCTCCACGATGTTCATGAACTCGGCCTGGAAGTTCTCCAGCTCCGACTGGAGCGCCCGGAGCATGCTCAGGAAGTAGTTATAAGCAACCACCGCGGGTATGGCCGCGGCCAGTCCCAGCGCGGTTGCGACAAGGGCCTCGGATATGCCCTTGCCCACCACGTTGAAACCGGCCCCGCCCTGCCCTCCTATTGCCTGGAAGCTGTTCATGATCCCCCAGACGGTCCCGAACAGGCCTATAAAGGGAGTGGTCGAGCCGGTGGTCGCCAGAAAACTCAGGAACCTGCTCAGCCGGTTCATCTCGACGGACGCGGACTGCCGGAGGGTCCGCTCCACGTTCTCTGCTCCCCATTCGCTCCTGCCCATCTCCCACAAGGAGCCGCTGTCCTCGCCCTTGCCGCCTTTGCGCACCGTCTCCAGCTCGTTCATTCCCGCGCGGAAAACGTATGCCAGCGGTGAACTCTGGAAGCGCTTGGTGGACACCCGCACCTGTTCCAGGCTCTCGCCCGCCCAGAAGGCGCTGAGAAACATTCGGGACTCGCTCTTGGCTTTCCACATCTGCCAGAGCTTGACCCCGATTATGGCCCAGGAGACTATGGAGAAGACTGCGAGGACAAAGAGAACGAACTTGACCACCGGGCCGGCTCCCATTACCAGACTCCAGGTGGAGAGGTCTTTTGCAGCCTCCGCCTGGCTGACCAGCGCTGTCTGCACGAGCAATCCAATATTCATCGCATCGGTTCCGTTTCCGCCGGGAGGTTTTATATCACCGGGAGAGGCTGCGGGCTTGCCGAGCTCGTTCCCCGCCGGCCATGATTCAAATTCAATTATAACCTTAAACGCCGGCTTATGCTAAAAGTTCGATTGTGCCGAAGAAGAAAAAGCGGGGATAATTAGTGCCCGTTGCGAAACGGAGGTTTAATTTACTTTTGCGGCGCTGTTTTCGAGTGCGGCGGCAAGCTGTCCGCTTTTTCCGCCGGGAAGCAAGCTTTCCGGAAATGCGCTCCACAAGAGGCTCGCAGTTTACGAGGCGCCTTTTTGTAAGTTCCGGCAAGCCG
>CAYQTK010000012.1:0-41398 GCA_964420375.1 uncultured bacterium
TCGTCGGTTGCGCACGCCGATCAAATGCGAACAAGGACGAGCGGAGAAAATTGGGAGAACTTCACCTGTTTTACATCCGTCGAAAAAGGAAATATCCTGAATATAGCGGGCATTTTCTGTCCAGGGCTTGCAACCGAAGGGGGCGGAGAAGGCCGCCTTTTTTTACGTGCCTCGCTCCTTACGAATCAAAGCGTAAAATTGCAGACCCGTTTTGAAAAAGCGTAGTTGAAGGAAACTTCATGCCTTACCTCAGAGGAAATTTCGATTTATGCACCGGGTGTGCTATCTGCGGGCTGGCCTGTTCCGAACGGGAGTTCGGAGGTTATAACCCCAGGCTGGCCAACCTGGAAATCCGGCTTTCCCGCGACGGTCTTATTCATCAGCCCGTGGTCTGTCATCAATGCGCCAACCCTTTTTGCCAAAAGGCCTGTCCCGCGGAAGCTCTCTATCGCGATGAGCAGACCGGGGCCGTGGTAGTGGAGGCGAAAAAATGCACGGGCTGCGGCGCTTGCGCGATTGCCTGCCCCCTGTCCATGATCAAGCTGGTGGCAGGGGCGGCGCACAAGTGCGACCTTTGTAAAGGAGACCCGCTGTGTGTAAAGGTTTGCCCGGCCGGAGCCCTTACCCTGGTGCAGGATGCAAAGGAGGAGTCTTGAACTCTTACATGGAAAAGATACTGGCAGTCGACCTTTCCTCCCGCTCGAGCAGGGTGTACGGTATAAATCCGCTGGTCCGGGAATCGTTAGTAGGCGGAAAGGGCCTGGGAGCGCGCCTGCTTTACGACCTGGTCCGGCCGGACGCGGACCCGCTGGGGCCCGCGAACGCGCTGCTCTTCATGACCGGGCCGCTCACCGGCACGCGCGCGCCTGCAATGCGAGGATGCGTGATCACCCGCTCGCCGCTTACCGGCACCTTCCTGGACAGCTACTTCGGAGGCCATTTCGCGCAGGAGATAAAGTACGCTGGTTATGACGCCCTGGTAATACTGGGCCGCTCGCCCGACCCCGTGTACCTGTGGGTCGACGATGACAACGTGGAGTTCCGGGACGCGTCGCACCTTGCGGGCGCGGACACCTTTGCCGCTAACCGGTCTATAAAGGACGAACTCGGCGACGAGAGCATAAAAGTCGCCTGCATTGGCCCGGCAGGTGAGAACCTGGCGAGGACGGCGCTTATATCCTGCGAGTACAACCGGCAGGCGGGCCGCGGCGGAACCGGCACGGTCATGGGTTCCAAGAACCTGAAAGCAGTGGCCCTGCGGGGCACGTATCCCGTCATGGTCTCTGATATGCCCGGGTTTCGAAAAGCGGCGGAAACCGCATGCGGCGAGCTCGGAGAAGAGACCATGGGAGATTTTACTTACGGCGGCACCGCAGTGTCGGTGTCTTTTTCAAACGAGTTCGGTCTCCTTCCCACCAGCAACTATCGCCGCGGCAGTTTTGAGAAAGCTTCCCGCCTCGACGACCAGGCCCAGAAAAAGGACCTCTGGCTCCGCGACCTGGCATGCGCCGGCTGTCCCATAAGGTGCAGCAAGATGGGCAAGATCAGGGCCGGCAAGTACAAGGGGCTTGTCTCCGATGCAGTGGAGTACGAGTTGGCAGCGCTTCTGGGGGCAAACATCGAGATAGGGGACGTTAAGGCCCTGACTCACCTGGCGGAGCGCTGTGACGCTCTGGGCCTGGACGGCATATCCGCGGGAGGGATTATAGGCTTTGCCATGGAAGCCTTCGAGAAGGGGATCATAACAGCCTCGGATACCGGGGGCAGGGAGCTTGCCTTCGGGAGCGTGGAGGCTGCGGATTACCTTCTCGAGGTTATTGCCTTCCGGCAAGGAAAGCTCGGAGACCTGCTTGCTGACGGTGTTCGGCGCGCTTCCGAGGTACTGGGCAGAGGCTCGGAGTCGTTTGCGGTCCACATCAAGGGCCTGGAGACCCCTGCCTGGGGCCCGCGCGGAGTGCCGGGAATGGCGCTGGCCCTGGCCACTGCCGACAGGGGAGGATGCCACCAGCGCGCCTTTCCGGTAATCTATGAAGCCGGCGGAGAATGGAAAGGCAAGCCCGTGGACCAGACCACGTTGGAAGGCAAAGCAGAGATGGTCTTCGAGCCGCAGAACTACCTTGCCGCGCTGGACACCTTTATAAAATGTGACTTCGCCCAGTACGGCATAAGCGAGTCCACCTACCGGGAGCTTCTCCGGACTGCCGCCGGCAAAGAGCTTTCGAAAGAAGGTCTTTACGAGCTTGGCGAGCGGGTGTGGAACCTGGTGCGGGTGTTCAACGTCCGGCAAGGGTTTTCCAAAAAGGACGATATCGTTCCCCCCCGCTTTATGAAAGAGCCTTTGCCGGACGGACCCGCAAAAGGCCACGTAATCTCCGGGCCCGACCTGGACCGCCTGTTAAACGAGTATTACGCTCTCCGGGGCTGGAACGAGGAAGGTCTTCCCGAAAGGGAGACGTTGCAGCGCCTGGGAGTGGTCAAGCTGTTAATGGAGCCTGTGCTCGTGAAGATGGAGGAATGAAACGGTGCGCGGGCTTATTACATTCAAGGAGGTTTGAGATGAGTGATATGTACTTGAAAGGCAGGAAGGCCATGGTTACCGGCGGCGCGTCCGGCATGGGCAGGGCCATGGCCCTCGCCTTTTCCGAGGCCGGCGCGGACGTGGCCATTGGCTCTCTACTCAGCACGAAATCGTCCCGCAAAGAAAACGGCGAACTGGTGCACATGCCTTCCACGGACGACCTGGATCGAACCGCCGGAGAGATCGAGTCGCATGGGGTGAAAGCACTGGCCATGGAGCTCGACGTTTGCGACAACGATTCGGTGAAGGCTTTTTACGACGCGGTCATAAAGCAGTTCGGCAAGGTTGACATCCTGGCAAACGCCGCGGGCATTACAGTAGAGAAAACCATGTCCGGTCATCCCGACGAGCTCTGGCACAAGGTCATCGACGTTAACCTGAACGGCACGTACCGGACCATCAGGCTGGTCCTTCCCGGAATGATCGAGCAGGGATGGGGAAGGATCATCAACATAGCCAGTACCGCGGCCTCGGTGGGCGCGCCCACATCAGGGGCCTACTGTGCCTCCAAGGCGGGCGTGGCAGGACTCACCAGGTGCGTGGCCCTGGAAGGGGCGGAGCAGGGAGTGACAGCCAATGCCATCAGCCCCGGGTGGGTGGAAAGCGACTTCGGCAGGGGTTGGATGTCCCACATCGCCGAGACCGCGGAGGGAAGGAGCGGCGAAGAGTTTATAAACGATGAAAAAGCGGGCAATCCGCAAAAGCGGATGATTCAGCCCTACGAGATTGGAAACCTCGCCGCGTTCCTCTGCAAGGACGAGTCCATGGGAATCAACGGACAGGACCTGACCGTCTCCGGAGGGTCGGTGTGGTAGAGGCATTTCCTGTGCCCGTCCGCTTTTCATGAAGATCATAAAAACAATGCTTAATCCGGTGGCGCCACTCCTTTTTGCCGAAGGTATTGCAGCCGGCCGGGACGCATTCTCTCGAGCCTCTCTTTAAACGCACGGGCCTCCTTCTCCTTGCCCGTGCCCATCAGAAGCCGGGAGAGGTTTATAAGGGCGGCAGCGTTCTCCGGGTCGCAGGAGAGTGATTGGCGGTAGAGCGCTTCAGCCTGCTTCGGCTTTCCCCTGTCCGCGGCGATGTTGCCGAGGTTATTAAGCGCGGATGACGTACAGGGGTCGTTCTCCACTGCTTTCTCAAAATATTTGCTGGCCTCTCCCGCCCGGCCGTAAGAGAGCAGAGTAGTGCCCAGGTTGGCCCAGGGCAGGGCCTGCTCGGGGGCGTTCCGCACAGCGTCGCGCCATACGGAAAGCTCGCTTTTGAAAGCCTGGGCGCGAGAAATAACCAATGCCAGGAAAAGAATTGCGACGGCTCCCGCGGTTACGATTGCCGGTGCGGGCCGTTTCTGCCGGGCGTATTGAAAGACGAAGACCAGCGGCCAGAGCAGTAAGATGGAGGAGAGGTAGGCCCGGTTCTCGCTGATGAGTACGTTCAACGGGACCACCGAGCTGGTGGGAAGAAGCCACACCACTGCAAAGAGAGCGGGAAAGGCGATCTCCGGCAACTTCCGTAAGAATCGGGCGGCCGCGATGATCATTACGGCGAGCGCTCCGGCGGCGAGCAGGAAGCGGGCGTTTAACAGCGCGGCCGCGGTCTCCGGCGCCCACGCCTGGTGCTGGAGCGACAGGTTGACGGGCCATGCCATGAGCGACGCGTACTTCCAGAAGGCCTGCACCTGCGCGGCGGCGTACTGCCATACCGGCCACGGCCGGGCCGGCGGGAAAAACACCGGAGCGGAGTGGGCCAGGCGGTAGATCAGGAACAAGCCTAAGACAACCACAAGAGAAAAAACCGCGGCGCCTGCGAAGCGCAGACAGGGTCTTCTGTCCGCGCTCCAGTCCCGGCCGGCAAAAGCGATGGCCCACAACACAATGGCGGCGGGCAGGGTTGCCGCCGTGGGCTTTGTAAAAAGGCCCGCGGCATAAGCCAGGGTTATTGCGAAGACGTAGAGGACGGCACTCTTGCGTGAAAGCCGCAAAGGGTTTTCCCACGCCCTTGCAAAAATGACGAGGCCGATAAGGTAGAAAGCGGCAGCCAGGATAGTGGAGCGGCAGGAGATATAAGCCACGTTAACGGCGTTCATGGGCAGGAGCAGAAAGAGTATGCCGCACAGGGGCGCGGCTTTCCGGAGCCTGCCCGCATGCGCAGCCAGCAGGGTTACAAGGATCGAGCTGAGCACGTGGATGGCAAGGTTTATAACGCGGAAGTCCGCGGCGGTATTTCCGATCAGCCGATAGTTCAGCGCATAAGACCATGTCAGAAGCGGCCGGGTCATGGTTGAAGGTATGACGCTGGTGCTCCCCGGGTTCTGGAAGAAGTAGAGGGGGCTCAGATGTTGACGGAGGTAAACGTTCTGTTCGATGGTGTGCAGGTCATCGAGGATAAAAGGTCCGTCAAGATACGGCAGGAAGGCGATTACGCCGGCAGCGGCGAGAACGAGGGGCAAGACGATATGAACCAATCCTCGAGCGCCTTGCCGGCTCTGCTTCTCGTTCACTCCTTTTTCTCTTCCTGTTTGCGACGCTCTTTTATCTCCATCATGCACTGAATGCCTTCCCCGTACTTGAGCGTGCCGAAGCAGCGGTTACAGGAGATGCACTTGGGCTTTTCCCGGTTTCCTTCGCCCCACCTTTTCACCAGCCTGGGCTCCCGTATCAGCGGCCGGGAGATGGAGACAAAGTCGACCTCACCGGAAGCGAGCAGGCCGTCGATCACCTCCGGCGAGCGAAGCCCTCCCACCGCGATTACCGGGCAGGAGACGATCTTCTTTACCATGCGCGCCAGCTCGAGAAAATAGCCTTCGTCCTTGGGCTCCGTTACGCTCCGGGAAGGACTGTTCTTGCCGGAGGCTATAATACCTGCGCTGACCTCGATGGCGTCGATGCCTTTGCCGTCCAGCTTCCGGGCAAGCTCAAGGGCCACGTCCGGAGTGGTGGAGCCGGGATAGAAGTCGTCCATGCTGAGCTTGATGAGCACGGGCAGCTCGCCGGCATTGGCCCGCACCGCGTCGTAGACCTCCAGCGCGAACCGGGAAGGTTCGCCGTACTCGTCGTCCCGACGGTTGAAAAGCGGAGAGAGGAACTGGTCCAGCAGGTAGCCGTGCGCGCCGTGTATCTGCACCGCGTCGTATCCCGCCCGGGCCGCCCGCCTTGCAGCTTCGCCGAACGCCTCCACCATCTGTTTGACCTCCGCGGTCTCGAGGGCCCGCGGCATGGTCTGGAATGAAGGGTGCAGCACCGCGGAAGGAGCTACCGGCTCTTCTCCCAGCATGTCCCGGGAAGCCTGGGCGCCCACGTGGGCAAGCTGGAGGCATACCGCGCCGCCTTCCTCGTGAACCGCCTCGGTGAGACGGCTGTGCGACTCGATGTGTTCGTCGGTAAAGATACCGGTCATGCCCGGCATACCCAGTCCGTTTCTGGCAACCGCGGTTATCCCCATAATATAGAGACCGACCTCGCCGCGAATCCGTGCCAGCGTGTAGCCTACCAAAGCCCCGGTCACATGGCCTTCCTCGTCAGCCAGGGCCTCCCACGTGGCCGAGCGCACTATCCGGTTTTTTACCTCCAGGTCGCCGATCTTGCCGGGCGTGAACATATCCGTCATTTATTAACTCCTCTTTATTCTTGCACACTGCAATTCAGTTAAATGCCTGGAAATCTTTGCCGAGCATTGCGATTTAGTCAAATGCATATAAATCTTTGCCGAGCATTGCGATTTAGTCAAATGCATATAAATCTTTGACGTGCGAGCGACTTCAGTCGCGAAATACCTCCATTTAAGTGCCGGACCTTTTCTGATTATTTCCGCTGAAATCAATAGTCGCGGCTAAAGCCGCACGCACGAAGTACGTTATCTCACCTGCTACTTTATCTTTCAGAGAACATGACCAGCCGGCCCGTACATTTTAAGAGCATTGAATCCTACGAAACTGTTTTTGACGCTATCTATATAAACAATGCAGGTCTAAAAGTTCCACCTGATCTTGAACCAGCCCAGGTCCGGATACCTGCCGAACTCGCTGTCGTCCGGGCCGGCAAACAACTGACCGCCGCCGCTCACCGTGACCGAGCCGCTCAAGTAATACACCAGCGACGGACCAATCATCCGGCTTTTCTCATCAACGTCATAAAGAGCGGTCACGGAGCCTACGATGAGCGGATTAAGGTCATACTCTATTGTGGCCCCTACAAAGTTGCGGTTCAAGGTGTCCGCCCCGCTCGCGTTAAGATAGGACTCCCACGGAGCCAGCGGGTTTATCTCCAGCGGGCCACCGTTGTAATAGTACTCGCCCGCCACGTACAATCCGTTCGGAAAGGCATAGTCCATGCCCAGGACCGCGCGGGGAAAGTCGTCGCCTTTTTCGGTCACCGTGTAAGTGAACTCTCCCCTGATGCCGGCCTTCCTTATGTAGCCCACGAAGTCAAAAGCGTAGACCTCGTCCTCCATGTGCTTGCCGGCCATGAAGTCCAGGGTGTAGCTCTCGATGTTATAGCTCATGCTCAAAGCCGCCCGGGCCTCGTCCCAATCGTCCGCCATGCCTGCCAGGCCGGTAAAGGTCAACTTCTCCGACGCCCACCACGTGGCCGAGAAGCCGTCAACACCGGCCTTCAACTCCGGCTCGAGGGCCAGCGGACTTACCGGGTTCCAGATGTCCACCGGGCTCCAGAACAGGGCGGTGCCGTAAGCCAGCCGTTGTCTGCCCGCGACCAGCCGGTACTTCTTTTTCTCCAGGATGAACATGGCCCGGTAGACGGAAACCTCGCCGTAGCGGCCCGGCTCGTCTATGCAGGTCCTCTCCCAGTTGTAGTAAGTGGGAGGGGGCATGTCCTTGGTCATCAGGAACAGTGGCGAGTCGAGCACGCCTCCTGTCTTGTAGGTTGCGTCCAGGCTCACTTCCGCATATGCAGCGGTTCCGGTAAGTACCTTAAAGGTGGTCCGAAGCCGGCTGGTGTTGTCGGTCACGTGATCTTCAAAAAAGGGGTCCTCACCCGAGCTCAAAAGGTGCTGGAGGTATCCGTGGAGCTTGATCTTGAAGTCCTCTTTTTGGTAAAGCTCCACTGACAAGGCGGTTGCCGGAGAGAGCACAAAGACGAGAAGAACGGCAAAGAGCGCGGGAGACCTCATTCGGTTACCCCCTTTTCTCATCGGAGTCGATCATGCCGTCCCTGATGTGGAGCAGCCTGCGGGCATGGTCCATGACCCGCTGGTCATGGGTGGAGAAGATAAAGGTGACCTGTTTTTCGCGGTTGAGCTTGTGCATGAGCTCGAGCAGGCCCTCGGCGGTCTTCGAGTCCAGGTTGGCTGTGGGCTCGTCGGCCAGGACCACCTGCGGCTCGTGCACAATGGCGCGGGCCACCGCCACCCTCTGCTGCTGGCCTCCGCTCATCTCGTTGGGTCTTTTATGCATGATCTCGCCCAGTCCCAGCTCGGTCAGTATGTTTTCGGAAAGCTCCCGCCTCTCGCGGGAGGAGCGTCCTTGCAGGAGCAGCACGTACTCCACGTTCTCCATGGCGGTAAGCACGGGTATGAGGTTATATGCCTGGAACACGAACCCCAGCTTGTAGAGCCGGAGGTCGGAGAGCTTCCCAGCCGGCATGCGGGTTATCTCGACCTCGTCGATGTGCACGGTGCCGGTAGTGGGACTGTCCAGGCCGCCGACCAGGTTAAGGAGCGTGGTCTTGCCGGAGCCGGACGGACCGGCCACTGCGGTGAACTCGCCCTTGTCGATGGCAAGGTCTATCCCTTGCAGTGCATGGGTCTCCACGTCCTTTATCCGGTATACTTTGGTCAGGTTCTCGCAAACAACGCCAGGCATTTCTAAACCTCCCGGGTCGTCAAGACTTACATCCTCATCGCTTCCACCGGTTTTTTACGGGCCGCCTTGAGCGCCGGATACAGGCAGGCCCCGATGGCCATTACAGTGACCGCGATCCAGGTGGTGAGCCAGTCCCACCAGTACACGTCGGGATAGATCACCGTGGGCATGCCCACGCTTTCCAGAGATTTCGAGTATATGGACAGGTCCAGCCCGTACGCGGACCATATCTGTATGGACACGAAGCCCGCCAGGGTCCCCAGCACCAGGCCGGTAAGGGCCAGGAGCACCGACTCCAGGATGATGATGGCGAAAATCTGCCGCGGCCGGGTGCCCATGGCTTTCATGATGCCCAGCTCGTAAAACCTCTCGAACACGGCCATGATCATGGTGTTGGCTATGCCGAAGGCCATGGCTATTCCCACGCAGATGAGCATCACAGCGTTGCTGATGACCATGAGGTTCACCATCTGATCCAGGAAAGGGTACATCTGTTTCCAGGTCAATATCTCCAGGCCGTTTGTGCCCAGTTTGTCCTCAACCGATGCATGCGAGCCCTCCAAGTGCTGGTGCTCCTCGATTCTAAGGGCTATCTCGTGGACATCGTCGCCGAGCTTGAGATCCTTTTGCAAGGTCTTCAGGGGAACAAAGGCCATGAACCTGTCCACGCTCCGCGTCCCGGTCTCGTAAATGCCGGCCACCCGGAAGCCCAAGGCCTTGCGGTCCTTTTCGCTGTCCCGGGTATAGATAACGAGCTTTTTATCAAGCCCGATCTTGAGCTTTTCCGCCAAAGACTCGCCGATCAGTATCTTGTTCTTGTCTTCCGGCTTAAGGTACCTGCCTTCGATTATGGAGTCGTCAATCGTGGATACCTCTGCTTCGCGGCGGCGGTCGATGCCGACCAGGTTTACGCCCGCTGATCCTCTGGCGATCATGATCATGGAGTTGGCCTTGACCCGGGGGGCCGCCGCTTTTACGTAAGCCGCGGTCTTCGCCTTTTTGATGATCTCTTCCGGCCGCGACAGGGACAGCTTAAGCTCGGGGTTTTCAAAGTAGCCGGGCGCATGCACCTGAATATGCGCGGTGTGGCTCATCACCGTTATGTTGACCATGCCCATGGCCATGCCGTTGTCAGCGCCGTAGACCATGATAAGTCCCCACAAGCCTGCCACGATGGCCCCCAGCATGATCAGGCTCCGGCGCTTGTTGCGCCACAGGTTCCGCCAGGCCAGGCGAAGCAACATCATGGCCGGCACTCCATGCAAACAATGCTTGTGCAAGAGTGCTCACACATGGCGCAGAGCCTCCACCGGCTCCACCCGGCTCGCCCGCCGCGCCGGCAGGAGGGAGACCAGGATGGTGATAAAGAATATGATGGCCGCGGCGGCCGGGTACATGACGGGAAGAACAATGGTGGATATGCTGGGCTCCATGCCGAACTGCCGGGCCATTTCCGCGTAGGCGGAGATGTCAATGGGATGTACGCTGTAGTAGTAAGCAGGGATGCTTCCCAGCAGAAGTCCCAGCACGATTCCAACCAGGGCCAGCAAAAATGCTTCTATCATAATCATCCGGAAGACGCGCTTGGGCCGTGTGCCGATGGCCAGCATGACCCCGAACTCGCGGGTCCGCTCCAGCACCGACATGAGCACGGTGAGGAGAATAACAAAGGCGACCACGATGACCAGGATGGCCACGTAAAGCACTGCGCCCGCGTTGTCCAGGAATACGAACTCGACCAGCTCGGGCACGAGCTCCCGCCATCCCACCAGCACCTCGAGGTCCGGCCGGTGCATGATGTAGCGGGCTTTCGTAAATGACGAGTGGTCAAAGGGGCTCTCCAGTATGCTTGCGTTCTGTTGCGCGATCTCCGTGTAGCGGGGAGCGTTAAGCTCGAACAGCATGCCCTTGGTACTTGCGAACACGTCTTCGAAAAAGCGGGGCGACTCGAGCACCACTGCCACGTGGTTTACCAGGTTGCCGGCGTCCATCTGGAGAAGAGATTGGGTGTCTTCCAAGGGCAGCAGGACCAGGGAGCGGTCCATCTCCGGATCGCCTGCGAAGACATAGCCGCTCACTGTATAGCCGTCCATCTCCATGCTGCCGTAAAGCGTCTGGGTGAATATCCGGAGCTCTTCGCCGGGCAGGACACCCAGGTTCTCGCCCATGGTCTTGCCCACTACTGCAACGCCTTTCTCGCCCGGTTTGAAGAAATCTCCCCGGTTCACGTTCCCGGCAAGCTTGGTGGTCTTTCTCTCCAGGCCGGGCCGAACACCAACCATGAGCGCGCCCGCGGTCCGGTCCTTGTCAGCGGAGTTAGCCAGGCCCTGGCTTACTATGCGCGGCGATACCCCACGCACCCGCTCGTCGGCAGACAGCTCTTTTATGAACTTCTCGGGCAACTCGAAGCACTTGGAGAGGGCGGGGTCGTCCTGGTATCCCATTACCTGGAGTTGGAAGTGGCCGGGGAACATGCTGACCCCCGACTGGATCATCTGCTGGTGGCTTCCCCTGGCAAATGCCATAGTGACAAGCAGAACGGCAGTGCAGAAGGTAATGGCTCCGATGGTAAGCCAGCTCCGCGCCCGCTGCCGGATGATATCGCGCCAGGCTATCTTGAGGGTGACCATTCAAAAATTCCACTCTATCCGAACCTGGAATGTGGGGGACTTCTGTGTCAGTTGTTCAGGAGATGAAAACTGCGGCATTGCGCATGTAAGTTCCTTGCCGGCTTTTGGCCATAAAATTTATAGCTATCATGTCAAGCCCCGATTGTCAAAACCTTTGCAAAAGGATGTGAAGTTCGCTCAATTTTAATTTATTGATTCCGGATTTCCTTTTCACATTGCAGAGATGTGTTTTTTCCCAACTGAAAATGGGGCAACTTTCTTCCGTTTTTGTAATTGACACAAGGGCCAAAGCGTTTATAATAAATATTTCAGCTTTCAGCTCGATCGGGAAAGGAGAAAGGGCAGTGATTGAGGGAATACTAGGCAAAAAGCTGGGGATGACCAGCATATTCGATGATCTGGGCAGGATGATCCCGGTGACCGTTGTCGAGGCCGGGCCGGTGACGGTGATGCAGATCAAGACCCCGGAGCGGGACGGTTATGCGGCTCTCCAGGTGGGCTTTTCTGACAAGAAGCTCCAGCGTTCCAAAAAGCCGGAGATCGGGCACGCCCGCAAGGCGCAGGCCGGCCCCAAGAAGTTCCTCAAAGAAGTGAGGATATCCGCGGAAGATGTAGGAAACTATAATCCCGGCCAGGCCCTGGGGCTCTCCGACATGCCCTTTGAAAAGGGAGACCGCGTGGACATAGTGGGCAAAAGCATCGGCAAGGGTTTCAGCGGAGTGATGAAGCGCCACAACTTTTCGGGGGCCCGCGCTTCTCACGGGACCCACGAGTACAAGCGACATGCGGGCTCCATCGGCCAGTCAGCAGCTCCCTCCCGCGTGTTCAAGGGGAAGAAGATGGCGGGTCAACTCGGCAACCGCAGGGTCACCGTCCAGAACCTGGAGATCGTCGAGGTCCGGCCGGAGGAGAACATCATACTTATAAAAGGTGCGGTGCCCGGCCATAACAACAGTGTCCTGAAAATAAGAAGCGCCAAGAAGAAAAACGCGGGACAAGCGGCCTGATACTGTCCCCCGGCTTCCCTTGTTTGATCCGACATGTACGAATCTTCACCCAAGGCCATAGACAATCCCCTCATAACCGAGGTCCTTTTCTATCCTCGAAGAATCAATGAGTCCGATCTGCCCAAGCACGAAAAGGGCCGCATCGAACGCATCCCCGCGGGCGACGACACCCTGGGCGCTTACTGGTACAAGCCGGTGGATGGCCCCACCGTGCTTTTCTTCCACGGCAACGGCGAGGTCATAAGCGACTATTTCATAGACTTCCACCATTTCCTGGAGAGGCTTTCCTTGAACTTCCTGCCGGTGGACTATCGGGGGTATGGCCTCTCTACCGGCTCGCCGTGCCTGTCAGCGGTATTGGAGGATGCCCGGGCTGCCTGGGACCACGCGGTGTCCGGCATGGGCATCTCCCCCCGGGACATTATTATCATGGGCAGATCGCTGGGGTCTTTGGCTGCGCTGGAGATAGCCGGCGGGCCCGGCAGGGAAGCACGAGCACTGGTGATCGAGAGCGGCATTGCCAGGTTCGAAAGCTGGATCGAACGCATGGAGTACCTGCTGGGCAGAATGGGGGTTGACGTCGAGCAGCTAAAAACAGACCTCCATCAAACCTTTGACCACAAGGCCAAGATACGGGCGTTTCCCGGACCCGTCCTTGTCATGCACGCTCCCAACGACGAGATCGTGCCGGTCGAGCATGGAAAACAACTCGCCTCCTGGGTAAAGCCTGAAAAGTCCATGTTCCATATCTTTCCCCGCGGCGGACACAACGACATCCTGATTTTCAACCGCGAAGAATACTTCCAGGTGCTCGGCGAGTTCGTAAACCGGTTCGAGTAAACCTTCCTCTGAAAGTTTCCTCTCCTTTTGCAAATGCTCTGTTGAAAGGGTTATGCTCATACCCGGAGGTTTGACGGATGAAAAGGACCTTCCCCGGTTGGCGCTGTATCGGTGTATTGTTGTGCTCGGTTATTATCTGTTCGGGAGACGGCCCCCACGCGGGGGAAAGACCGGCTATCGGACTCCTCCAAGGCATAATGGCGGGCGAGGTCACTCGCTCCAGCGCCATACTTCAATCAAGACTCACTGCAACACAAAAGTCGCTGGAAGGCGACGTGCCCGGCGCTCCAGGCCAGGCGAAGTTCCAGCTCTCGACAGACCCCGCGTTCGACGACGCCCGCGAAACCCGGTGGCTAAAGGCCCTTCCCGGCAGCGATCATATTGTTAAGACAAAGGTCAGCGGGCTTTCCCCCGGCACCAGGTATTATTACCGGCTTCTCTATGGCAAGGACCGGGAGCATGTAAACCGCGGTCCTCTTGGAAGCTTTCGGACCCTTCCCGCAAAAGGAGCGCGGGAGGAGATAAGCTTTGCAGTGGTCACCGGCATGAACTACTACCGCTTCCATGACGGCGAAAAAGCGTACAAAGGCCCGGACAAAAGCCTGGGGTATCCCGCGCTTCAGGAGATAACCGAGCTAGCCCCTGATTTCGTGGTGTTCACCGGCGACAACGTCTACTATGACCACGGCGACCGGGCCATGACCGAAAGAGAGCTCCGCAGCAAGTGGCATGAACAGTTCGTGCAAAAACGATTCAAAAAGCTCTTTTCCCGGGTTCCCGGTTTCTGGGAAAAGGACGACCACGACTACCGTTACAATGACTGCGACAATACCGGGATCATCCCGCCCTCCCCTGCGCTCGGCAGGAGCGTTTTTAAAGAGCAGGCGCCGGTGACCGATCCCGAGGTCCCGGACGACCTCACCTATAGGACTCATCGCGCGGGAGACCTGCTCCAGGTATGGCTCCTGGAAGGCCGCGATTACCGCCATCCCAATTTAATGCCCGACTGTCGCCACAAGAGCTTATGGGGAGACAAGCAGAAGAAGTGGCTTAAAAGAACCCTGCTCGCCTCCGACGCTGACTTCAAGATCATCATCTCCCCCACGCCCATGATAGGCCCGGACGACCGCTACAAAAGGGACAACCATACCAACCCTCACGGCTTCCGGCACGAAGGAGAGCGGTTCTTCGAGTGGGCCCGGCAAGAGGGCTTTTTAGAAAAGGGCCTGGTCATCATCTGCGGCGACCGGCACTGGCAGTACCACTCCATTCATCCTTCCGGCTTCCAGGAGTTCTCCTGCGGCGCGCTGGTGGACGCCAACTCGAGGATAGGCATCAAACCGGGCGATCCCCAGGGAACTGATCCCCGCGGACGTATCCGCCAGCCTTACACGTCAGAAGAGCCAAGCGGAGGCTTCCTGCTGGTAAAAGTGGAGCCAAAGGCAGACCGTGCTTTAATAAGCTTCAACTTTCACGACGAAAGAGGGAGAATACTTTATAAAAAGACCCTGAAAGCACAATAGTTCTCCTTCATTTTTAGCTGCTTTCCCGCTCCAGCCTGCGGTAGGTCTCGAGG
Organism: uncultured bacterium; assembly: GCA_964420375.1. GTDB lineage: Bacteria > RBG-13-61-14 > RBG-13-61-14 > RBG-13-61-14 > DATKZS01 > CAYQTK01. Next base: position 14,450 of record CAYQTK010000012.1, read on the forward strand.
TGGCTGATACCGCGATCTGCATTGGAATCGTTCCCCTTTTTCGAGTGACAAAGCACTAGTGCTCTGTCAAGTGTTTTTAGTCGCTTACAAGATGAATATTTTTCGTGCGAGCGACTTTAGTCGCGACTTCCGTCGCTCGCACACTATGCGTCAGTGTAAGCTTGACAGAGCACTAGTATGAACAATAAATTCCCGATTCTTTGCTTCTTTGGGTGATATTATTTTCCGCTTTCCTTCCATGTTTTGGACAGCAATGTTTTACCATAATCGACAAAAGGAGAAAAGGGCAAAAAGGAAGGGGACGAGTAAAGAGACTCAGTACTCGTCGGATATTCCGATATAGAAGGGGTCCTGGACCCAGCCGTTGGACATGCCCAGCTTTTCGAGGGCCTCGACTGCTTCGCCGTACTCGGCGCGGGACGGCCGCCTGTTGAGGCCCGGATAATCCAATGCCTTGTAAGCCGGGAAGTACTGGCTCATGAGGCTGATGGCGGTGTGGGGAGATATCTTGTCGGCGATGAACTCGAGAACGCCGGGCGAGCCTGCGTGTCTTTTGGGAAGCACCAGGTGACGGATGAGCAGGCCCTGCACTGCAATGCCGTCATCGTCGAGTACAAGATCGCCGACCTGCCGATGCATCTCCTTTACTGCGGCACGGTTTCTCTGCGGGTAGTCGGGCGCGTCGGAGATAAGGCGCGCGGAATCGCTGCTGTTATACTTCATGTCCGGCATGTAGACGTCGACGATACCGTCGAGCAGCTTGAGTGCGGGCAGAGACTCGTATCCCCCGCAGTTGTAAACCAGGGGCAGGCGCAGTCCGAGCTTTACTGCAATGGGAAGGGCCTCGATTATAAACGGCAGCATATGGGTGGGGGTCACAAAATTGATGTTGTGACAGCCGCGCTTTTGAAGCCGGATCATCATGTTCGCGAGCTCATCGGCTTCACCCTCGTCTCCGTTCTCCAGGTGGCTTATGGGGTAGTTCTGGCAGAAAACACACCTCAAGTTGCAATGGCTGAAAAAGATGGTCCCCGAACCGCGGCTTCCGGAGAGGGGAGGCTCCTCACCGTGGTGGGCGTTATAAGAGCCGACCTTGGCCTTGTCCCCCGCACCACAAAAGCCTTTCTCCCCGGAAAGACGGTCAGCCCCGCACCTGCGGGGGCACAAGCAACAAGCGGTCAGGATGCTGCGGGCTTTGTCTATTCTTTCGGTCCAGTCCTCGTCGGAGAGACCCAGGTAAGCGGGCCACGGCTCACGAGTCCGCATAAGCCTTGTCCTTTACCGGACGGGGAGCGCGTTCATACCTGGTGTTCATGAGAACGAGGTCAAGCAAAAACTCATCCACGTCGCCCCCGTTTTTTTTGAGGTACTTGAGCTTTTTCTTGATGTGCTTTTGTGCGGAGTAAGGATGGACGCAAAGCGCGTCAGTGACGTACCACTCTTCCCCCGCGTGAAAGATGCGCAGGTCGGCCATGTCCCCTTTTCCAAGCGTTACCGGCGCCCGCTTCACGTCCTTGTATACAGCTCCGGAGAACATGTCTTTCAGGTGGACCTTTTTGTCCATTCTCTTTTTCACAATGAAGATGCTGTGCACCGCGTCGGGAAGCGCCTGCAATACTTCCTTTACCGGGCCGGTGATATCGGGGTTCCTGGCCAGGCACTCTTCCGCGGGGGACCGGCCCGAGGCTTCCAGCTTTCGGTCGAACGCGAACCATTCCACGAAGCTGCTGAGCCGCAGCTCCTCCAGCGGCTCTCCCGGCAAGGGAGTGCCCACCTTGCGGAAGTAGTCCTCTTTGGCCTTCTGCAACTCGTCTTGCAGGTCTTCGCTGCCGAGGAGTTCGTGGACAAGGCGCAGAGCGTGGTCCACAGCCTCTTCCATCAGCGCTCCTCCATAAGCTCTATGAAGTCGTCGAACAGGCAGGCGGCATCGTGCGGACCGGGCGAAGCCTCGGGATGGTACTGCACGCTCATGACGGGCCTTTTAAGGTGCCGCATGCCCTCGCAGGTGTGGTCGTTCAGGTTAAGGTGGGTCATTACAAGCTCACTTCCCTCCCTTTCGATCCAGTCGGTGGGAACCGCAAAGTTATGGTTCTGGCTGGTAATGGATACTTCCCTGGTGCGCAGGTCCATGACGGGATGGTTGGCACCGTGGTGACCGAACTTGAGCTTTATTGTCTTGCAGCCCATGGCCAGGCCGAGGAGCTGGTGTCCCAGGCAGATGCCGAAGACGGGAAGCTCGGGTTGGCGGTTCATGATCTCCCGCACCGCCTGGAACGCATAGGGCACTCCTTCAGGGTCGCCCGGTCCGTTGGACAGGAACAGCCCGTCCGGGTTGAAAGAAAGGATGGTTTCCGCGTCCGCAAAAGCGGGGACCACTATTACGCGGCATCCCTGGTCGGAGAGCATGCGGAGGATGTTGGTCTTGATGCCGAAGTCCATGGCCACCACCTTGAAGCGTGGATCAATGTCCAGCCGGGCATGGCCGGTCGAAATCTTCCAGGTGCCTTCGTAAAACTCGTAGGGTTCGTTGCAGGTGACCTCTTTGACAAGGTCCCGGCCCACTATCTCGGGGGCCTCCCCCACCGCGGCGAGAAGTTTGTCCGGGTCCCGGTCGCCGGTGGCGATGATGCCCGGCATGCTGCCCTTGTCGCGAAGGATGCGGGTCAGCCGCCGCGTATCAATGCCCTCGATCCCCACGACGCCGTGCTCATTCAGGTAATCTCCCAGCGCCATGGTAGAACGGAAGCTGCTCGGAGAGTCGATGTACTCCTTGACCACGAACCCGCTCGTCCAGATGTTGCCCGACTCCACGTCTTCGGGGTTTACGCCGGTGTTGCCGATCTCGGTGTAAGTCATGGTTACTATCTGTCCCCGGTAAGAGGGGTCGGTCAGTATCTCCTGGTAGCCGGTCATCCCGGTATGAAACACGACCTCGCCCGTCGACTCGCCGGGCGCGCCAAAAGAGCGGCCGGTAAATACAGTGCCGTCGGCAAGGACCAGCGTGGCTTTTTCTCTCCTGTTCAATATGCGCTCCCGTCCAAATGATTATAATTCTTTTTTCCCTGAGATCATCCTGAATGAAAGGAATATGCGGAGGTTGTCATCTAAACTGCACCAGCCCACTAAATATTCAATCACTTGCAGCTTGCCGGGTCAAATGATGACAAGAAAGACAACATGAAAACGAGCTGCCGGGCAGGAAGCATGGAAGCCCGCCCAATCGACAGGACCGTGCTTCTAGGCTAAAATCCCCGGATAATGGCGCGAGTTGTCAAAAAGAAGAAAGCTCTGTTTGCGTTTATAATCATCTCGTCGTCTTTAGTGGTATCAGTGGTCCTTGCCGAGCTTATCGTTCGGCAGTTTTCTGCGGTTTACCAGAGGATGCATTCCGATCCGCACCCTTTTTTAAGACCCCACCCCACGCGCGGCTACGCTCTCCTGCCCGGCTATGAAGGCCGCTCCACCTGGAACGTGCTCTTCAGGGTCAACTCCCTGGGCTTTCGCGGGCCGGAGATAAACAAGAAGAAGCCGGAAGGCACGTTCCGGATACTCATCCTGGGAGACTCGATTGTTATGGGCTCCGGACTTCCTGAAAAGGTCCTGGTGAACTCGGTTCTTCAAAAAAGGCTTGCGGAGGAATACCCGGCCTCGGATTTCCAGGTGATAAACGGGGGCATTGCCGGCTACGACGTTAAAAAGGAGCGCATGCTTCTTAAGGAGAAAGGAGTTCAGCTCGACCCCGACGTCGCCGTCATGGTCCTCTGTTTGAACGATGTGCCTCATACCACGCCGGGCGACCATGTAAACCCCTTGCGGGACATTCCCGTGCCGGGAAAAGAGTGGCTCTATGAAAACAGCGCATTGGCATATCTCGCCCGCGGGCTCTACAACAGCATCGGCCTTGAAAAAGATACCTGGCTGTGGGAAAAGCTCCGGGCAGGCAACCATCCGCCCACCATGCAAAGGATTGAAAGGGGCTGGAAGGAGTTCAAGCGCGAAACCGAGAAATCCGCCCACGTTTGCCGCGAGCACGGCATTTCACTTGTGCTGGTTCTGGTGCCTCACCAAAAGCAGTTTGAGGACACGCGAAGAAGGTTCCTTTTCCAGAAAAGGGTGAAGTCCATTGCCGCGAAGATGCACATCAAGTGCGTGGACCTTGCCCCCGCTTTTGCCGGGCAGGAAAAGCTTCCCTATATTCCCTTTGACCCGGTCCATCCCGGACCTGCCGGACATCGGATCATGGCGGAAAAGATTCAAGACACGGTGGAAGAGCTTCTGAAAACAGGTGAGAGAGACCTCCCCTGAAATACCTTTTAAGAAAAGCCAAATCAGTGACCGTTGTCTTCTTTCGGCGGCAATATCTTGTAGACGTTTATGCCCAGCGAGTGAAGGAACACCGGTTGATTGTAGGCGCGATAATGAAACCTTTCCATGAGACCCAGCCGGTAGAGCCGGCCATGGTCTTTCTTCACGCCGGTGATCCTCTCCGAGTCGTGCCTCACCATGGCGAAGTAATGGGTGGCTCTCTTCTGCACCAGGTAGGGTCCGGTGCGGCCATTTTCAAGCCAGGGAAGCACCGCAGGGTCTATAAGCCCGCCCAGGTCGATTACGTAGCGGTCGGAGTAAAAACCCAGCACACCCACGTCAAGGCACGCGATCCGCGCGTCCTCTTCAAGCAGGCCGCGTGCCCACTTTGCGGCCTTTTTATGCTCGTGCTCGATCTGGTCCGTGTTCCGGGTGTAATAACCCTGCCAACTGCCAGCGCCCCAGGCCTCGATAACAACCGGCGCCATCATAAACAGGACCCCTGCTGCAAACACGGCCCGGCTTTTCAGCAAGTAGCCGATCCTGCTAACAACATACCAGACAGCCACAGCGCTGAGGCTGCACACTGCGGGAACAAGCAGGGGATGATACCTCAGGTTGTGATAGGGGGTGATGATTGCAGTGGAGCGGAACAGAAGCATGTGCGCGCTGAAATGAAGGACGCACCACAGCCCGAGAATGGAGGCGGGAGAGATTTCAGCGATCCTTTCCGTGAGCCCTATTGCTGCTCGCTCATCGGTTCTTCCGGTTCTGTTTTTTGTGTTTGAATACAGGTGAACAACCAGTGAGACCGCTGCCGCGGCCAGGCCGAAGAAGGCCAAGATCACGATGCCGCGTTCGTAAAGCCAGAGATGGGCCAGGTGACGCCATGCATACAGCGCAGCTCCCTTTGCAGACAAGCCGGAGTTGAACAGGTCGGAAGCCAGCTTTCCGGCGCGGGTTTGAGCGACGACGTGTCCGGTGGCGGCAAAGGAGAAGACGTGCCATGCCGCCGGCAAAAGCAAAGCCGCGGCAATGCCACCGGCTGCGCGCAAGCTGCGCTTTCCTGAAAGCAAGGCGACGATTGCGATTATGATGATAAGCGCCAGGGCAGTGGTCCGGCAGAGTCCGGCCAGTCCGAGCAGCACTCCCGCGCTTAAGAACTTCGGGTCTTCCGCTTTTACGAGCAAGATGGCGGCAAGCCCCAGAGCGAGGAACAGGAAAGGTTCCATTCCGGCCCCGGCAAGCCAGAGCATGTTGCCGGACAGAAAGACGCCCGCGCTCGCGAGCGCTGCCATGCCAATGCCCCAGGCTTGGGAAGCACCGTTTGGCGGCAGTGATTTCCGGGTTACCTCGAACACCAGTGCGCAGGACAGCGCGAAGGCCAGCAGGGAGCACACGCGTGCTGCGGGGACCAGTCCCGCACCGGCGCGCTTCAGCAGTGCGAGCAGGGTTATCCATAGAGGGCTGGAGAACCCCAGGCTGAACTCGCCGGGATTGAAGCAGAAGCCCTCTCCCGCCGCCAGGTTGCGGGCAAAGGTAAGATGGATGTAAGCGTCGTCCAGGGGAAGGCCGGGCGTTCCGCTTATGAAGAAAAAGCCTGCCGCCAGGGCGGCGATTCCCGCTGCAGCCATGGAGAGCTTTTTATGCATGGGATTTTATTATTAGGGCAAGCTGCTCATGATGCAACCTGCAGGAGGCTCAGATTTTGGTGATTGCCTTGCCCAGCACGCGGAACCAGTTGGACACGTCGTCGAACATGGAATAGATCATGGGTATGATAAATGGGGTCAAAAACGTTGATACGAGGAGCCCTCCGAGCACGGCGATGGCGAGCGGCGAGTACATCATTCTTCCGGTGTCGTTAAGACCGAGCGCCATGGGCAGGAGTCCCACGATGGTGGTGAGCGCGGTCATCATGATGGGCCGGAGCCGGTCTCGGGAGGCGTTGATGAGGCTGTCGTGATTGGAGTAGCCGCGTTTCCTGAGGTTATGGATATGGTCGACCAGGACTATGGCGTTATTGACCACGATCCCCACGAGGAGCAGGCATCCTGCTCCGGAGAGTATATTAAAGGTTGCGCCGGAGATGAGCAGGGCAAGGACTACGCCGATCATTGCGAACGGGAGTGTAAACATGATGACGAAGGGCAGGAAGAATGACTCGAACTGTGCGGTCATCACCAGGAACACCAGGACCATGGCGAGGATGATGGCCACTGCCAGGATCATGAGGTCCCGCTTGACCTCCTGGAACTCTTCTCCCAGCACCCAGGAGTATCCGCTGGGAAGCTGGTAGTTGCCGAGCTTTTGGTGGATGCGCTTGGAGACCTCGCCGAGGTCCTTGCCTTCGGGGATGATGGGAATGCGCACGGTGATCAGCCGGTTGTCCCTGCGCACCTTGTCGGGTATGGGGACCTGCCGGAAACCCGCGATGTTCTTCAAGGGGATGTACTCTCCCCTTAAGTTCTGGATCATCATTGACTCGAGTTCCGGCAAGCTCTTCTCGTCCGCGCCCTTGACCTGGATGTAGATGTCCAGGGGCGTCTCCGCAGATAATAGCTGTCCCACGGGTACCCCCCGGATGGAGTAGGAAATCGCCATGGCCACCTGGGAAAGATCGAACCCGTATTGCTTGGCTTGAAGACGGTCAACCACCACGTGGACCTCTTCCTCGCCGGAGCGCTCGATGGCTTTGATGTCCTTTAACCCGTCTATGGTCAACAGCTTCTTGCGGATGTCCTCTGCGAACCTGTAGACCTGTTCGGCATCCGGTCCCCGGACCTTGATCGAGGTGGTCATTCCCCCCATGCCCGGTGGACCGCCTCCCATGCTTTCGCCGCCTACGTCCAGCTTTACGCCCGGCCAGTGTATGTTGTCCCTGACAAACTCGCGGGCCTGGTCCTGGACCTCGGTCGCAGTATACTTGGGCTGCTTGTCGAACGGCAGCACCAGAAGAATCCGGGTCACTCTCTGGCTGACAATGGCCGCAACAGTGTCAACCCCCCACTCTTCTCTCTTGGACATGAATATCTTTTCCAACTCAGCCATCTTCCGGTCAACTTCCTGCAAGGTCGGCTTCTTCTCGAACTCCACGTTGATCCGGACGATGTGCAGAAGGGCCTCGGGTATGGCTTCCTTTTCGATCAAAGGATAAAAATTATAGTCCTTGAACCTCTCCTGCTTGTCCCACGGCTTCGGCCAGAAAAAGACGATAAGGGAGGCCAGAAAAATCAGTCCGACCGCTGTCATCGCCAGAAGACGGTTATTAAGCCCGCGTTCGAGCAGACTGATGAAGCCGTTGGAGACCGCAGCGTACCAGCGGGGGATACCTCCGTCGGTGGGCTTCATGATCCTGGAGGCCAAAAGGGGAATCAAGGTCAGGCTGACCACCAGGCTGGAGCCGATGGAGAGGACGAGCACGATACCCATCTGCCGCATCAGCACCGTCTCCATGCTTTTTTCCACGAAGATGAGGGGAAGGAACACGATGAGGGTGGTAGTGGTGGCCACGCTGATGGCCAGGCCAACCTCCTTGGCCCCGAACATGGCTGCACGCACCGGGGACATGCCCTGCCGGTGTCGGAGGTCGATGGCCTCGAGGATGACCACCGAGTTGTCCACCAGCATGCCCACGGCCACGATCAGGCCGGATAAGGTGATCATGTTGAAGGTCAGGCCCATAAAGTACATACAGGTGATGGTGGAAAGTATGGACATGGGCACTGCCGCGGACACTATCAGGGTGGAGCGGAAGTCCCGCAGGAACAGCCACAGCACCAGGAAAGCCAGTAAAGCGCCCACTACGCCGCTCTTGACCAGGATGTCCAGAGAGGTCGTGATCTCCTGGGACTGGTCGAACCATATCCGCAGCCGGGCCCCCTCGAGACGCTCCCGGGCAAGAAGCTCGTCGAGCCTGTCCTTGACGTTCCAGCAGACGTCCACGGTGTTGGCCCCCGACTCCTTTAACACCGCCATGAAGTAAGCCCGCCGCCGGTTGAACCTGCCCACGAAATATGGCTCGACGTAATCCAGGCGCACGTCCGCCACGTCACGGATTTTTATCCTCGAGTTCACGGGAAGATCGCGGATGTCCTCCAGGTCCTGGAACTCGCCCACAATGCGAACGCTGTGGGTCTTGTCCGCATAATCCACCGACCCCGCGGACATGGTCATGTTGGCTGCAGCCAGGCTCTCGAAAACCTGGATGACGGACACGCCGTAGTTGGTAAGGCGGTCTTCGCTTATCTCCACCAGGACGCGCCTCTCTTCAAGGCCCTCGATCCGGATGTCCGCCACCCCCTCCAGGGTCTTCAAAGGGCGGACAACGTAGCGCTCCATGAGCTGGTTGTTCTCCGGCCGGTCCTCGGCAAAGGTCAGCGCGCCCATGATCACCGGGAACTGCTCGGTGTCGAACTTCATGATCATGATGTTGCGGACGTCTTCGGGAAGATCGTCCCGGACTATGTCGATCCTCTCCTGCACGTCCATGACCATGTAGTCCATGTCCGCGGAGGAGGACAGTTCGAGCCCGATGTAACCGTAGCCCGGAGAGCAGCGGGAACGTATCTTGTCGATGCCCGGCAGGGTGGCCACCGATTCCTCGATGGGCTCGGCTATCTTGTCGCAGATCTCCACCGGGCTGGCGCCCTCGTAAGGCACGTGGATTTCCACGAAAGGCACGTCCAGCTTGGGCATGAACTCCAGCGGAATCTTGGGTATGGCCACCCCTCCCAGGATAATAATCAGCACGAAGCACATGGCGGTAGTTATTCCCCGCCGGATGGCCTTTTCCGAAATCTTCAATCTCCGCTCTCCATTACAAAACAGTAATCAAAAACGGTCGTCCTCCCCCCGCGGTTTCCCTTCACCTTCCTCCTGCCTGCTCATCTGTTCAGCCTGTTCGCACTCCTCGACGATCCTGCGCCGGTGCTGGTAAGACCGGGGAAGTATCCTGTCCAGGATAAGATACAAGCAGGGAATCACGAATATGGTGAACAGGGTCGACGAGGTCAGCCCGCCGATGACCGTCAGGGCCATGGGCGCCCGGAACTCCGCGCCCGGCCCCAGCGCCAGGGCCAGGGGGACCATGCCAAGCGCGGTGGTCAGCGTGGTTATGGAGATGGGACGCAACCGGGTTTTACCGGCCTCCACAATGGCTTCGGAGCGCTCCATGCCCTCGTCGCGCCGGTTGTTGATGGTGGTCACGAACACGATGGCGTCGTTCACCGCGATCCCGATCATCATCAGCATCCCGATAAGAGAGAAGATGTTGATGGTCTGGCCGGTAAGAAGCAGAATAACCGCCAGTCCCACCAGCGAGAAAGGCACGCAGAACATGATTAAAAAGGGATGGAGCAGACTCTCGAACTGGGCTGCCAGCACTATGTATACCAGCACTATCGCCAGGAAGATGGCCAGGTAAAGGCTTGGTTTGGACCTCTCCATCTCCTCGTTCTGGCCGGTGATGTTCCACTTGATCTCCGGAGGAAGCGCCCGCACCATCTCCTTTTCGCTGAGTGCGTTTTTGATGTCAGCCACCACGTCTCCCAAAGGACGGCCGTGGATGTTGGCCTGGACCAGGGCCACCCTGCTGTTCTCGGAACGGTTGATATTGGCCGGGCCCCGAGCGCGCTTGATGGACGCCACCTGACCCAGCCGGATGTCGCCGGAGGCCGAGGGGATGATAAGCCGTTGCAGCCGCTCCGGGGAGTCCCGGTCCTCTTCCTCCAGTGCCACCACTATATCGATCTGTTCTTCGGGAAGGTCAAAGGTGGTTGCATCTTCGCCTTTCACCTTGCGGCGGACCACCTCGGTGATCTCCGATACCGACAAGCCCAGCGCAGCAGCCTTGCCCCGGTCAATGGTAATGTTGACCTCCGGGTTCTTGCCGGCCATGCTCGACTCGATCTCCAGCAGACCCGGAACGCGGCGGATGCGCTTCATTACCGTCTCCGCGGCCCGGGAAAGGCCCTCCAGGTCGTTGCCCTCCAGCTCGATCTCCACCGGCGTCTTGTAGCTGAGTATCTGCGGTTTGCTGGAGCGGGCTTCTACCCCCACCGACTTTTCCACGCTCTGCATGGCCTCGGTGATGATGGTCTCGTCCACTACGTCGCGACGGTCCCGGTCAAGGAGATTAACATGTAGCTCGCCCAGGTTCTCGGCCTTTTTTGCCGCTCCCTCGCCATCGGCCAGTCCCGTGCCCACCGTGGCGAAAAGCGAGGTTATCTTGTCGGCGTGAGAGATGGAGTTGATCTTTTCTTCCAGGTCGGCGATCCGCTCGTTGGTCTCCTGGATGGGTGTCCCGGTGGGAAGTTCGACCCGGATGCGGAACTCTCCCTGGTCCACCGCGGGAAGCAGCTCCCAGCCCAGCCGATAGATACCGTAAGCTGCCGTGCCCGCCAGAAACAGGGCCACCAGCATCACTAAAAAAGGATAAGCCAGCAGGTTGCGCAATGCGCCGGGGTACCAGCTTTTCAACCTGTTGAAACCGAGGTCGAAAAGCCAGAGCGGATACTTCGCTACCGCGCCTATGGCGGAGGATGCGCCCTGACCCAGCTTCCTTGCAATAATGGCCCCGGGAACCACCAGGAGGAGGAAAAAGAAGTAGGACACACCGGTAACCACAAGATGCAAGCAGCCGGGAGTTCCTCCCCGCTCCCGGAGGTTGCTCTCCCGGAGTTCCCGGAAGTTCTTGAACCGGACGGATGACCGGCCCCGATCCTTCTTCTTTGCGCCGGCGTCCCCCCCGGGGCCGTTGTCACCTCCTTGCCTCCCTCCGCCGCCCTCCGACGTCGGGCCGCTTTCCTGGAGCATCTCTTGGGGAAGGCGCACGCGGTTGCCCATGACCACCGACAGCATGGGCACGATGGACAGGGCCACGGCCTCGGAGCAGACCAGGCTGAAGGCCACGGTATATGCCAGGTCGCCGAATATCTGCCGGAACATGCCTTCCAGGTAGAGAATGGGGAAGAAGACCATGATATTGGTCAGGGTGGAAGCGGTAATGGCTGATGACACCTCTGAGGTTCCGTTTCCCGCACTTCGGGCCAGGTCCGGCTCGAAGGTCCTTCTGCGCAGGATGTTTTCCAGGACCACGATGGAGTTGTCCACCATCAGGCCGACCCCCAGGGCGAGACCGCCCAGGCTCATCACGTTAAAGGAGATGTCCGCAAAGTACATCAGGTTGAAGGTGGTGATGATGGACACCGGTATGGCCATGCCCACGATAAAGGTCGAGCTTATGTTGCGAAGGAACACGTAAAGAATAAACACCGCCAGCAGGGCCCCCCAGATCGCGGTCTGGGCCACCGAGAAAATGGATTGAACTATGAACACCGACTGGTCGGAGATGATCTCGATATTGATGCCGTGCTTGATTTCGATGGGCTCTTTCTCGATCTTGAAAGGCCGGTAGTTTAAGAGCACATGGGAGACCGTGTTGACGAACTTCTTGAAGTACCGGCGGGGGGACTTGAGCTTTTCTCTCCACTCGAGTGAGCGCGGCTCGGCCCGGTGTTCGAGGCGGATGCTTTTCAAAGCGTCTTCTACTTCATTGGCCACGGTAACGATGTTGGCGTCGCCTTCCTTGTAGACCGAGACCTTGATGCACTCCTGGCCGTTCAATCTCGCTATCTCGGTCCTTTCCTTGTGCCGCTTGTAGACCCTGGCCACGTCTTCCACCCGGAGCAGGGACCTGTACTTTTCCTCACCAGTCGAGGGATCTTGGGAAGCCGTGGTTTCCATCCCGCCCAGGAGACCGGCAAGCCCGGCGGGCATGCCGCCGCCCATGCCCATTCCCATGCCGCTCATGGACATCCCGCCCATGGACACCGAAGGCGCAGAGGGCTCGCCTATGGCTTTCTGGCGGCCCTTTTCAGCGATCACCACCTTCTTTATGTCTTCCACGCTTTCGAACCGGTTGATGGTCCGCACCGCCAGCTTGGCTCCGCCGTGCTTCAGGGAACCGCTGGCCACGTTGACATTGGCCCGGGAAAGACGGTCGGACACCGTAGAGATGCGCAGGCCGTAGCTGGTCAGCTTCTCCTCGTCTATCTCCACTATGATCTCGTCTTCATAGCCGCCCTCGATCTTGACCGCGGCTATTCCGTCAAGCCTTTCCAACTCGAGCTCGACGTTCATCTCCACCCAGCGGCGGAGTTCGGAGAGGTCCGCCATCTCGCCGCTCACAGCCAGGGTGACGATGGGGTCCTGGTTGGGATCGTAACGAAGCAGGATCGGCTTCTCGACTTCCTCCGGAAGAAGGTTGTCCAATAGCTGGAGCTTCTCCCGGATGTCCATGGAGATCACGTCCACGTCCGAGCCCCAGATGAATTCCACGTAAACTTCAGACCACCCCGGCCGGGAGACCGAGCTTACCTTGACCACGTTGTTGATGATGCCAACGTAGCTTTCAATGGGCTTGGTGACCCGCTCCTCGACCTCCCGGGGAGCGGCGTGGGGATACTCGGTACGGATGGTTATCCGGGGATAGGTGATGTCGGGAAGAAGGTTTAAAGGTATCTTCTGCAGGCTGACGAAACCCAGCAGCAGTATCCCGATAAGCACCATGGATACCGCCACCGGGCGGCGTATGGAAATCCCCGAAAGATTCAATTGCCGGCCTCTCCCGCGGTGCTGCCCGAGGCTGCGGAGGATTTCCGGGAAGGAAGTTCCTTCGCCACTACCTTGCTCTTCGAGGTCAGCGCGTCCTGGCCGTCCACTATCACCCGGTCGTCGCGCGACAGACCGGAAAGGACCTCGATGCCCTCCTTGTCAACCAGGCCGGGCTCGATATTCACTAGGCGAGCGCCGTCGCCTTCCACTATCCATACGTGCCTGCCGTCCTCTGTAGCCGGTGTCCGCCGGGGAATAACCATGGCCTGGGGATGGAGTGCGGTTACAATCTTCAGCCGGGCGAACATTCCCACCCGCATGCGGGGGTCCTCGTTGGAAAGGGTGACCTCGATCTCCACCGTGCCTGTCTGAGGGTCAACCCGGGGGGCTATCCTGCTGACGCGTCCTTCGAATGGAAAGGAGGAGGCCCGAGCCAGGGCGTCAATCCGGACCCGAACCTTCTGGCCAAGGCTCAGCTTGGAAACCTCCGACTCGGTGACCGTAATGGGAATCTTGAACTCGGAAAGGTCGGCCACCGTGAAAAGCTGCTCCATGGTTCCCACCTGGTCGTGCAGCTCAATGTTGCGGCTTACCACCGTCCCGCTTTGGGGACTTCGGACCCGGGTATAAGACAGGCGCAGCTTCGAAATCTTCAGGTTGGAGCGGGCGTCGTCGTAGCTCCTCTTCATCTTCTCCAGTTCCGAGCGGGACTTCATCCCCTCCTCGTAAAGCTCCCTGGTGGAAACATAGTCGGAACGGGCCACGCGAAAGGCGCTCCGGGCCTGCTCCAGGCTGAGCTGCGCTTCCTCGTCCTCCACGCGAGCCAAGAGTGCGCCCGAGCTTACCGTATCTCCCTCCTCAACCAGAATCTCGACAACTTCGCCCGAAGTCTTGGCAGTGACATCAACCCTGTTTATCGCCTCCAGGTTGCCGTGAATCTCGATGACCTCCTCGACAGGTCGTATCTCCGGCTTGACGGCGTGAACGTAAATCGGAGCTTCCTCGATCTTTTCCTCAAGCCCCGAAGTGTCCTTGCGCTCGCATGAAAAAAGCAACAGAAATGCTAAACAAATCACCGCAAAAATGTGGCCTTTCAGGCGAAAAACAATCCTTTTTATCATCTTATCGGCCCTTCTCTGGAAATGTTTTTTGAAGCTCCTCGGGAAGGTGAACTTTTCTCTATAAAAGAGAAAATTCTTTTATCTCCTTATTGATGCATTTTACCCCACCCGCCCGGAAGTTCAACTCGGGATTGTATCATCATTCATCAAGATCGGGGAACCCCTCCCTTCAATTTCTGTTCATAACGCAATCAAGTGAAATAACATAAGTGCGAGCGGCTTTAGCCGCGATTGTCGACTTCCTCCGTTACCCTTTTTCGAGTGAAAAAACACCGGGCATTCCTTTTAAGTCCCGGTGTATAAATCCGGCTTTACAGGATGCGTTCACGGGCAGGAGGTCAGCTAATGTATAAATAGCCCAGAACCAGCAGACAACACAGGACGAGCAAAGACGTGCTGATGGCGGCACGGGGGGCTTCCTGCCGGGCGGAGCCTCCTATCACATTCGCTGTTTTTCCTGACTGCGCGGTGACAAGGGAGTAGAAAATCGGGTGAGCAAGAGTGGGATGGAAGAAAAGAGCCAGCAAAATAGCGGGTAGGCTTACCAGGAACCCCCACAAAAAGCCCTTTCGGGTAAAGGAGAACCCGGCGACCAGGCCGGCCAGGACGAAGGCCAGCGAAAAAACCAGGTAGATCATCTGCCCCTTCTCCGCTCCCGTGCCCTCGGACAAGGGCCCGGCAAGTACCCATTCCCGGCCGAGAAAGACAATCGCCGCAAACAGGGCCAAGGCGCCGCCAATCCCCATGGCTGCCCTGGCAGGCGTAAACTCCTCGGTAAAAGGGTTCAGGATATTGGCCACCGTGCGGAGAGCTACCTTGGAGGTTGCAACGTACATTCCGCTTTCTTCGTCCTTCCGGAAAAGGCCGGCATTTACCTGGTGCTCGAACAAGCGCTGCTGGCTGCGGCTTATCTGTTCCAGCATCCGGTCCTCTTCCGGGTAATGGATCTCGGACTCCCGGTTATCTATGCGCTTTTTGTGCGAAGCGAAAAGATCGTCAACCCCTTTCGAGGCAGACATTCGCTTTATCCCCTGCCAGGGCGGTTCCTCGAAAATAAGCGATACCGGAGTGTTGGTGGTGGTAACCTCGGTGCCGTCGGCAAACATGGTTACGAACTCGAAAAGGTGCACCGACCTGTTCCCCGAGCTTTGCAGGGAGACGAGAAGCATGGTCCCGTCCGGGGGATGGTAATAAAGCCGGTTTTCGTTCGGCGTGGTGTGGCCCGGAAAGACGAAGTCAACCTGGTGCTGAAAACCGAGAGCATGAGCTTGTTCATCAAGGGTCTTGAAATAAGACAGCGCTTGTTCGGAAAGCTCGTGCTCGTTCACCGCGCGCAGATATATCCGGCCGGGAATCCTTACCAGCCGCGTAACCGCGGGTATACCCACGGCCAGCAGAACAGCCACCACGCTCACGCCGAATACGAGGTAATAAATCATTCGCCACGATCCTCTTTAATAATCTTAAACACTACTTCCGGATTCGCAACCATGAGTGGAAACTCTCAATCCGGAGACAGGTCTTTTCTTATTGACACCACAAAGCACAGATGGTTAGAGTAATTGTGGACAAAGGATGGCGGTGCGGAGGTTGCCGCCCGGACGCAACCTCCCATGGAAAGTGTGATATGATCACTCTTCAAACAAGGACGATAAGTTGGACTTAAAACAAGTAAGATCACTGGTCACCGGCGGCGGCTCGGGCATCGGCCGGGCCATAGCTTTTCGGCTTGCTGCGGCAGGCTCGCGGGTCCTGGTAAGCGACATTATGGAGGAAGGCGCTGCGAAGACCGCGGAGGACATCCGTTCCCAGGGGGGCGATGCCTTGGCAATGGCCGCGGACGTCTCCGACCAGTCAGCGGTCGAGCGGCTTGCCGGCAAATGCAAAGACGCTTTTTCCGGCCTGGACGTGCTGGTAAACAACGCCGGGGTTTCCGCAGCGGGCTTTATCGAATCGGTGACTGACGAGGACGTGGAACGGGTCCTCAAGGTGAACCTGGTGGGGACCCTGCGGGCCACCAGGGCACTGGCGCCTTATCTCAAGGAAAGCGGCAGGGGAAGGATAATAAACATCTCCTCGGTGGAGGGCATCAGGGGATCGGGCATGGTGCCGGTATACAGCTCTTCCAAGGCGGGCGTGATAGGGCTTACCCGGTCCAATGCAGTCGAGCTGGCCCGCTACCGGGTAACGGTGAACGCCCTCTGTCCGGGACCTATCCAGACCGATATGCTGGCTCCGCTTTTGGCTGACGAGAAGTTCAAGGAAAAGTGCATAAAAGGGATCCCCCTCCGCAGGCTGGGCAACCCGGAGGACGTGGCCGGGGCTGCGGCTTTCCTGGCGAGCGAGGAAGCGTCCTTTATAACCGGAGCTGTTCTCGTGATCGACGGGGGAATGACCGTCAAGGCTTTGTAAGACCGGCATGAAAAACCATTGCACCAGCGACCGCCTCGTGATAAAACTTAAAAAGCGGAACCGGAAGCCGGCATGGTTGCGGGCCGGCCCGGAGGAGGAGTAATGGAAAAAGTGTATATTATCGGCGCGGGAATGACCAGGTTCGGAAAGTGGAAGGAGGAGTCCATCAAGTCGCTCTCCAGGACCGCGGTGGAAAGGGCGTGCGACCACGCCGGCATCGAGCCTTCAAGGATCGAAATGGCCGCGGTGGGAAACGCCTTCCAGGGGATAGCCACCGGCCAGGAGTCCATCCGCGGCCAGGTGGTGCTCCGGGCCATGGGCATCGGAGACATTCCCGTTTTCAACCTCGAAAACGCCTGCGCCAGCTCGGCCACCGCCTTCCAGGTGGCTTGGATGAACCTGGCCCTGGGCATCCAGGACGTGGCACTGGCGCTGGGGTTCGAGAAGATGTATCTCGACGACCGGGAGAAGCGGCTGTCCCTGTTCGCCGCTGCCATGGACCAGGACGTGGTGCAGATGATCATGAAGATGGCCGGCCAGAACGAAGAAGAGTCTCGTAAAAAGCGGGAGAGCGAAGGCGAACAAGCGAAGCAGGGCAAAGGCAAGCGAAGCGCCTTCATGGACCTTTACGCCATGGCCGCGAGGATGCACATGGACAAGTACGGGACCACCCAGCGACAGTTCGCGGTCATCAGCGCCAAGAACCACACCAACAGCCGGCATAACCCCTATGCCCAGTACCGGGACCCCATGACGGTGGAGGAGGTCCTGGCCGCCCCCGAGATATCCTATCCGTTGACCCGGCCGATGTGCTCGCCGGTGGGGGACGGCGCTGCCGCAGTCATCCTTTGCACCAAGGCGGGTCTCAAGAAGCTGGGCCTTTCCACCAAGCCGGTCAAGGTCCGCGCCGCAGTGCTGGGCTCGGGCATGGACCGGGACATGAACGCCCCCGACCTGGGAGAGAGGCTTTCCGCGCGGGCCTACGAGATGGCCGACCTCGGCCCGGAGGACGTGGACGTGCTCGAGGTCCACGACGCCACCGCGTTTGGCGAGCTCCGGGCGCTCGAAGGACTGGGGTTCTGTCCTCTGGGGGAAGGCGGGCCGTTCTCCGAGTCCGGAGCGACCGCGCTGGGCGGAAAAATACCGGTGAACACCTCCGGCGGGCTGGAGAGCAAGGGCCATCCCGTGGGAGCAACCGGTGTGGGACAGGTTTGCGAGCTGGTCTGGCAGCTTCGCGGCGAAGCGGACAAGAGGCAGGTGGAGAACGCCAGGATCGGCATGTGCGAGAACGGCGGCGGCAACATCGGCGTGGAGGAGGCGGCCATGAACATCATCATCCTGGAGAGAGTCCAGGCGGTTTAATGGCGTCGGCAAGAAGATCAATGAGAATGATGAGACATTGGTTTATAAGCAGGCATCCCGCGGGGGAGGGTTAAGATGATATTCAGCCAGGAAGATATAAAGGCCTTCCAGGAGACCGCGGCGTCATTTGCTGCAAAAAGCATTCAGCCCCTCCTGGGTCATGACACGCCTGATGGAGACCTCTCCCGGGTCCCCGGTGTTTTGAAGGAAGCCCGGGAGAACGGCCTGGTAGCTTCTCCCGACCCGGAGTCGCCGGGATTCGAGACCGGCATCTGGGGCAGGTTCGCAGTGGACATGGGTCCGCGGGTTTCGCTGCTGCTTCTCGAGGAGTTGGCAGTGGCCTGCGGTGGCGTGGCCTTGATTGCGCACGTGGAGGGGCTTGCTTCGCTGGTGGCCAACTTCGCGCTCCAGGGGCCTGATGTGCCGGAAGAGACCGCGGTGGCTCTTTTGGAAGGAGGGTTCGTTTTTTCTCCGACTACGTTTCGATACCCGTCGCGGGAGGCCCCTGCAAGGGTCGAGACCACGGCCCGTGAAGAGGGAGACCATATAATCATCAGCGGCAGCAAGGAATTCGTATGCCAGGCTCCGGGGACCGGCGCTTATATCGTGTTCGCCCGCACGGATGACGAGTGGCGGGCCTTGCTGGTTAATGAGGGAGACGGGGGTGTCAAGGTTGAAAGCGCGGGCAAGCGCATGGGCGTGAGAGCGGCTTCCCAGGTCCACCTGGTCCTTGAAGAGGTGAGAGTAGCAAAAGACCGGGAGCTCCGGTTCGGCGGGCCGGGTTACGAGCCGGTCTTTCAGTATCTTCGCTTTTACTGGCTCGGCCTGCTGGCGGCAGCCACCGGTGTGGCGCGCGGAGCCCTGGACATGGCGCGGCAGTACGCCCGCGAGCGTTACCAGTGCTGCACGGAGATCATCAACCATCCCGGGGTCAGCACCCTGCTTATTGCCGAGGCCGAGTCACGGATATCGTCCTGCCAGTCGCTTCTCGACCGGGCCGCGGCAAGCAGCGATGACTCACTCCGGGACCTGGTGAGAGCGGCCAAGGCCAGGCTGACCGGATTGGACAATGCCTCTCGCGCGGTCACCGACTCGCTCCAGGTGTTCGGCGGCTACGGCTACATGGAGGACTACGGCATGGAGAAGCGCTACCGTGACATAAATACTTTGAAGAGCGTGGGCGGCAGCGCCCGCGACATGAAGACGGTTGTCGCCGGGTTCGAGGAGACCATGCCATGAAGCCGCCCACACACATGGACGTGGCCAGGGAGCACCTGGGATTACTGGGGAAGCTCCTGGTGCGCAAGCATCACGGCGATTTCTGGGAGGACGAGACCCGGACCCTGCCGTGGACCCTGCGCCGCCTGCGGAGGCAGTACAAGGAGTTTGCCGACCAGTACATCCGGCCGCGCGCCTTGGCCGCGGACTCGGCCCCTTCGGGCCTTGACAAGGAATGGCTGTTCCGGGAGTACGCCCGCCGGGGATGGGCCTCGGAGATGCTGCCCCGGCCGGTGGGCAGGATGAAAATGGCATGCCTTCGCAACTGGGGATTCAGCCTGGCGCTCAAGGTCGAAGAGCTGTGTGCGGCCTGCGGAGGGATCGGGCTCATGCTCCTGGCCCATGACCTGGGAGTGGCTCCCCTGCTGGTGGGAGCGGACACGGCAACTTTTTTCCGGTGGGTCGTGCCCATCTACAGAAGGCTCAACCGCGGTGAGAAGTGCGTGATGGCCTTTGCCATAACCGAGCCCGGCGCCGGCTCGGACGTGGAAGAGACCGAGGGCGCAGTAAAGGCACGGCTGGTGACCCGCGCACAAAGGACCATGGGAGGCTACGTCATAAACGGCCGCAAGGTCTTTATCTCCGACGGCGGCATTGCGGATTACGTGACCCTGTTCGCCTGCCTGGAGGACGAGGGCGCGGAAAGCTGGACGTGCTTCATGATCGAGAAAGGGATGGAAGGGTTCTCACTGGGCAGGCAGGAGAAGAAGATGGGCCAGAAAGCCGGCGACGCCACCGAGCTTATCCTGGACGACGTCTTTGTTCCCGAGAAAAACCGCGTCGGCCCGGAGCGCGCGGGATGGGCCATAAACCGCAACGTGCTCAACACCTCGCGGCCCGCTGTGGGTGCCATCGCCCTGGGGATCGCCAGGGGAGCATACGAGAGCTGCGTGGACTTCTGCCGCACCACCCGGCAGGGAGGCAAAAGGCTGATCGAGTACCAGGAGGTTCAGCTCGAGCTGGCCTCCATGCTTGCCAGGCTGATAGCATCGCGGGCCATGATCTGGTACACCGTCTGCCGCTACATGCCCCCCATGCAGATGACTTCAGCGGCAACCAAGTCCTACTGCGCGGACACCGCGGTCGAGGTCTGCGAACGGGCCATGGAGATCATGGGCGAGCATGCATATCTGCACGCCAACAACGTGGAAAAGCCTCTGCGCGACGCCCGCCTTACCCAGATTTATGAAGGGACCAACCAGATAAACCGGCTGGCCATGATCGAAGACCTGTGGGATAATGATCTTATGAAGAGGGCCAGTCGGGACTGAACCGCATTTTGCAGTGAAAGGAGATCTCGAGCATGTTCTGTCAACGTTGCGGAGGGCAGATACCGGATAACGCGGTGGTTTGCATGTACTGCCGCATGCCGGTGGCCAAGCCGGTGGTATATAACCAGCCCATGTATAACCAACCAATGTACAACCCGGTGATTGTTCCCAAAAGCCGGGTCGGATACATCCTGCTCGGCCTGTTCCTGGGAGGACTGGGTGTCCATAACTTCTACGCCGGATACACCGGTCGGGCAATAGCGCAGCTTCTGATAACCCTGTTGGCGGGCTGGCTTGTCTTGCCTCTTCTGGGTGTTTTTATCTGGATCATAGTAGAGGTATGCACGGTATCTGCGGACGCGCAAGGGGTCCCTTTTATTTGAGGGGGCATTGCGTATAAGCTGGTATGAAAGGGATTATTATATATACTCAAACAGTGCTGTCCAAAACATGGAACGAAAGCTGAAAGCCATATCACGCAAAGGCGCGAAGGATTCGGAATTTCTTTTTGATTTGGAATCAAATGTTAGAACCTCGGTAATGATGCGCACGAAAAGATGCTTTATGAATTTGAGGTTACTTGAAAAGTTCTGCCGGAGGGTTATTCCTATAAAAGATCAGAACGGCTTAATGTTGTTGAGTTTTTACTTTGCGTCTTCGCGCCTTTGCGTGAAATAAAATTCTATTTTGGACAAAAGTGATACTCAAAGAACAATTGCGAAGATTTAAATGTTTGTAAACATACGAGCGTGCTTGTCATGTTCTTTATAAGATAATGGAATACGTAAAACAAGATAACTCGTGCGAGCGGCTTCAGCCGCGAACAACTCATCTTTAAAGCTTATGTTTGTAACATCATTTTTTCTGAAGCAATGATCGCGACTGAAGTCGCTCGCACAAGAGAGAGGTATAAGCATTTATTAAAATCGCAATGTATAATTGCTGCCTTTCGGCAGGGCCGTGAGCTGAAGATTTAACGGAGGAAGTAATGAAAAGGTTCGTATCTATAGTTTCGGTTTGTGTTCTGTTTGGCCTTTTGCTGGGCGCAGGCGACGGTACCTACGTGGCCCTCGGCCCGGAGCCGTATCCCACCGGCAAGGTGTCGTTTCCGGACTACGCCCCGGAGCCCGGAGTGGTGTCTCCCGGGGAGGTCGCCGTTTACCGGGCGTACTGGAACGGCATTCCCGCAGTGACCGCGCAGTTGGAGGTCTCCGGGCATCCGGAGCGGGAGGGCTGGATTTGCGCGGGCGCCAAGGGAAGCATATTCGGGCAGGTGGCCACCCTTTACAAGGCCCGCGACTCGGTGCACTCCTGCATGAACTTAAAGACCCTCAAGCCGGACTCGTACTCGATCAGCATCAACGAGAGCCTCACCAGGTACGACATGGTGGTTGACTTCAACCATGAAAAAGGGACGGCCCACCGGCGGAAAGTCTACCGGGACCATGAAAGCACCAAGTCGTTCACCTATACCAACGCCTACTGCCCGGTGAGCACCTACATGTTGATCCGGAGCCTGCCGTGGGAGGTCGGCGACAAGCGCCGCTTCGAAGTCATTGACGGCAACGACCGGTACCTGCTGGTCCTTAAGGCGGTGGCCGAAGAAAAGGTCAAGGTCAAGACCGGGACCTATGAGTGCGTGCGTTTTCAAAGCAGCATCTTCGAGGGTCCCAGCGACCACGAACGCGAGGACAAGAGGTGGTGGGAGAAGATAAAGCGCAAAGAAGAAAACAAGATAAGCATGATCCGCGAGGTCCACATCTGGATGGCAAAAGAACCGCCGCGACATATCATCAAGGCGGAAGCGGACGTCTTCTTCGGAAGCGTGACCCTCAAGCTCATCGAGCTTCCCAAGGCCGAAGAAACCATGTAGCAGACGAATCTTTGCAAAACCAGCAAGACGTTACTTGGAAGGCACTGTGCTTTCCGCCTTTTTCCAACCCACGTACTCGGTGGAGTCATGCTTTGACCAGAACTCCCGCTCTTCGTCTTCGTTTTTAAACTCAGGTATCTTTTTGCTCATGGGACCTCGACACCTCCCTTTCTTTTTCGAAACTCGATAGCGATCCAGGCGATGGCGAACAGCCCGCCGATGACGTGTGATGCTGCGATGGCGATCCATGCTCCGGTGGCCCCCATCATGGGGGTGAGAATGATAGTAAGGGGTATGGCCACCGCCAGGAACCTGGTGGCGGTGATGACAAGTGGAGGCATGCCCTTGCCCAGTCCCTGGAAAGCGCCGCCGAGTACGAACACCTCGGCGACCAGGGTGTAAGTAAGTCCCACGATGTAGATGTACTCCCGTCCCAGCTCCTGGATCACGGGGTCTCCTTCCTTGTTGAAGAGCGAGGCCCAGAAGTCGGGAAAGAGAATATAGATGATGCCCATGCCCAGTGAAAACAGGGCCCCGTAGATGGCGCCTGTCCAGGCGGAGCGTCGGGCCCGGTCCAGGTCTCCGGCCCCGTAGTTCTGGCCCACCATGGACACCACCCCCAGCATGAGACCGATCATGGGAAGTATGGCCATCATGTCGAACTGAATGCCCATGCCGTATGCCACCGCGGCCCCCCGGATGGGGTTCAATATCCGCAAAAACACGATATTGGCGATCCACACGCACAGGTTTACAAGCAGCATGGGAAACCCCACCCGGAGTATCTCCACGATATGCCGGGGATACCAGTGGAAGTTCCGGAGTGAAAAGGTCCACACACTCTTGCCTTTCAAAAGATAAAGGATAAGCAGGAAAGCGCCGACGCCCCTTCCCACCACGGTGGCAATAGATGCGCCCATCACGCCGAGCCCCATCCAGCCGATCTCGAAGCCGAAGACCTTGTCTTCCGGCCCGAACATGAGCAGGGGATCGAGGACCAGGTTTATGGCGATGGCTATAAACGCCAGCCAGAAAGGCGTGGTCGAGTTGCCCTCTCCCCGGAGAATGTTGGCCCCGATCAAGCTGAACATGATGGTGATGTTTCCCACGATGATGACCTTGATGTAATCGTGGGCCTGCTCGATGAGCGCCGGCTCCAGCTCGAGCATTGCAAAGAAAGCCCGGTCCAGGGGATATGCCAGCAGGATGTAAACAAAGGAGATGGCAAGGATGAGGATCAGGGCATGGTTGGCTGCGTTGTCCGCTTCTGCATAGTCGCCGCTGCCCACCAGGCGGGCCACGTAGCTGGTGACCCCGTTGGCTATCCCCGCGGAAAGCATGATCACCAGCATCTGGAGCACTGCCGCATTGGTCACCGCCTTGAAGGCTTCCGGGCTTATCTGACCAATAAAGATGCGGTCCACCACCTGGTAGAGGGGCTGGATGGCCATCTGGCCGATGATGGGAAGGCTGAATATGAGGAGGACTGTGGATATCCTGCCTCGGGTCAGGTCCATGCCCGAGCGCCGCGGAACGCGGGGACCACCGCCGGTACTGTCTGACGACGGGGAACCGGAAGGCTCTTTCTCTGAGGGGGACAACTATCTTCTGCCTCGCTCCTTTTCTTCGTCCCAGGTATCGGCCGTGACCCCCTCCTCCTGCAGTACCGGCTTCTTGACACGGTGAGTCTCCGTCTTGGGAAGCTCGTCCATAAACCGGATGTAGCGGGGAACCATGTAGCGCGGCATCTCTTCGTGACAGTATTCATAAAGGGACACCGCGTCCGCGTTCTCGCCGGGCTTCAAAACCACCGCAACCATTACGTCGTCCTCACCAACGTCCGAAGGTATGGCATAGGCCGCCGCCTCCAATACCGAAGAGTGGCTCTCAACTATGCGCTCGACCTCGTAGCTGGAGATGTTCTCGCCCCGCCGGCGCATGTTGTCCGACTTCCTGTCAACAAAGTAAAGGTAGTCGCTGTCATCGTAGTAAACAAGGTCGCCGGTATGGAGGAGACCGTCGTGGACTTTCTCCTTGGTGGCTTGTTCGTTCTTGTAATACTCCACCGAGCTCTTGTCCGCGTCCACCTTGAAAACCAGCTCGCCGGGAGTGTGGGGCGGGACCTCGTTCCTGTCGTCGTCAACCACCATGCCTTTGTCGCGGGGAAGCCTGCCGATGCTGCCCACCGGG
The DNA here is from genome assembly GCA_964420375.1 of uncultured bacterium. Taxonomy (GTDB): domain Bacteria; phylum RBG-13-61-14; class RBG-13-61-14; order RBG-13-61-14; family DATKZS01; genus CAYQTK01. The sequence goes on from CAYQTK010000012.1 coordinate 38,878, forward strand.
CAGTCACCGAGGTTGAACACCGCGTTTCCGCCTCCGTCCACTGCGCCGTAGAACTCGTAAATCTTGAGATCGAACCGCTTCTCGAAAGCCTCCCACAAAGAAGCGGGACAGGCCGCGGAAAGGACCAGCCGCACCGGGTTGTCCGCGTCGTCGGCACGCTCCGGCTGCTTCATAAGTATAGGGATCATGGCCCCCAAAGCGTTGAAGGTGGTGGCCCCGTACCTGCGGATGTCCTCCCAGAAACGGCTGGCTGAAAAGCGGCGGCCCAGGGCCATGGCAGCCTCCGCCCACATGGTCACCGGCAGGGTCACGTAAAGCGCGTTCGCGTGAAACAAGGGAAGACAGGTGTAGAGCACGTCGTCGGGCTTGTAAAAGAGCTTGGCCATGAGACCCAGGTTGTTGAGACCGATAGCGCCGAAGCGGTAAATTACTCCCTTGGCCCGGCCGGTGGTGCCGGAGGTGTAAAGGAGCATGGCCAGGTCGCCGTTTCGGGGCCGGTCCTCAAGCTGGTCCGCTGGTTCGGAGTAAAGCCAGTCCTGGAAGGCCGAAAGGTAGGGCCGGAGCTTGAACACGGGGGACGCGTCCCTCATGTTCACCACCACGTGTTTTATCTTCGGCGCCTTCTCGCGTATCTTCTCGTAGGCGGAGAGCAGGCCCTGGTCGATTATGAGGATGGAGGCATCGCAGTGGTCAAGTATATAAGCCAGGTGGTCTCCCTTGAGCTCGGTGTTTACGGGAACGGTGTACGAGCCGAGCTTCTGGGCTGCGAAATGGGCGTACAAGGCCTCGGGGGTGTTGAAGAGCATGGAGGCCACGCCGACTCCCCTGCCCGCGCCCAGCTTCTTGAGGCCGTGCGCAACCTGGTTCGCCCGCTGGTCCATCTGCCGGTAGCTGATGCGCTCGTCCTCGAAAAGAAGCATGGTCTTGTCTTGCAAAGTTTGCGCCTTCTGCTCCAGGAGCTCGTTATAGTTGGTGTCAGCCATGACAGCCTCCTTGTATCTTTTGTTCCGGTCTACGCTCTAATATTACATACTTTTGCCGAAGCCGGTCAAATAAACAACAGGCGCATAATGACCAGGAGCAAAAGCTCCCCCTCTGTTTCAGGGTTGACCGGCGGCCGGTTAGTGAGTAGGTTAAATAGTGTCCGTTGCGAAACTCCGTTTTTGGAGTACGAAAGCTTGCTTTCGCATCGTAAGCTGTGAGCCTCTTGTGGGGCAAATTTCCGACAAGCAAGCTTCCCGGCGGAAAAAGCGGACAGCTTGCTGCCGCACTCCAAAAACAGCGCCGCAAAAGCAAATTAAACCTCCGTTTCGCAACGGGCACTAAATAAGGGAAGTATCTTGAATGGACACCTCAAAAGCTATTCGGGGATTGCAGCCCTTTGGCGGAGGAGCTGATGGATAACCTCGTATCCATCGTGCCGTTCGACCTTCACGTTCATTCCTTCCTGTCCCACGACGGTGAAGGGAGCATAAGCGACTACTGTGAGAGGGCCGTCAAACAGGGCATGAAGGCCATCGGGTTTTCCGAGCACGTTGACCTGGACCCTCGCGACATGGTGAGCTTCCGGCACGACTACGAGAGGTATTGCCAGGAAATCAATGATGCCCGCGAGAAGTACGGCGAGCACCTGGTAATACGGATGGGGGCGGAGATCGGCTACGTGGCGCGCATAGAGAAAGATATCAGGGACTATTTAAAGCAGAAGAGTTACGACTACGTCATCGGGTCAGTACACAGCATCTTCGACGGCGAAAGCGGGATATCGGAGGAGTACGAGGCCCTCGAGACATTTGCCCGCCATGAGCTCTCCGAGGTCTACACCGAGTACTTGAGCCAGGTGGACAACATGGTCTTGAGCGGGCTGTTCGACGTGGTCGGCCATCTTGACCTTATCCAGCGCTTCGGAGTGACGCGTCTTGCCGAGCCTCTCGAGTGGGGACCGTATTACGGGTTGCTGCGGAGGATACTGGAAGGGGCCATCAAGCGGGAAATGGCGGTGGAGATCAACTCCTCCGGACTTCGTGAGCCTCCCAAGTCAACCTACCCCTGCACGGAGATACTGTCCCTGTACAAGGAACTCGGCGGGGAGTACGTGATCCTCGGCTCGGACGCGCATCAGCCCCAAGACCTGGGAGCGGGCATTCCGCGAGCACTCAAGAACGCCATGGATGCGGGAGTCGCCCGGTTCGTTCTTTTCCGGGAACGGCTTCCCGAGGTGATTGACGAGGCCGGCCCGGTATCATGGCGCTAGTGTCTTGTCAAGCTTACACTGACGCATAGTGTAGCGACGTTAGTCGCGACTAAAAGTCGCTCGCACGAAGAAGATATGTCTTGTAGGCGACGAAAAAAACTTGACAGAGCACTAGTGCTTTGTCACTCGAAAAAAGGGGAACGAGTCCAATGCAGATCGCGGCTAAAGCCGCTCGCACGATTATTTTCTATTCCCCAAAAAGCTTTTGACAAGGCACTAGTACCGTGTAACATTTATAGTTTCGGATAAAGTCGTTTTAACTTTACT